>DASSZM010000033.1:0-13013 GCA_035702855.1 Acidimicrobiales bacterium | reverse complement strand
CGGGTCGGCATGGGGGTCCCGTCCTCGAGGAGGGGCGCGTTCCGCAACACGGCCGGTTCGCCGGCCGAGTCCCGCACGACCACCACGAAGCGCCCCCGGGGCGGGCGCCCGAGCAATGCGGTCACGCGGGCGACCTCGGCGGCGTCCGGCGGCCCGAAGTCCGGCGGGGTGGAGGAGCCCCGCGGCGTGGAGGAGCGCCGCGAGCCCTCGCCGGCGGGCGGCGTGGTCACCGGCGGGCGGGGCACCGGCAGGCTCAGCGCCGGCGGGCGCGCCGGCGGGACCGCCGGAGCGCGACGAAGACCAACAGCACCCCGACCACGCCGAGCAGGGGGAGGAGCCGCTTGGCGACCGAGCCGCCGGCGGCGTCGATGAGGTCGACGGGCTGGGGCTCCGGGTGCTCGATGCGCCGCACGCCGCCGGACGCCGGCGCCGCCCCGGACTCGGCGGAAGTCGCGGCCGACTCAGCCGGGGCCGCAGCCGGGGCAGCCGCCGTCGCCTCACCGCCAGCCGGCCCACCTGCCTCCGGGGCAGCCGCCGGGGAAGCGGCCCCCTCGCTGGGAGCGGCGCCGGCGGCCGGCGCCGCCGCGGCGGCGGGGGCGCCAGCGGCCGGCGCACCCTCGCCCTTGAGGTCGGCCTCGAGGGCGTCGACGAACTGGCCGATCAGCTTGCCGCTGACGTCGGCGAGGACCCCGCGACCGAACTGGGCGACCTTCCCGGTGATCGTCAGGTCGGTCGTGACCCCCACCTTGGTCCCGTCCCCGTCGGGGGTCATGGTGCAGGTGATCGTGGCGCTGGCGTTGCCCTGGCCCCGGGTATCGCGGCCGGACGCCTTCAGCACCACCCGCCCGGCGGCCTCGTCCTGCTCGAGCCAGCTGGCGGTCCCCTTGTACTGGGCGGTGATGGGGCCGACCTTGACCTTGATGATGCCCCGGAATTGGTCGCCCTCGATCTCCTGGAGCTGGGCTCCGGGCAGCATCGGGGCGATGCGCTCGACGTCGGTGAGCACCTCCCAGGCCTTGGCCGGCGGCACGCTCACTCGGAAGTCGTTGGTCAGTTCCATCGGTGCAGATCCTCCACGGTGTCGATGTCCGCCGGGTCCCCGGCGCACGGTACCTCTCGGACGAGCTCAGGCCGAAGCCGCATCAGCGAGCGGGCCCCCTCGTCACCCTCGGCGACCAGGTCCGGCCACACCTCCCGGTCCAGCCTGACAGGGTTGCGGCGGCGGCCGCCGTAGGTCGCCACCGCGATGGGTCCGGGCCCGCCGGCCACGGCCCGCCAGGCGGCGGCGGTCACCAGCGGCTGGTCACCGAGGCCGACGACGACGGCGCGCAGCCCGGCGGCGTCCGCCGCTCGCACGGCGGTTCGGAGCGACGAGGCCTGGCCCGACGCCCAGTCGGGGTTGGGCAGCACCTCCACACCGGGCGGCACGACCTCCCCCAGGTCGACGGCGCCGGTCACGACCCATGTGCGGGCCAGGCCGGCTCCGGCGGCGGCCTCGAGGGCCCAACACACCACCGGTCGCCCCCGGAACTCGGCCAGCAGCTTGTGGGCGGCGGGCGCTCCGGGGCCGTCGGCGGCGAAGCGGCTTCCCGCCCCGGCGGCGAGGACGACCGCCGCCACCGCAGCGGGGCCGCCGCCCTGGCGGTCGGGGTTCACGCCGGTGACGGGGCGGGGGTCGTGGCGTCCCGGTGGATCGGGCCCTCGGCGTCGCGGAGCGACGGCGCCGCCCGCCCGGTACGGGAGGCGATGATCTCGGCGCAGATCGCCACGGCGGTCTCCTCCGGCGTCCGGGCGCCGACGTCCAACCCGATCGGGGCCATCACCCGGGCCAGCCCGCGCTCGTCCACGCCGGCTTCACGCAGCCGTCCCTCCCGCTCGAGGGTCGTGCGGCGCGATCCCATCGCCCCGAGATAGCCGACCGAGGTCCGCAGCGCCGCCGTGATCGCCGGCACGTCGAACTTGGGGTCGTGGGTCAGCACGCAGACGGCGTCGCGCGGGCCGAGGAGCGGGCCCACCTCTGCGAGGTGCCGGTCGGGCCAGGCCACGACCACCTCGTCGGCCATGGGGAAGCGCGCCCGGGTGGCGAAGACGGGCCGGGCGTCGCAGACGGTGACGTGGTAGCCGAGCACCTTGGCGACCCGCGCCAGGGAGGCCGTGAAGTCGACGGCCCCGAAGATCACCATGCGCGGTGGCGGGGCGAAGCTCTCGATGAACACCCCGACGTCGCGGGCGCGTGCCTCGCCGTGGCGTCCGTAGTGACGGGTCACGCTGAGACCGGCGGCGAGCTCCCCCAGGGCGTCCCGGGTGACCACCCGGTCCAGGTCGGGGTCGCCCAGCGTGCCGAGCGCGACGGGGTCGCCGCCCGGCCGGACGACGAGCTTGGCGCCGAAGAGTTCCTCGGGACCCTCGACGACCTCGGCGAGGGCCACGGGCTCCTCGGCCCGCAGGGCGGCGGCGAGCGCCTCGAACAGTCCGGCCATCAGCGTGCGCCGCCTACCACTCGAGGGGCTCGACGAGCACCCGGATCGTCCCGCCGCAGGTCAGGCCGACCGCGAACGCCTCGTCGTCGGAGTACCCGAAGGTGCACAGCCGGGGGCTCCCCTCGCCGGCGAGGACCTCGAGGGCCTCGGTCACCACCGCCCCTTCCACGCAGCCACCCGAGACCGAGCCGGCGACCTCACCGGTGTCGCTGACCACCATCGTCGCCCCGGGCAGGCGGGGGCTCGAACCCTCGATGCCGACGACACGGGCCACGGCGACGCGCTTGCCCTCCGACCGCCACCGGTCGATGTCCGTGAGGACCTCTTTCATGCTGCAGCCTCCTTTGCGAAGGGCGACGGGCCGCCGACGACGGCGGCGAGGTGTTCGAGTGCGGCCAGCGAGTGGCCTTCCACGAACTGGTCAACGTGCGGGAGTGCCGCCGCCATCCCACGGGCCAGCGGGGCGTAGCCGGGGCTCGCCTTCAGGGGGTTCACCCACACCACCCGGTGCGCCACCCGGGCGAGCCTGGCCATCTGCTCGGCCAGGGCGTCGGGCTCACCGCGATCCCAGCCGTCGGAGAGGATCACGACCACTGCTCCCCTCGCCGTCCCCCGGCTCCCCCAGCGGTCGTTGAACTCCTGCAACGCCTCACCCAGGCGGGTGCCGCCGGACCAGTCGTCGACGACCCCGGCGGCAGCGCCCAGCGCCGCATCGGGGTCCCGGTCGCCGAGCTGGCGGGTCACCCGGGTGAGCCGCGTGCCGAGCGTGAACACCTCGCAGCGCGACGGGCCCCGGGCGGAGACGGCAGCGTGGGCGAAGCGCAGCAGGGCCCGGGCGTAGGTCTCCATGGAGCCGGAGACGTCCACCAGCAGCACCAGCCGCCGGGGTCGGGTCGCCGGCGCGCGCCACGCCCGATCGAGTGGCTCCCCGCCGGTGCGCAACGCCCGCCTCACCGTACGGCGGAGATCCGGATGGCCCCGGCGGCGGGGGTCGGGCCGCCGGCGCCGGGCGCGCCGCCGCTCGGCGGTGACCCGCAGCCGCTCGACGAGGCGCTGGAACTCGGCCCACTCCGCCGGCGTGTAGGTCGAGAAGTCCCGGTCCCGCAGGAGCTCGACGGCGCTCCAGCGCACCGCCTGCACCTCCTCGGAGCCGGCGTCCTCGGCGTCCGCCGCAGGATCGTCGTCGGGCAGGTCGTCCAGGGCGAGGGTCACCGGTTCGCCGGCGGGTTCGGCTTCGGCCCAACTCGCCCGGTCCAGCCAGTACGACGCGAAGACCCGGTCGTAGACGCCGATGTCCTCCGGGCGGCGGACGAGGGTCGCCCGGCCCGCCCAGTACACCGCCGACCGCCCGTCGATGCCGACACGCCCGAGCGCCTCGGCGAAGGTGACGACGCTGCCGACGGGGACCGGCAGCCCGGCCCCCCGCAGGGCGCGCGCGAAACCGACGACCATCCGGTCACCGCCGGTCACGACCGCCCCGGTGGTCATGCGCCCCGGAGCACGGCGGCCCGCACCAGTTCGCCGATGCCGGCGGCCCGCACCCGGTTCTGGTCCTCCTGGTACTTGAGGACCGTCCCGAGCGTCACGTCGAGCGTCCGCTCGTCGATCGTCGCCCGGCCGAGGGCGGCGAGCGCCGTCGCCCAGTCGATCGTCTCGGCCACGCCCGGCGGCTTGTAGAGCTGCATGCCGCGCAGGGCCTCGACCGCGGCGGCGACCTGGCGGGCCAGCACCGGGGCTGCCTGTGGCGCCCGCAGGCGCACGATCGCCACCTCGCGCTCGAAGTCGGGGTGGGGCACCCAGTGGTAGAGGCAGCGCCGCTTGAGGGCGTCGTGCACGTCCCGTGTCCGGTTGGAGGTGATGATCACGCGCGGCGGGACGGCGGCGCGGAAGGTGCCGAGCTCCGGCACGGTCACGGCGTACTCGGACAGCATCTCGAGCAGGAAGGCCTCGAACTCGTCGTCCGCCCGGTCGACCTCGTCGATGAGCAGGACCGGCGGCGGCCCGTCGCCGTGGTCGATCGCCTGGAGCAGGGGGCGGCGGACGAGGAAGCGCTCCGAGTAGACGGCGTCGGTCGGCTCCGAGCCGGGCGCCCCCTCGGGCCGCCCGCCGCTCGCCGACTGCTGCCCCGCGACCTCCGAGGCCCGCAGGTGGAGCAGCTGGCGGGCGTAGTCCCACTCGTAGACCGCCTGCGACACGTCGATGCCCTCGTAGCACTGGAGCCGGAGCAGGTCGCCGCCGGTCCACGCCGAGAGCACCTTCGCCACCTCCGTCTTGCCGACCCCGGCCTCACCCTCGAGCAGCAGCGGGCGGTGCAACACCAGCGAGAGGAAGATGGACGTGGCGAGGCCCTCGTCGGCGATGTAGCCGTGCTCCTCGAGCGCCGCCGCGACGGCGTCGACGTCGGGAGGCGTCAGGGGGTCGGGCCGGGCCGGCTCGGCATCGGCGCGCGTCGCCAGGGAGGGGTCGCTCACCCCGCCAGGGTACCGAGGCGGCCGGCGCTCCCCGCCCGGGCGCGCCCGCCACCGGCGTGCGGGCGCAGCCGGGGCCGGGCCGTGACGGCCCGGCCCCGGCGACCGGCGGTGTGCGCGCCCGCTGGCCTACGAGTGGCCGGTGGCCGCCTCCTCCAGCGCCCGGCGGACGAGCACCCGGGCGAGGTGGGCGCGGTACTCCGGTGAGGCGTTGAGATCGGCCGGCGGCTCGAGGCCGTCCGCAGCATGCGCCGCCGCCTCCTCCGCCGATGCCCCGCCGGCGAGGGCCTCCTCGACCGCCTGCGCCCGCAGCGGCGTGGACCCCATGTTGACCAGCCCGATGCCGGTGGAGCCGTTGCGGACGGCGGCCACCCCGACGATCGCCCAGTCCTGGGCCCGCCGGTTGAACTTCTGGAACGACCATCCGGCCCCGGTGGCCTTCGGCACGACGATCTCGGTGAGGATCTCGCCGGGCTGCAGGGCCGTCTCCAGGAAGCCCTGGAAGAAGTCGGCGGCCGGGATGCTCCGCTCCCCGCCGGGGCCGACGGCCTTGAAGCTGGCGCCGAGGGCGAGGGCGGCGGCGGGCAGGTCGGAGGCCGGGTCGCCGTGGGCGATGGAGCCGCCGATGGTGCCGCGGTGGCGGACCTGCGGGTCGCCGACCTGGCCGGCGACGTGGGCGAGGATCGGCGCGTGCTCCCGGACGAGCGGGTCGGTCTCGACGTCGCGGTGGCGGGTCAGGGCGCCGACGGCGAGGCTGTCGCCGCCGTCGCGGACATACGACAGGTCCCGGAGGCGCCCGATGTCGACCAGCAGCGTCGGTGCGGCCAGCCGCAGCTTCATGAGTGGGAGCAGCGAATGGCCACCGGCGAGGAGCTTGGCGTCCTCGCCGCCCTCCCCGAGGAGGCGGAGGGCGTCGTCGACGCTGCCGGCGCGCTGGTACTCGAACGGGGCGGGGATCATGCGCGTGCCTCCTGGGCGTGCTCGATGGCCTTCCACACCCGCTCGGGGGTGGCCGGCATGGTGATGTCGTGGACGCCGTAGGGCGAGAGCGCGTCCACGATGGCGTTGACGACCGCCGGCGCCGAGCCGATGGTGCCCGCCTCGCCGATGCCCTTGACCCCCATGGGGTTGGTGGGGCTCGGCGTGACCGTCGACCCGGTCTCGAAGCTCGGCACCTCGGCGGCCGAGGGGACCAGGTAGTCCATCAGGCTGGCCGACAGCAGGTTGCCGTCGGCGTCGTAGACGGCATCCTCCCAGAGCGCCTGGGCCACGCCCTGGACGATGCCCCCGTGGACCTGGCCTTCGACGATCAGCGGGTTGATCTGGTTGCCGCAGTCGTCGACGGCGACGTAGCGGGCCAGCTTCACCGCCCCGGTCTCGGTGTCCACCTCGACCACGGCGATGTGGGTGCCGAAGGGGAACGTGAAGTTGGGCGGGTCCCAGTGGGTGGACGCCTCGAGGTTGGGCTCCATCCCGTCGGGGAGGTTGTGGGCGGTGAACGCCTCGAAGGCCACCCCGGCGAGCGGCACGCTCTTGTCGGGCGTGCCCCGCACGTTGAAGGCGCCCCGGGCGTACTCGAGGTCCTCCTCGGCCACCTCCAACTGGTGGGCGGCGATGGAACGGGCCTTGTCGAGCACCTTCTCGGTGGCGAGGTAGACCGCCGTCCCGCCCACCGCCAGCGATCGCGAGCCGTAGGTGTCCATGCCGTAGGGGGCGATGGCGGTGTCGGAGTGGAGCACGTCCACGTCGTCGGGGCTGAGGCCCAGCCGGTCGGCGACGATCATCGCCCACGAGGTCTCGTGGCCCTGGCCGTGGGGTGCGGTGCCGGTGACGACCTGGACCTTGCCGGTCGGCAGCACCCGGACCGTCGCCGCCTCCCAGCCGCCGGCGCTGTAGTTGAGCGAGGCCAGCACGCGCGACGGCGCCAGGCCGCACATCTCGAAGTACGACGACACGCCGATGCCCAGCTGGACCTTGGCCCCTTCGGCCCGCCGGCGGGCCTGTTCGGCGCGCAGCTGCTCGTAGCCGGCCATGTCGACGCACTTGTCCAGGGCGCCGCGGAAGTTGCCGCTGTCGTAGACCAGGCCCGAAGCCGAGCTGTAGGGGAACGCCTCGGGCGCGATGAAGTTGCGCCGCCGGATCTCCGCCGGGTCGACCCCGACCTCGGCGGCGAGGGCGTCCATGGCCCGCTCGATGGCGTAGGTGGCCTCTGGCCGGCCGGCGCCGCGGTAGGCATCGGTCGGGGTCTTGTTGGTGAACACCGACGTGCAGCGGAACGAGTACGCCGGCACGTCGTACACGCCGGAGTACAGGAAGGCGCCGAGCAGCGGGATACCGGGGGTGACCAACTGGAGGTAGGCGCCCATGTCGGCGACGAGGCGTACCCGCACGGCGGTGACGCGGCCGTCGGCGTCGGCCGCCAGGTCGATGTACTGCACCTGGCCGCGACCCTGGATCGTCGCCTGGGCCCCCTCCGTGCGCTCCTCGATCCAGCGGATCGGGGCCCGCAGCTTGCGGGCGAGGACGAGGGCGGCCACCTCCTCGGCGTACACGTTGAGCTTGGACCCGAAGCCGCCGCCCACGGCCGGGGCGACGACTCGCAGCCGGGTCTCGTCGATGCCGGCGGTCAGCGCCAACATGACCTTGAGGATGTGCGGGATCTGGGTGGCCGAGTAGACCGTGAAGTCGCCGCCGAACGGCTGGGGCACCACCAGCACGCCTCGCGGCTCCATGGCGGAGGGGATGAGACGCTGCTGGATGTAGCGCTCCGACACCGTGTGGGCTGCGCCGGCGAAGGCGGCGTCGACCGCCGCCGGATCGGGGGTGAGCTCCCAGGTGTAGCTGACGTTGGTGCCGAGCTCCTCGTGGATCACGACCCGGTCGGAGGCGGCGTCCTCGACGTCGACCACCGCCGGCAGCGGGTCGTACTCGACGACCACCGCGTCGGCGGCGTCGCGCGCCGCGTACTCGCTGGTGGCCAGCACCACGGCCACGGCGTCACCGACGTAGTTGACGGTGCCGACGGCGAGCGGCAGGTGGGCGGGGTTCTTCATGTCCGCCGTCACCGGCCAGGCGCAGGGCAGCGCCGCCCACTCGCCCTGGAGGTCCGCCCCCGTGAAGGCGGCGACCACGCCGGGCATCGCCGTGGCGGGCGCCAGGTCGATCCGGCCGATGCGGGCGTGCGCGGCGGTGCTGCGCACGAAGGCGGCGTGCAGCGTCCCGGGGACCTGCAGGTCGGCGACGTAGCGGGCCTCGCCCGTGAGCAGCGCCGGGTCCTCGCGGCGGCGGAGGCGGGTGCCCACCACCCGGTCACCGGTGGGCGCCTCGACGGCGGTCACGAGACCGCTCCCGTGGGCGTCTTGGCGGCCGCCAGCACGGCCTGGACGATGTTGTGGTAGCCGGTGCAGCGGCAGAGGTTGCCCTCGAGGCCCTCCCGCACCTGCGCTTCGGTGGGGTCGGGGATCTCCTTCAGCAGCGACACCGCCGCCATCACCATGCCCGGCGTGCAGTAGCCGCACTGCAGGCCGTGGTGCTCACGGAAGGCCTCCTGCATCGGGTGCAGCCGCTCGCCGTCGGCGAGACCCTCGATGGTGGTGATGTCGGCGCCGTCCGCCTGGGCGGCGAGCATCGTGCAGGACTTGACCGACTCACCGTCGACCAGCACGGTGCAGGCACCGCAGGACGACGTGTCGCAGCCGATGTTGGTCCCGGTGAGGCCCGCCACCTCGCGGAGGTAGTGCACGAGCAGGAGCCGCGGCTCGATCGAGTCGGTCCTCGGTGAGCCGTTGACGGTCATGGAAACGTCCATGCTTCCCCCTTCTCTCGATGTGGTTCCGAGTTCTACACGGCCGGCCGCAGTTGCACCCACTCAGGGCGGTGCGGGCCGCGAGCACGGCCATCCTCGCGCCGAGGAGGCCGTGCGTGCGGTAGTCAAGCGCTTTCTACCCGCGGGAGCCCGGGCTGGCGGCGGTGGCCTCGGCCACCGCCCGCCACACCCGCTCGGGGGCCGCGGGCATGTCGAGGTGGCGCACCCCGAGATGGGCGAGGGCGTCGACGACGGCGCTCTGGACCGCCGGGGTGGACCCGATCGTCCCGGACTCGCCGATCCCCTTGGCGCCGAGGGCGTTGACCGGCGTCGGCGTGACCATGGGGATCAGCTCGAAGCTCGGCAGCTCGGTGGCGGAGATCATCGGGTAGTCGGCCAGGTTGGCGGTGACGGGGTTGCCGTCCTCGTCGTAGCGGAACTCCTCGAGCAACGCCTGGGCCGCCCCCTGGGCGAGGCCGCCGTGGCGCTGCCCCTCGGCCAGCAGGGGGTTGATGATCGTCCCGGCGTCGTCGACCGCGACGAGCCGCTCGAGGCGCACCTCGCCGGTCTCGCCGTCGACCTCCACCACGGCGACGTGGGCGCCGAAGGGGAACGTCGGCCCGGGAGGCGCCGAGTTGCGCTCGGCGCGCAGGCCCCCGGTGGCGGCCGCTCCCTCGGCGAGCTCGCTCCAGGTGCGGGACACCGCCGGGGTGCCGGCCACGTGGAAGGTGCCGGCCACCTTGTCGAGCACGACGTCCGCCGGGGCCGCCTCGAGGGCGTCGGCCGCCAGCTTGCGGGCCTGCTCGACCATCTCCAGCGCCGCCTCGTGGACGGCGAGGCCGCCGGCCTGCAGCGAGCGGGACCCCATGGTGCCGCCTCCGGTCGGCACCAGGTCGGTGTCGTTGGCGACCAGCTCGATGTCCTCGATCGGGATGCCGAGCTGCTCGGAGGCGATCATGGCCCACGCCGTGGCATGACCCTGCCCGTGCGGGGAGGTCCCCGTGTAGACCTTGGCCCGCCCGCTCGGGAGGATCTCGACGGCGGCGAACTCGCCGCCCCCGTCGCCGTTGGTGATCTCCACGTAGGTCGACACGCCGATGCCGAGCAGCCGCCGGTCACCCCCGGAGCGGCGGCGGGCCTGCTCGGCGCGCAGCCCGTCGTAGCCGGAGGCCTCGAGCGCGAGGTCGAGGGCACCCGCGTAGTCGCCGCAGTCGTAGACGGTCCCGGTGCCGTTGGTGTACGGGAAGCGGTCCGGGGCCACGAGGTTGCGCCGCCGGACCTCGACGGGATCGAGCCCGACCTCGGCAGCGAAGAGGTCCATCGCCCGCTCGATGGCTGCGGTGGCCTCGGGGCGCCCGGCGCCGCGGTAGGCGACGATGGGGTTGGTGTTGGTCACGACCGCCCTGGAGGAGAACTCCACCTCGGGGATGTCGTAGGTGCCGCTCGTCATCAGCTTGGTGAGGAACGGCAGGAAGGTGCCGATCGACGGGTACGCCCCCGCGTCCTGCAGCACCTCGAGCCGGTAGGCGAGCACCGTGCCATCCCGGCGGCCGCCGATCTCCACCTGCTGCCACTGCCCCCGGCCGTGCCCCAGGCTGAGCATGCTCTCGGAGCGGGACTCGGTCCAGCGCACCGGCCGTCCGGCGCGACGGGCCAGCCACGGCAGCACGAGCTCCTCGGGATAGAGGCCGATCTTGGCGCCGAAGCCGCCGCCGACGTCGGGGGCCACCACCCGGACCTGGGCGGTGTCGAGCCCGTACAGGGCGCACACGGCGTCCCGCGAGCCGTGGGGGTGCTGGTTGCTCGCGTACAGCGTCAGCCGGCCGTCGTCGCCCCAGAGGGCGGCACCGGATCGGACCTCGAGGGGGCAGGGGGCGACCCGCTGGTTGACGATGCGGCGGCTGACGACGACCTCGCAGTCGGCGAAGATCGAATCGTCCGGCTCCGAGGTGGCCGCCAGGGCGGTGTTGGTGCCGTGCTCGGGGAACAGCAGCACCTCGTCGCGCGCGGCGTCCTCGGGTCCGACCACGGCGGGCAGGGGCTCGTAGTCGACGAAGACGGCCTCGGCGGCGTCCTCGCCCTGCTCGCGGGTCTCGGTGAGGACGGCGGCGACCATCTCGCCGACAAAACGCACGGTGCCCTTGGCGAGCGCCGGACGGGCGAGGGCGGCGGGGACCGGCTCGCCGGCGGGGATCTCCGGCAGGTCCAGGTCGTCACCGGTGTAGACGGCGACCACACCCGGCATCTCCCGGGCCGCCGTCGTGTCGAGCTCTGCGATGCGGGCGTGGGCAACGGTGGAACGCACGAAGGTGACCCAGACCGCCCCCTCGAACGGCAGATCATCGCCGTACATGCCGCCGGTGGTCAGGAACTTGGGGTCCTCACGTCGCAGGACCCGGTTGCCGAGAATGCTCACCCGCAGGACACTATTCGGCAGCGGCGCCAACCTCGCCAGCCGGGCGGTGGTCGCGGGCGGTGCCGGCGGGCGGTGGCCGTCGACCCCCACATCCGCCCGGCGCCGGGCGGTCGGTGGCGGCCCGCTCAGAGGTCGCGCCAGAGCTCCAACGCCCGCCACCAGTGGCGGTGGGCGGTGGCGGCCGACGCGTGGGAGGCGGCCGGCGCGTGGGAGGCCGCCCCGTGCCGGGCGGACGAACCTCCCGCCGGTAAGACCGCGTAGGCCTTCTGCCCCGGCATCACCAGACCGAACTCCTGCCCGGCGATCCGCTCGATCGTGGCCGACTGGTGGAGGGCGGCCACCTTGCCCCGCAAGCTGGCGTTCTCGGCGTCGAGTGCCGACAGCTGCCGGTGGATGGCGGCCATCTCGTGGCGCTGCTCGACGAGCGTGCGGGTCGGGAACACGAACAGGAACAGGATCCCGACGGTGACGACCGAGACGACGAGCAGCCAGACCGCCCGCCTCATCCGCCCGCCGCCCGCCGTCGGCCGGCACCGAAGGGAGCGAACGTGCCCCGCCCGGCGTAACGGGCGGTGTCGCCGAGGAGCTCCTCGATGCGCAGCAGCTGGTTGTACTTGGCGACGCGGTCGGAGCGCGCCGGCGCCCCGGTCTTGATCTGGCCGCACCCGGTCGCCACCGCCAGGTCGGCGATGGTGGTGTCCTCGGTCTCCCCGGAGCGGTGCGACATCACCGCCGCGTACCGGTTGCGGGTCGCCAGCGCCACCGTCTCGAGCGTCTCGGTCAGGGTGCCGATCTGGTTGACCTTCACGAGCACCGCGTTGGCCACCCCGGCGTCGATGCCCCGTTGGAGCCGGGCCGGGTTGGTCACGAACACGTCGTCGCCGACCAGCTGCACCCGCTCGCCGAGGGCCTCCTGCTGGACGCCCCACCCGTCCCAGTCCTCCTCGGCCATCCCGTCCTCGACCGACACGATCGGGTACCGCTCGACCAACCCGGCGAGGAGCGCCGCCAGCTCGCCGGCCGGCAGGGATCGTCCCTCCCCCGCAAGCTCGTAGCGGCCGTCCCGGAACAGCTCGCTGGCGGCGACGTCCAGGGCGATGGCGATGTCGTCGCCGGGGGTCCGACCGGCGCGCTCGATGGCCCGGACGAGGGTGGCGACGGCTTCCTCGTTGGACGGCAGGTCCGGGGCGAAGCCGCCCTCGTCGCCGATGGCCGTGGACAGGCCCCGCTCGTGCAGCTCGGCCTTCAGGGCGTGGTAGGTCTCGGCCCCCCAGCGCAGCGCCTCGCCGAAGGAGGCGGCGCCGACCGGCACGATCATGAACTCCTGGAAGTCGACGTTGTTGTCGGCGTGGGCGCCGCCGTTGAGGACGTTCATCATCGGCACGGGCAGCAGGTGGGCGCCGCTGCCGCCGACGTAGCGGAACAGGGGCAGTCCGCATTCCTCCGCCGCCGCCCGCGCCACCGCCAGCGAGACGCCGAGGATGGCGTTGGCACCGAGCCGGCCCTTGTCGGCCGTCCCGTCGAGGTCGATCAGCGCCAGGTCCACGCCCCGCTGGTCGATCGCCTCGAGACCTTCGACGGCCTCCGCGATCGGCCCCTCGACGTGCTCGACGGCGGTGCGCACGCCCTTGCCGCCGTAGGCGTCGCCCCCGTCGCGCAACTCGACCGCCTCGAAGCTGCCGGTCGACGCCCCCGAGGGGACCGCCGCCCGGCCACGGGCGCCGGAATCGAGCACGGCCTCGACCTCCACCGTCGGGTTGCCGCGGGAGTCGAGGATCTGTCGGGCGATCAGCTGGTCGATGGCGCTCATGGCTGCTCCGTACCAGAGGCGACTTCGACGGGCA
>DASSZM010000185.1:0-5708 GCA_035702855.1 Acidimicrobiales bacterium | reverse complement strand
GCCTTCGACCACATCTTCCCGGACAACTGGTCGTTCATGCTGGGCGAGCTGGCGATGTACTGCTTCATCGTCCTCGTCGTCACCGGCGTCTACCTGGCGATGTTCTTCGACCCGAGCGACGCCATCGTCACCTACAAGGGCCCGTACATGCCGATGCACGGCGTCAAGATGCCGGTGGCATACGAGACGATGATCGAGATCAACCTGCAGGTGCGCGGCGGCATCCTGTTCCGCCAGATGCACCACTGGGCGGCGCTGCTGTTCCTCGCCGCCATCACGATGCACCTCGCCCGGCTGTTCTTCACCGGTGCCTTCCGCAAGCCCCGGGACCTCAACTGGACGATCGGGGCGACGCTGCTGCTGCTGTCCCTGTTCAACGGCTTCACCGGGTACTCCCTGCCCGACGACCTGCTGTCGGGCCTGGGGCTGCGGATCTTCTACACCATCCTCCAGTCGGTGCCGGTGGCGGGCAACTGGTTGTCCTATCTCGTCGTCGGCGGGCAGTACCCCTCGTCGCAGATCACCCACCGGCTCTACATCGTCCACGTCTTCGTCATCCCCCTGCTCATCGCCGGGCTCATCGGTGCCCACCTCGCGGTCATCTGGCGCCAGAAGCACACGGTGTTCCCCGGCGAGGGCCGCAGCGAGCGCAAGCTCGTCGGCTCGCAGTTGTGGCCGGTGTACGCGTTTCGTTCAACGGCGCTGTTCTTCTTCACGATCGGCCTGATCGCCATCCTCGCGGGGACCACCCAGATCAACCCGGTCTGGCTGTACGGCCCCTACGAACCCTGGTCGGCGAGCAGCTTCGCCCAGCCTGACTGGTACGTGGGCTGGCTGATCGGCGCCCTGCGGCTCTTCCCCAAGTGGCAGCTGCACCTGTTCGGCTACACCGTCGCCGACGTGTTCTGGCCCGGGTTCGTCTTCCCCATGGTCGCCGTCGGGTTCCTCTACGCCTATCCACTGATCGAGCGGCTCTGGACCAGCGACCTGCTGCTCCACAACGTGCTCGACCGCCCCCGGGACCGGCCCGGCCGGACCGGCTTCGGGGTGGCGGTCATCGTCTTCTTCGGCCTGCTGACCCTCGCCGGTGCCGAGGACGTCCTCGCCCACTTCCTACAGACGAGCCAGACGGTGGTGATGCTCGCCACCCGGGGAGCGTGCATCGTCGCTCCCCCGGTCGCCGGGTTGTTCACCTGGAAGATGTGCAAGGACCTGTCGACCGCCCCCGCCCAGCCGTCGGAGCCGCCGGAGGGCCCCGCGAGCAGTGAGACTCCGCCCATCGAGCGCTACCTACCGGAGCGGGTCCGCTTCGAGACGCCCGTGGACGGCGACGGCGAATCGCTCCGGCCGGCGCCGATCTCGCGGCTGCAGCGGCGCGCCGCCCGCGAGCTGGGCGACGGGGAGCTCGGGTGACGCCGCCTGCGCAGCGTCCGTCCGGCGGGCGGTCCGCCGGGGCGCAGTCTGCCGGCGGGCGGTCCGCCGGCGGGCGGTGGCGGGTGGTGCCCGCCGGGGCCCTCGCCGGCCTGCTGGCGCTCGGCCTCGCCGGCTGCAGCAACCACAGCGCCACCTCGTACGGCTCGCAGCTCATGGTGTCCCGGTTGCAGACCGACGTGCGCACCATCATGGACAACGTCGGGGAGCCGGTCGAGGACGACGACATCGGCTGCCACCCGACCTCGTCGCACCGCTACATCTGCTACGGCACGACCGTCGACACCCCGGTCGAGGCGATCCGGGGGACGTTCGGGCCACCGTCCACGCGCGCCGGGGGCGTGTGCCCCGCGTCGCTGCACATCGCGCTCGGCGCCTCCACCGTCGAGGTCGTGAAGGAGAACCCGTGTCGCTGACGCTCGCACCCACGGGGGGAGATGCCCACCCCGCCCCCGGCGCGCCCCTCGGGCGCCGTGCCCGCTGGCTCGGCGCCCGGGCGCGCTGGCTGCACCTGGCGCTGCTGATCGCCTTCCCCGGCTGCCTGTACGCCGGCTGGTGGCAGCTGCACCGGGCCCTGTCCGGCAACACCCTGAGCTACCTGTACACCTTCGAGTGGCCACTGTTCGCCGTGCTTTCGGTGTGGGGCTGGTGGCAGCTGCTCCACGCCCCGGTCGGCAGCGAGCTGGACGTCGAGGGGCGGGCGGCCGACCTCCCCCGCTGGGCGCCGGAGGAGGAGTCGCCGGAGCTCCGCCGCTACAACGAGCTGCTCGACCAGCTGGCCGCCAACGAGCGCCGCTCCCGGGCGCTGCCGGCCGGGCCGCGACCGCCGCGGGCCCTCCCGCCGGCGGCGACCGAACCATGAGGCGCAGCGGCCTGCAGGACGGGCTGTCGATCATCGACGAGGACCACCGCCGGGTCCGCGAGATCCTCGACGAGCTGCGACCCGAGGACCCCGGGGACTTCCCCGACCGCAAGGTGGTCGAGCACCTGGTCATCGAGGAGAGCCGCCACGAGGTGGCCGAGGAGATCTGGATGTGGCCGCTCGCGCGCGACATCACCCACGCCCCCGGCCTCGCCGCCCGCGGCCTCAACCAGGAGTTCCACGCCAAGCGGCTGCTGTCCCGGCTGCGCCACCTCCCCACGGAGACCGCCGAGGCCAACGCCCTGCTCGAACGGGTGCAGTACGCCCTGCGGGAGCACATGCTCTACGAGGAGCGCAAGATCCTGCCGCTGATCCGCCTGGGAATGGACGAGGAGCTGTCGGTGCAGGTGGGCAAGCTCATCACCGCCGCCCGGGCGTCGGCGCCGACCCGGCCCCGGCCCTACATGCCGGCGTGGCCGGGCCTCCTGCGGGCCGGCGCGCCGCTCGTCGGCCGCCTCGACCGGGCGCGCGACCTCGCCCAGCGCCGGGGGCGCTGAGCGGCGGGTGGGGCCTGATGGGGCCCGCCGGGCCGGGCCGCACCGGGCGGGCGCCCGGGGTCAGGCCAGGCGAGCGGGGCGCGGCGGGCGGTCCGCCGACCGCGCCAGCCCGCCGGAGCGCACGCCGGCGGCATCCGCCCCGTCGGTATCCGCCCCGTCGGCATCCCGGCCGTCAGCGGCGCCATCGAGCCCGGCGCCGCGCCCGGGCCCCGGGCCGCCCGCACGCGATGCCCCGGCCGGCCACCCGCCCCCCGCCCGGGGCGGCGCACCGAGGGAGGCCAGGGCGTCGAGGAACAACGCCCCCGCCCCGGAGGCGTCGATCGGGAGCGGATCGCGGAACTCTCCGGACGCCAGGCAGGCGTCGACCGCCCGGGTGACGGTGGCGGCGTCGGGCTGGCTGACCGCCGCCGCCCCGAGCTCCAGCTCGTGGGCGAGGTTCTCCCGTCCGTGGCCGGGCACGACGTCGAGCAGCACCAGCCCCCGCCCGACCGCCCGCGCCTCGAAGCAGGTCATGCCGGCGGTCGTCACGACCAGGTCGGCGGCGGCCATGAGCTCCGCCACGCCGTCGCTGAAGCCGACCGGACGAAGGCGCGGCCGCGTCGCCCCCGCCGCCCGCAGGCGGGACAGCAGGGTGCCGTTGCGGCCCGCGACGGCGATGACGTGGCGGCCGCCGTCGGCGAGCCGGGCGGCCAGCTCCACGACCGGGCCGAGACCCCACGCCCCGCCCATGAGCAGCACCACCTCGCCGCCGGGCGGCAGCCCGAGGGCCGCCCGGGCGGCGGCACGCGACGGCGGGTGGGCGAACTCGGGACGCAGCGGCGGCGGCAGCACCTCGACGGGCGCGTCGGGCCGGTAGCGGCGCACCGAGGCGGCCCCGAGGCCGGAGGTCACGAGGAACAGGTCGGTCGCCTCGTGCACCCACATGCGGTGGGCGGTCGAGTCCGGCAGGAACACCACGCTCCGGCGCACGTGGCCCGCCTCCTTGAGGCGGGCGGCCACGCCGGCGGCGGTGGCGAACACCGACACCGCCAGGTCGACGGGCTCCGTCCCGAAGGCCTCCCGGAGCTGCCGGCCGATCACGGGTGTCGCCCGGCCCACCCCGGCGCGCTCGGCCGCTGCGACCATCCGGGTGCCCTCCCGCAGCTGGCTGAAGTGGAAGGCGTCGTAGGCGGGCGAGGAGGCCAGCAGCTGGCGGAAGACCCAGTCGGCGGCGCGAGCGGGGCCGGCGCGCTCCCCCAGCCCCCCGATCACGTCGAAGGTGTGGGTGGCCGCCCCGGCCTGCTCCAACACGGCGCTGCAGGCCGCGGCGAGCGCGTCGTGGCCGCCGCCGATCGAGCCGGAGAGCAGCGCGGCGCGGCTCGCGACAGCGCCCGCAGCCACCGCCGGCAGGCGGGCGGCTTCGGCCTCGTGAGCGGGGACGGCACGGAATGACACGACGAGAAGCCACCTCCCGGCGACGAGGGACGGAGCCCGGTCTGTTGTACCCCTCCAGGGGGCGGGCCGCACGCGAACGGGGCGGAAAGGGCGGGACGGGCGATCCCCGCCGACCCGGGCCGCCGGGGCGGACCTCCCGGGCGACTTCGACCGGGAGGCGGGCGTGGTCATAACGTGGTCGTCGTGGGATCCGGGGACCACGGCCGTTGAGCAGGGACGACACCGCCTCCAGCCCCGTGCCGCAACCCGGTCCCGGCGTCTGGGTCCTGACCCTGCCCTCGGAGCACCGGTCGGTCTCCGTCGCCCGGCGGGCCGTGACCCGGCACCTCGAGCAGGTCGGCCTGGACGACATCGTCGCCGCCGCCCAGCTGGTGGTCAGCGAGCTGGTCGCCAACGCCGTGTTGCACGCCGGCGGCGACGTCCGGGTGGAGGTCGAGCTCATCCCCGACGGGGCCCGGGTCGCGGTCATCGACCACAGCCACGTGCTGCCGGTGAGCGCCGCCCCGTCGGAGTCGTCGATGACCGGTCGCGGCCTGCAGCTCGTCCAGCGCGTGGCTGCCGAGCTGGGAGCGGTGGCCACCGCCGACGGGAAGCGGATCTGGGCCGATCTGGTCGTCGGCTGGGAACCCGTTGACGAGCGGGTCGGCAACCCATTGGAGCTGTGGGGGGAGGAGTGGCCCGACGACCCGTCGGCGGAGATCCTCGTCCCCGTCGAGCTCGCCGACGTGCCCACCGGCGTCCTCCTCGCTGCCAAGGCGCACGTCGACAACCTCCTGCGCGAGTGCACCCTGGCGACCGCCGGCGCCGACCAGGGCGTCGCCGCCGGCGTCCCCCTCGAGCTGGCCCGCCGGGTGGCCGCCGCCGTCGGGGGATTCGCCGACGCCCGCATGGCCATGAAGCGCCAGGCGCTGGCCGCGGCCCGGGCCCAGCAGCCACGCGTCGCCCTCCGCCTCGCCCTCCCCCCTTCGCGGGCGGCCGCGGCCGCCTCCTACGTCGCCGCCATCGAGGAGGCCGACGCCTACTGCGAAGCCGCCCGCCTGCTGACCCTGGCCAGCCCGCCGACCCACCGGGTGTTCCGCCGGTGGTACGTCAGTGAGGTCATCGCCCAGCTCGAGGCCGGCGGCACGGGCGGGCCCGGGCCGACCCGGACCTTCGAGGAGGCCCTGCTCGGCGAGGTCGAGCGCCTGGCCACCTCGACGGCGGCCGCCGAGCGCGCCGGGCGCCTGGCGGCCGTGACCGACGCGCTGGCCCGGGCGGGCACCCCCGAAGCCGTGTCCACCGCGGTGCTGCGGGAGGGCGTCGCCGCCCTCGGCGCCAGCGGCGGGGGCATCCTCCTGGCCGCCGGCGAGCGCCGCCTGGCCGTGCCGGGCACGGTCGGCTACGACGACGACCTCGTACGCCGGCTCACCGACGAGTCCCCCGAC
>DASSZM010000234.1:0-2265 GCA_035702855.1 Acidimicrobiales bacterium | reverse complement strand
GAGGCGAGCGGGGCCGGCGGGGGGGTCACGGCGTCATCCATTGAACCGGTTCTGGGCGGCAAGGACGCCGTCCGCCAGGATGCACTCCACGGCGTCGGCCGCCTGCTCGATCGTGACGTCGAGCTCGTTGCGCTCCCGCTTGCCCGGGGGGCGCAGCACGTGGTCGGCGCCCCGGTCCTTGCCGCCGGGGGGCTTGCCGATGCCGATCCGGACCCGGGTGAAGGCGTCGGAGTGGAGGTGCGCCTTGATGGAGCGCAGCCCGTTGTGCCCGGCGAGGCCGCCCCCGGCCTTCACCTGCAGCTTGCCGACCGGGAGGTCGAGCTCGTCGTGGACCACGACCAGGCAGGTGAGGTCCTCGATCCCGAAGCGCCGCACGAGGGGGGCGGCGGCGAGCCCGGAGTCGTTCATGTAGGTGATCGGCACCGCCAGCGCCAGGCGTCGCCCACCGACGACCGCCTCGGCCACCAGGGACTGGTAGCGGCCGCCGCGCAGGCGTTGACCGTGGCGGGACGCCAGCCGTTCGACGGTGTCGGCCCCGACGTTGTGCCGGGTGCCGGCGTACCCGGCTCCGGGGTTGCCGAGCCCGATGACGAGCAGGTCGGCGGGGGTCCCGGTCCGCTCGCGCCGCAGCGCCGGTCAGCCCTCCCCGGCCGGGCCGCCGGTCTCCCCGGCTCCACCCTGCCCGGCGGCAGCCTCCGCCTCGGCCTCCTCCTCCTCGACGACCTCGGTGGTCACCGACGAGCCGGCGGCGACCACCACGGCCTCCTCGGGGTCGACGTCGGTGGTGACGCCGGCGGGCAGCGGCAGCTGGGCGACCCGGATGGTGTCGCCGATGCGCAGGTCGGTGACGTCCACCTCGATGACCTCGGGGATCGAGCCCGGCTTGGCCTTGATGGTGAGGCTCGCGAGCACGTGCTCGACGACGCCCCGCTCCTGCTCGACCGCCCTGGCCTCGCCGACGATGGTCACCGGCACCTCGGCCGAGACGACCTCGTCGCGGCTGACGACCTGGAAGTCGACGTGGGTGACCGTGCCCCGGACGGGGTGACGCTGCAGCACCCGGGCGAGGGCGAGGTGGCGCGTGCCGGCGACGTCGAGCGAGAGCAGCTGGTTGACGCCGCTCGAGCCCGACAGGGCGATGCGCAGCTCCCGGCCGTCGACCGAGACCGACGCCGGGTCGGCGCCGTGGCCGTAGACGACGGCCGGCACCCGGCCGGCCGTCCGCAGACGACGCGACGCCGCGCTCCCGGTGGCCCGCCCGGGCTCCGCTACGAGGGTGATTTCGGCCATCGGTTCTCCGCACTCCGTCTCGCTGGTGGACCGGACGAGTCTAGTGAGCCCGCCGGGCAACGGCCAGCGGGCGCGGGTCGGCCCGCTGCGGGCGGCTAGGTCTGGTTCTCGCCGCCGAAGATCTCCGACACCGACCGGTCGCAGAAGACGGCGTCGATCGCCTCGGCGAAGATGGACGCCACCGACACCACTTCCAGCTTGTCGATCTGCTTCTCGGGTGGGAGCGGCAGGGTGTCGGTCACCACCACCCGGGAGATCACCGAGTTCTTGAGGCGGTCCACGGCCGGGTCCGACAGCACGGCGTGGGTGCACATGGCCCACACCTCCGTCGCTCCCTTCTCCATCAGCAGGTCGGCGGCGGCGCAGATCGTCCCCGCGGTGTCGATCATGTCGTCGATGAGCACGCAGTGACGCCCCTCGACGTCGCCCATGACGTCGAGGGCCTCGACCTGGTTGACCACGTCCTTCGCCCGCCGCTTGTACACCGAGGCGACGTCGACCTGCTCGCCGGCGAAGCGGGCGGCCTGCTCCGCCACCTTGGACCGCCCGGTGTCGGGCGAGACCATCACGAAGTCGCCGCTCGGGGCGTGGGTGCGCAGGTAGTCGGTCAGCAGCGGGGTCGCCGTCAGGTGGTCGACGGGCCCGTCGAAGAACCCCTGGATCTGGCCAGCGTGCAGGTCCACCGAGATGATCCGGTCGGCTCCCGCCGCCCGGAAGAAGTCGGCGACCATGCGGGCGGTGATCGGCTCGCGGCTCTTGGACTTGCGGTCCTGGCGGCTGTAGCCGTAGTACGGGCAGACGGCGGTGATCCGCTTGGCCGACGCCCGCTTGGCGGCGTCGATCATGATCCAGTGCTCCACCAGCGAGTCGTTGACCGACCGGCCGGGGGTGCGGCCGTGGCTCTGGAGCACGAAGACGTCGGCGCCGCGCACCGAGTCGGCGAAGCGGGGGCGGATCTCGCCGTTGGCGAAGTCG
>DASSZM010000172.1:0-3829 GCA_035702855.1 Acidimicrobiales bacterium | reverse complement strand
TCGGCGAGGGCGACGAGCACCGCTTCGAACAGGCGGGTCTCCCGGGGCGTCGGCCGGCGGAGCGTGACCAGCCAGAAGGCCAGCTCGCCGAAGCCGACCTGGCCCATGAGCTCGGCGGTGAGGTCACGGCCGAGGAGCCGGATCTGCTCGGCGCTGGACGTGCCGAGCGAGGTGGGGAAGGACAGGTCGTCGGCGCTCAGGGCGCACCTCCGGCAGGGTCGTCGGCAGGATGGGGAGACCACGGCCCGGCCAGCCAGCGGCGGATCTCGGCACCGTGCTCCCCGAGGCGGGGTGGCGGCAGCCGGTACCGCGGCTCGCTGTCGGAGAACAGGAGCGGGTGGCGCAGCGTCGGGGTCCGGCGGTCGCCGTCGCCGACCTCGACGACGGGGTCGAGGCCGACCTCCTCGGCGAAGGCGACGCCCTGGTCGATGGTGTTGATCGGCCCGCAGGGCACCCCGGCGGCGATGATCTCCCGGAACCACTCGAGCTTGGTCCGGGTCCGCAGGCGATCCACCAGCAGCGGGCGGAGCTCGTCGCGGTTGGCGGTGCGGTCCTCGTTGTGGGCGAAGCGCGTATCGTCGGCGAGCTCGGGGACGCCCAGCACGTCCACGAGGCGGCGGAACTGCCCGTCGTTGCCGGCGGTGACGATCAGGTCGCCGTCGGCGCAGGGCAGCGGCTCGTAGGGGAACAGGCTGGGGTGGCTGTTGCCCATGCGGTACGGGACCACGCCGCCGGCGACCCAGGCGCTGGTCTGGTTGACGAGGCCGGACATCGCCGACGCCAGCAGGCTGGCCTCGACGTGCTGGCCCCGGCCGGTGCGGTGGCGCATCTCGACGGCGGCCAGGATCCCGATCGTGGCGTGCAGCCCCGCCATGACGTCGAAGACCGAGATCCCGGCGCGGTACGGCTCGCCGTCGGGGCTGCCGGTGAGGCTCATCAGGCCCGAGATCGCCTGCACGATGAGGTCGTAGCCGGGCAGGGCGGCCCCGGCGGGTGCGCTCCCGAAACCGCTGATGGACGCGTAGACCACCCGGGGGTTGGCGGCCGCCACCGTGTCGTAGTCGAGGCCGAAGCGGGCGAGGCCTCCGGGACGGAAGTTCTCCACGACCACGTCGGCCCGCCGGGCCAGCTCCTGGGCGGCCGCCCGGTCGGCGTCGTCCTTCAGGTCGAACACGACCGAGCGCTTGTTGCGGTTGACGGCCAGGTAGTAGGTGGCGTCGTCCCCCCGCACCGGTGGCTTCCAGGTCCGGGTGTCGTCGCCACCCGGGCTCTCCACCTTCACCACCTCGGCGCCGAGGTCGGCGAGCAGCATCGTTGCGTACGGCCCCGCCAGCACGCGGGAGAAGTCGGCGACCAGCAACCCGGCGAGCGGCCCCGTTTCCGCGGGGTCACCACCGGCGGCGGCCCCTGCTCCCAGTCGCTCTTCGGACGGTCGTCCGTTCACGCAGCGAGCCTCGCGCCGCCTGCCGGCGCCGTCAACTGTTGCCCGCGCGAGGGGCGGGGGGCCCTTGACGGGGATGCAGGCGGCGCGTCACACTGCGGCTCAGCCGCCATGCGGACAGGCGTCCGATGGCCAGGAGGGAGGAAGTCGCCATGTCCGATCCCGTGCCGGCCGCCGCCAGCCCGGAGCCCGGCCGCCCGCTGCTGCTGCGCGGCGGGTGCGTGCTCACCATGGACGACGGCCACCGGGTCCTGCCGGCCGGTGACGTCCTCGTCGTCGACGACCGCATCGCCGCCGTCGGGCCCCGCCTGGAGGCACCGCCGGGCGCCTTCGAGATCGACGCCGCCGGCGGCATCGTGATGCCGGGGATGATCGACACCCACCGCCACATGTGGCAGACGGCCATGCGCGGCTACGGCGCCGACTGGACCCTCACCCAGTACTTCGTCTGGTACTACCTCGAGCACGGGCGGGCCTTCCGCCCCGAGGACGTCCATGCCGGCAACCTGCTGTCCGCCTGGGAGTCGCTGGAGGCGGGGGTCACCACGACCGTCGACTGGTCGCACGGTCTCCAGACGGTCGACCACGCCGAGGCGGCGGTGGACGCCCTGCAGGCGGTCCCCGGGCGCTTCGTGCTCGCCTACGGCAACATCCAGGCCGGACCGTGGGAGTGGACGGCGGACCCGGCGGTGCGCGCCTTCCTGGAGCGGCGGCGCACCGGCGCCGGCGACCTGCTCGGCTTCCAGCTGGCCTTCGACGTCACCGGTGACCCCGCCTTCCCGGAGAAGGCGGCCTTCGAGGCCGCCCGGGAGCTGGGCCTACCGGTCACGACCCACGCCGGGGTGTGGGGAGCGACCAACGACGACGGGATCCGGCTCATGCACGAGCACGGGTTCATGACCCCCGAGACGGTCTACGTCCACGCTGCGACGCTCAGCACCGACTCCTACCACCGGATCGCGGCCACCGGCGGCACCGCGTCGGTCTCCACCGAGTCCGAGCAGAGCGCCGGCCAGGGCTACCCCCCGACCTGGCAGCTGCGGCGCCATCGCATCCCGGTGGCGCTGTCGATGGACACCAGCGTCTGGTGGAGCGGCGACCTCTTCTCGGCGATGCGCACCACCCTCGGGGCCGACCGCTCGCGCGAGCACCTCGAGGCCCACACCAACGGGGAGACGGTGACCCACGTGCACCTGCGGGCCGAGCAGGTGGTGGACTGGGCGACGCGCGGCGGCGCCCGGGCCCTCGGGCGCGACGACCTCGGGCGGCTCGAGGTGGGCGCCAAGGCGGACGTCGTGGTGCTGAAGAACGACGCCTCGCCGGTCTCGTTCCCGCTCCTCAACCCCTACGGGCACGTGGCCTTCCAGGCGCAGCGGGCCGACGTCCACACCGTCGTCGTCGAGGGCCGGGTGGTCAAGCACGCCCACCGCCTGGTGGGGGCCGACCTGCCGGCGGTGCGCCGCCTCGCCGACGCCACGATCGAGCACCTGCGCTCCACGCTCGGCGAGGAGGCGTGGGCGGCCGGCATGAACCCCGAGCTCCCGGGTGACGACGAGGTGCTCGACAACCCCTACCAGTACACCGACTACAAGTCGGACCGGACCCGCCGGGCCCACACCCCCTTCGGGGAGAGGGGATGAGCGAGGGGCCGCCGGCGGCGCGGGCGGCCCCCGGCCCTCCCGCCGGGCGGGACTTCGTGGAGGCGCTGGCGCGCGGGCTCGACGTGCTGGTCGCCTTCGACGCCAGCCGCCGCACCATGACCCTCTCCGAGGTGGCCGGGGCGGCCGGCCTGCCCCGCCCGACCGCCCGGCGGCTGCTGCTGACCCTGGAGCAGCTGGGCTACGTCCGCAGCGCCGGCGGCGCCTTCGCCCTGACCCCGAAGGTGCTCGCCCTCGGCATGAGCTACGTGAGCTCCCTCGGGATGTGGGACATCGCCCGGCCCCATCTCGAGCGCCTCGTCGCCCGGACGGGGGAGTCGTCGTCGATGACCCAGCTCGACGGGTCCGACATCGTCTACGTCGCCCGGGTGGCGGTCCCGAAGATCATCGCCCTGCGGGTGGAGATCGGGACGCGCTTCCCGGCGGTGCAGACCTCCCAGGGCAAGGTCCTGCTCGCCGCCCTCGGCCCCGAGGAGCTGGACCGCACCCTCGCCCAACCCAGCCGCTCGGGGCTGCCCCCCTACATCGGGCGGAGCCGCGCCCAGCTCGATGCCGAGCTGGCCGAGGTGCGCGCCCGGGGTTGGGCCCTCGCCGACGAGGAGCTGGCGCCGGGCGTCCGGTCCGTCGCCGCCCCCGTCCGCGACGGCACCGGTGGCGTCCGGGCGGCCACCAACGTGACCGTCCACGCCGCCGAGACGTCCCTCGACCGACTCCTCGACGACCACCTGCC
>DASSZM010000196.1:0-9841 GCA_035702855.1 Acidimicrobiales bacterium | reverse complement strand
GGCGCCGGGCCGCCCCCCCGCCGCTGACGGGGATCGAGTTCAGCGCACCACCCCGGCCTCGCGGAGGGCGGCGATGCGCTCGGGCCCGTAGCCCAGTGTGCCGAGGACCTCGTCGGTGTGCTCGCCGGCGCTCGCCGGTGGGCGGGGCGCGGCCGCCGGGGTTCGGCTGAAGCGGGGGGCGGGGGCCGGCTGGGTCACGCCGGCGACCTCCACGAACGTCCGCCGGTCCCGCAGGTGGGGATGGTCGGGTGCCTCGTCGAGGTCCAGCACCGGCGCGAAGCAGGCGTCGCTGCCCTCGAGCAGGGCGCACCACTCGTCGCGGGTCCTGGTGCGGATGAGCGCGGCCATGCGCTCCTTCATCGACGGCCAACTCGACCGGTCGCCCGGGTCGGGCACCGGCCCCTGTCCGTCCGCCCCCAGCCCGGTGCGCTCGAGCATCTCGGCGTAGAACTGCGGCTCCAGCGACCCGAGCGAGACGTAGCGACCGTCGGCCGTCTCGTACACCTCGTAGTACCAGGCGCCGGTGTCGAGCAGGTTGGTGCCCCGTGCCCCCCACCCGCCCGCCCCGTGGAAGCCCCACAGCATCGCCGCCAGGAGGGCGGCGCCGTCGACCATGGCGGCGTCGACGACCTGGCCGCGACCCGACCGTGCCGCCTCCCACAGGCCGCAGACCACGCCGAGGGCCAGCAGCATGCCCCCGCCACCGAAGTCGCCGACCAGGTTGACCGGCGGGACCGGTGGCCCGTCCCGGCGCCCGAGGAGGGAGAGGGTGCCGCTGAGGGCGATGTAGTTGATGTCGTGACCGGCGGCGCCCGCGAGCGGCCCCTCCTGTCCCCACCCGGTCATCCGCCCGTACACCAGGCGAGGGTTCCGTGCGAGGCAGGTGGTGGGGTCGAGGCCGAGGCGTTCGGTGACGCCGGGCCGAAAGCCCTCGATCAGGGCGTCGGCGGCATCCACCAGCTGCAGCACGACGTCGCGCCCGGCGTCCCGCTTGAGGTCGACGGCGATCGACCGGCGGCCACGGCCGAGCACGTCGGCTGCAGGCGGCGGGGCGTCGGGGCGGACCTGCTGCGGGCGATCGACCCGCACGACCTCGGCGCCGAGATCCGACAGCACCATCCCGGCGAAGGGGGCGGGCCCGATCCCCGCCAGCTCGACGACCCGTACCCCGGCGAGCGGTCCCGGCACCGTGCACGACCTCCTCCCACCCCGACGGCCGGGGCGAGCGGCGATGATCGCGCACCCCCCGGTCGACCGAGCGCCGCCCCGGCGCGGGGCCTTTCCCCGTGCGGTCGCCGCAGACGACCTGCCACCCCGCTCAGCCGGCGGCCGTTCCCACCGGCAGCGCCGCCAGCCCCCGCTGCGGGCTGATCACCTCGTCGATGAGCCCGTAGGCCTTGGCCTCCTCGGCGCTCAGGTAGTAGTCCCGGTCGATGTCGCGCTCCACCCGCTCGAGCGGTTGGCCCGTGTGGAAACTGATGATCTCGGCCATCCGCCGGGTCGTCGCCAGCACCTCCCGCAGCTGGATCTCCATGTCCCGGGGCGCGCCCTTCGACCCCGCCGACCCCTGATGGATCATGATCTTGGAGTTGGGCGTCGCGTACCGCTTGCCCGGCGCCCCACCGCAGAGGATCATGGCCGCGGCCGACATCCCCATGCCCACGCACACCGTCGACACCTCGGAGCGCACGTGCTGCATGACGTCATAGATCGCCATCCCGGCGTAGGACAGACCTCCCGGCGAGTTGATGTAGAGGGAGATGTCCTGGCCGGGGTCGTTGGCGTCGAGGTAGAGGATCTCGGCGACGAGCAGGTTGGCGATCTGGTCGTCGACCTCCTGGCCGAGGAAAACGATCCGCTCGCGCAGGAGCAACGAGTAGATGTCGTACGCCCGATCGCCCCGGGCGGACTGGTCGACGACGGTGGGGATCACGGACACGGGCACCTCCGATGGGATCGCCGGCGGGTGGGCACCCCCGGGCTATCTCGTTTTCGATATACTACCAATGAGATAGCCGTGCTGACGCCGAGCCTGCCCCGACCGTGAACGAACGCCGCCACGACCCCCTCTTCCCCGGCTTCGCCGAGATGGCCCGCCGGCGGCACGAGCTCACCGAGACCCTCGTCGCCCGTCGCGTCGAGCTGGGCCTGTCCCAGACCGAGGTGGCCGCCCGCATGGGCACCTCGCAGTCGGCCGTCGCCCGCCTCGAGTCGGGGACGGCGGATCTGCGGCTGTCGACCCTCGAGCGCTACGCCGCCGCGCTCGGGCAGGTCCTCGACTGGCGGCTGGAGGGGGAGCGGTGACCGCAGGCACCAACGGCCCGGGGTCGCCCGGGGGGATGGGCGTCCCGGGCGGGAGGGAGGGGCCGGGGTTCAGCCCCGAGGACGCCCTGTTTGCCCGGCGCATCGTGCAGGTGCGCGGCCCACTCGACGAGACGACCGCCGGCGACCTGGCCGCCCGGCTCATGTACCTCGACGGCTCCGGCGACGAAGCCGTCACCCTCTACGTCGACAGCCCGGGCGGCCCGCTGCACGCCGCCTTCAGCGTCCTCGACACCATCGCGCTGCTCGGGGTCCCCGTCGACACCGTCTGCGTCGGCCGGGCGGAAGGCACCGCCGTCGCCGTCGTGGCCGCCGGCCGCCGGCGCCACGCCGCGCCCCACGCCCGCTTCCGCCTGGGCGAGCCGGACGTGTCGGTCAGCGGGCGGGCCGACCAGCTGCAGTCCTGGGCCACCTACCATGCCGAGCAGGCCACCCGCCTGGCCGGCGCGCTGGCGGCGGCGACGGGGCGGCCGGCCGAGCACGTGGAGGCGGACCTGGCCGCCGGCCGCTGGTTGGACGCCGAGCAGGCGCAGGCCTACGGGATCGTCGACGACACCTGGCCGGCGACGGCCGGTCGGGGCCGGGTCGCCGGCGGGGGCGGGGCGCCCGGCGGGGACGGGGAGGCGCGCTGGTGAGGCGCCTACCACCCGGCGTTGCGGGTGAGCGTGAAGTCCCGGGCGCTGGCGTCGCCACTCGCCGCCACCACGGTCACCGTCGCCTGCAGCCGCTCCGGATCGGCCCCGAAGCAGGACGGCTTGTCGACCGTCGCCGTCGCCGGGGCGCCATCGACGCTCACCGCCCGGGCGAGGACGGTCGACCCCCGCCGCAACGTCAGCGCCTCGGCGGTGCGCGCCGGCGCCGTCAGGGTCACCTCGAGGGCACCCCAGCAGAGGTCCCACGCCGAGCCGCGCACGCGCACCGGGAAGGCGTCGCTGGCCGAGAGCGGCACGAGGTTGGCGCGCACCGGCGTACCCGAGGTGAGCACCGTCCCCCGCACGAAGTCGGCGTGCGCCTCGCAGCCGTCGGCCTCTCGCCCGTCCAGGTTGTACCAGCCGGGATCGCACGCCCAGCCGTCGGTGTGGGGTGCGGGCACCCGGGTGCCGCACGGCAGGTAGGGCTCGGGCGTGCACGTCGACGCCGACGCGCTCGACGCCCCGGCGCGCCGCGGCGATCGGCCCGTCCGGGCCGCCCCCCCGAGGGGGACCGCCAGGGCGCCGGCGACGGACGCCGCCGCCACCGCCACGACGGCCGCCCCGGCTGCCACCCACCGCCGACGAGGGCGGCCGGGAGCGCGGCCGGGAGGCGCAGCGCCGGCGGGGGGCTGCCACGGTGGTGGCACGGCGGGCGGCGGGGCGACACCGGCCGGCAGGAACCCGACGGAGGTCCCCTCGAAGCCGCCGAGCACCCGGGCGGCGCTCGGCCGGCGGGCGGGGTCGGGCTGCAGCATCGAGGCGAGCGTCGAGCGGAGTGGCTCGGGCAACGACGCCGGCACGGCCAGCACCTCGCCCGCGGCGGCCCGGGCCAGCACCGCCGTCGCCGGCCCCGGCTCGTAGGGCGTCTGCCCGGTCCCCGCCCACACCAGCGTCGCCGCCAGACCGAACACGTCGCCGGCGGCGCCCGCCGGCTCACCGCGAGCCTGCTCCGGCGGCATCCACGTCGGGGTCCCGACCACGGCACCGGCGCCGGTGAGCCCGGCCGTCACCCCCGACGACGTGGCGACACCGAAGTCGGCGAGCGCCGGCAGGCCCTCGGCGTCGAAGAGCACGTTGGCCGGCTTGACGTCCCGGTGCACCACCCCGCCGCGATGGGCGGCGGCCAGGCCGTCGAGGAGCCGCCGCCCGATCCGAGCCAGCTCGTCCGGCGCCGGGTGGCCGAGGCGGGCCACCCGGTCCTCCAGGTTCTCGGCCAGCGCCGGGAGGACGAGCACCACGTCACTGCCGTCGTCCACCACGTCGAGCACCGGCACCAGGGCGGGATGGTCGAGCGAGCGGAGCAGCTCCGCCTCCCGCCGGAGGCGCCGGCGGGCCTGGTCGATCTGGCGGGCCGATCCGGTCAGGGCGCAGCGCTTGATCGCCACCGGGCGGCCACCCGGATCGAGCGCCAGCTCCACCACGGCCGTCGCTCCACGGCCCAGGAGGCCGACCACCTCGTAGGCCACGACGCCGGACTCTACCCGGACCCCTCCGACCCCTGGTCGCGGACGACCGTCAATCTGAACGGCTAACAGCTGTTAGAGTGACCACGTCACCACCAGTCAAGCTGTCCCGAACGAAAGGCGAGCGCCCATGCCCGCATCCTTTCCCGCTGGAGCACGCCCGTGACCGGGGGCCTCCTGTTCGCCGCCGCCTTCCTGGCCTGCGCAGTCGAAGCGGTCGAGGCGACCACCGTCGTCCTCGCCGTCGGCGTGACCCGCAGCTGGCGCTCGTCGTTGCGCGGCGTGCTGGCCGGCGTCGTGGTCCTGGCGGTCATCGTCGCCGCCCTGGGACCGGCCATCTCCCAGATCCCGCTCGGTCCGCTCCGCCTCGTCGTCGGCGGCCTGCTGCTCGTCTTCGGGCTGGGCTGGCTCCGCAAGGCGATCCTGCGGGCATCGGGTCACAAGTCGCTCCACGACGAGGCCAGCCTCTACGAGAAGCACCTCGCCGAGGCGCGCGAGGCGGGCGCCTCCTCCGGGCGGCGGGGCGTGATGGGACCGGATGCCTACGCCTTCACGCTGTCGTTCAAGGCCGTGGTGCTCGAAGGCCTCGAGGTCGCCTTCATCGTGGTGACCTTCGGCGCCAACGCCAGGCAGGTCCCGCTCGCGGCACTCGCCGCCATCGCCGCCATCGCCGCCGTCGTGGCCCTGGCCATCGCCGTGCGCGCCCCGCTGGCCCGGGTCCCCGAGAACACCATCAAGTTCGCCGTCGGGGTCCTGCTCTCGAGCTTCGGCACCTTCTGGGGAGCCGAGGGGGCGGGCGCCCACTGGCCCGCCAACGACGGCAGCCTGCTGTGGCTCATCCCGGTGATCCTGGTGCTGGCGCTGGTGCTGACCCGCATCCTGCGCACGGTCCCCAAGGCCGCGCCGGCGGCGCCGTCGCCGTCGGTCGCGGCGGCCGCCACCGAGCCGGGCACGCCGATCCCGGCAGCGCCGGCGCCCGCCCCGGCTCCCTCCGGGACGTGGACGGCGGTGCGGGCCGGGCTGGTCTCGTTCGGGCTGTTCTGGTGGGACTTCGTCGTCGGTGACGACTGGAGCATCGCCGCCGCCGTGCTCGTCGGCCTCGGCGCGGTCGCCGGGCTGGCCGACGCCGGCACCGCCGCCTGGTGGGCGCTCCCGGCGCTCTGGGCACTCACCCTCACCGGCTCGCTGGTCCGGGCTGTCGGGCTGCGCCGGGCCGACAGGGCCGGCTCGCTGGCGGCGTAGGCGCCCCTGGCGCCGGCTCCTCCCTACGCCTCCTGGCCGGCGATGTCGCCGGCCGGGCCCGGCGAGGACCCGGCGTCGCCGGGGAGCCGCCAGCGGCCGGCGCTCGCCCGGGACAGCACGACGACGCTGCAGATGATGAGGGCGCACCCGACGACCAGCCGGGCGGTCACCGCCTCGCCGAGCAGCGTGGCGCCGAGGACGACGGTGATGGCGGTGTTGACGTACTGGCAGGCCGCCACCGGTCCGGCGGGGGCGTGCGCCAGGGCGTAGGTGTAGGCGGTGAAGCCGGCGATCGAGCAACCGACGATCAGCCAGCCGAAGGCGAAGAGGGTCGCCGGTTGCAGTGCCGCCGGGTGGAACCGGCCGAGCTCGCCGGTGACGGCGGCCAGGGCGAGCAGGGCCCCGCCGCCGACCACCATCTGCGAAGCGGACCCGCCGAGGGCCGGCATGGGCGTCGGGTCGTCGCGCCAGTAGAGGCTTCCGGCGGCCCACGCCACGCCCGCCCCCAGGACCGCCACCACGCCACCGAGGCGGGTCCCGTGCAGCGTGCCACCGGCGGTGAGCGCGGCCCCGCCCAGGCCCACCGCCAGCCCGGCGAGCAGCGGCCAGCCCCACCGGAGGCGGCCGCGCAACAAGTCGCCGAGGACCATCCACAGGGGGATCGTGGCGATCAGCACCGACGCCACCGAGGCGGCGACGTGCTGCTCCCCGACGCTGACGAGGCCGTCACCCCCGACGAGCAGCAGCGTGCCGGCGATCGCCGCCTTCCGCCACTGCCGGGCGGTGAGACCCGCCCGACTCGCCGGCTCGAAGCGGCGGGCGGCGAGGTAGAGCACGACGCCGGCGATCTCGAACTCGATGCCGACGAGCAGGAACGGCGGGAACTGCCGCACCCCGACCCGGATCGACACGTAGTAGGTCCCCCACAGCAGGTACACCGCCCCGAGCGCCGCCCAGCCGCGGGCCGAGGGAGTCGCCGCCGGCGCCTCACCCACCCGACGACCCCTGCGACGGGGAGAGCATGCGCCACGCTACCCGCGCCCGCCCGGCGTCAGGCGGGGGCGGGGGCGTCGGCCAGGGCGACGTAGACCTTGCGGAGCGTCTCGGTGACGTCCCACACCGTTCGCTCCCCGCTGCGCAGGCGCACGACCCGACCCGGCGTCAGATCGACGACGCTGCCGTCGCCGGAGCGCACCGCTCCCCGACCCGACAGCACGACGAAGACCTCCTCCCCCTCGACGTCGTGACAGACCCCCGGCGTCATCTCCCACACGCCCACCTCGACGTCGCCGAGCTCGGCGAGCGCCACCGACGCCGCCATCGCCTCGCCACCCACGGACTCGGTCCCCGCCGGCTCCGGCGCGTCGAGCCGGCAGCGGAAGGCGTCGTCGGTGAGGGTACGGGTCGGGGCGGCGTCGCTCATGCCGCCATGCTGCCCGACCGCCGGCGGCCGCCGCCCGGCGACGCCGGCGCGGCGGTCGGGGCCGGCGGACCGGGTGACGGTTTAGGGTGGCCGCGGTGTTCCCCACGCCCGACCCCGACACGCTCCCCGACGACCTGCAGGCCCGCATCGCCGAGGTCGGCGAACGGTCGGGCTTCGTCCCCAACATCTTCCTGACCCTCGCCCACCGGCCCGCCGAGTGGCGGGCGTTCTTCGCCTACCACGACGCCCTCATGGACAAGGAGACCCCCGCGCTCTCCAAGGCCGACCGGGAGCTCATCGTGGTGGCCACCAGCGCGGAGAACCACTGCCTCTACTGCGTCGTCGCCCACGGCGCCATCGCCCGGATCCGAGCCCGCAACCCCCGGATCGCCGACCAGGTCGCGACCGACTGGAGGAAGGCCGAGCTGGACCCCCGTCAGCGGGCGGTCCTGGAGGTCGCCGTCCGCCTGGCGGTCGAGCCCTGGACCGTCGGCCGGGACGCCCTCGAGTCCCTGCGCGCCCACGGCCTCACCGACGAGGACATCTGGGACGTCGGTGCGATCACGGCGTTCTTCGCCATGTCCAACCGGCTCGTCCACCTCACCGGCACGGTGCCCAACGACGAGTTCTACCTGCTGGGGCGGGTCCCGCGCGACAGCTGATCCGACGGACCTTCGCCCCTACCGGCCGCCGGAGCGGCGTCCTAGCGTCCGCGGGCGGTGAGCGCGTCACGACCCGACGCCGAGGTGCCGGAGGCACAGGCGAGCTCCACGCGCGAGGTCTCCCCTGCCCTGGTGCGGGCCCTCTTCGGCTTCGCGCCCCCCTGGGTGCGGGACTTCACCGACCTGGCCCATGAGTGGCGGCGGGTCGTCGCCGAGGTCGTCGGCACCTTCCTGCTCGTGCTGGTCGCCGCCGGCGCAGGGGTGGTCGCCGCCACGGGCAACGGCCCGGTCGGCCGCGGCGCGGCGGTCGTCGCCCCGGGCCTGCTGGTCATGGCGGTCATCCTCGCCACCGGGGCGGTGTCGGGCGCCCACCTCAACCCGGTCGTGACCGTGGCCTTCGCCCTCCGGCGGGAGTTCCCGTGGCTGCGGGTGCCCGCCTACCTCGTGGCGCAGGTCGGCGGCGGGGTCCTGGCGTGCCTGCTGTTGTGGGCGATGTTCGGCCGGGTCGGGGACCTCGGCGCCACCGTGCCCGGACCCCACGCCACCGCCGCGCAGGCGGCGGGCATGGAGGCGCTGCTGACCTTCGGCCTGGTGACGACCATCCTCGGGACGGCGTCGGGCGCGCAGAACGTCGGGCCGCTCTCGGCGCTGGCGGTCGGCGGGTACATCGCCCTGGCGGGACTGTGGGCCAGTCCGATCAGCGGGGCGTCCACGAACCCGGCCCGCTCCCTCGCTCCGGACCTGATGCTCGGGCGCTTCGACGCGTACTGGGTCTACCTGGTGGGGCCCCTCCTCGGGATGCTCGCAGCGGTCGGCCTGGCGTACGTGCTGCGCGGCCGGGGCGGTGACTTCGTCGCCGCACGCGCCGCCCAGGGCACGCTCGGCACGCTGATCACCGAACGCCACGACGGCCACGTGACCTCGACGACCACCGGCGGGGCGCGGCCGGTCAGCGGCGCCCGCGCTCCTCGCCGCCCAGACCCGCCGCCCGGCGAGCAGCCAGCAGCGCCCTCGACAGGCGGGACTTGACGGTGCCCACCGGCACCCCGAGGAGGCGGGCCGAGTCGGCCTCGGAGAGGTCCGCCAGGTAGCGGGCGGCCAGCACCCGCCGGTGGGGCGGGTCGAGCGCCGCCAGCAGCTCGGCGAGCGCCACCCTCTCCTCGACGACCCGGAACTCGTCCTCGCCGCCGGGCCGATCCGGCCGAGCGCTCTCCTCGGCGGCGCGGGCCACCCGGCGACGGCGGTAGGAGCTCGAGGCGCCGTTGCTGAGGCACCGTGCGAGGTAGGCCAGTGGCTGCTCGATCCCGCCGCCGGCGAGCGTCGGCCACGCCCGGGCGTAGACGTCGGCCAGGAGGTCCTCGCCGGCGTCGGCGTCGTGGCACAGCCGCCGGGCGGTGCGCAGGAGCGCTCCGTGGTGCTCGCGCAGGACCGCCTCCAACTCCGCCGGGACGTGGCGCGGCGACGGAGGCCCCTCGATGACCCGGGCGTCATCGTCTGCCCACCCGGCGGGCATGCCGCTCAGCCCGGATCCGGCACCTGGTAGCGATGGCTCAGCTCGTGGTGGGAGGCGGCGATCATCGCCGCCGTCCGGGTGTAGCCGTCCCGGAACGGTCCCGCCTGGGCTGCGAGCCACGCCTCCCCGTGCGCGTCCCGGTGATGGGGGCTGAGCCCGTCCTCCGCAGCGGTGCGGACGCCGGCGTAGAAGTCGTGCTCCGGGCTGCCCAGCCGGTGGCCGGCGGCCATGCGGCGGGACTCGTCCACGAGGTGGTGGAGCGCCCGGCGGCGGGCGAGCACGTGCTCTTCGGGGATCATCGAGCCCAGCCAAGTGTCGGCGGAGCGGGGCCGGCAGGGCCGAAGGGCACATCGGCGCCCGCCGAGCGGCCCTGCGACGGACCGGGGGGCGGGCCGCCGGCGAGACGACTCAGCGCGTCGAGGTGATGAGCCGCTCCCGGTCGAACACGGCGGAGGCGAGTCGCCAGCCGAGCCGGTCGAGCACGAGCAGCGCGGCGCCGAAGCCGAGCGCGACCCGCAGCTCGG
>DASSZM010000070.1:0-2605 GCA_035702855.1 Acidimicrobiales bacterium | reverse complement strand
TCGGGAGGTGCGCGCCGGGGAGGTGTTCCGCGACGGCACGATCCCCTACCAACGGTTCCGGGCGTGGGAGCTCGCCGGGCGCCGGGCGGGCCTGGTCGGCCTCGGGGCCGTCGGGCGGGCGGTGCGCTGGCGCCTCGAGGCCCTCGGCATGGAGGTCGTTGCCTGCGACCCGTACCACCCCGACGCCGGGGTCTCCCTCGCGGAGCTGCTCGCGACCACCGACGTCGTCTCCCTGCACGCCGCCGTCACCGGCGAGACCCGCGGGATGATCGGCGCCGAGCAGTTCGCAGCGATGCGCGAGGGGGCGGTGTTCGTCAACACCGCCCGCGCCGCCCTCCACGACACCGACGCGCTGGTCGCCGCCCTGCAGGGCGGCCGGCTGGCGGCCGCCGCCCTGGACCACCTCGAGGGTGAGATGCTCCCGACCGGCCATCCCCTGCTCGAGCTGCCCAACGTGGTCCTCACGTCGCACATCGGCGGGGCCACCTACGACACCGAGGCACGAGGAGCAGCGATGATCGCCGAGGACCTGGAACGACTCCTTGCCGGGGAGCCGCCGGCGCGGCTCGCCAACCCGGAGGTGCTCGCCACCCCGGCGTTCGCCGAGCGGCTGTCCGGGAGGGCGTCGTGAGCGGCGCCCCGTCCTCGGCGCCGACGGCCGGCAAGGTGCTGCACACCGCCAAGGCCCTGCTGCGCAAGGGGCTGGTCGAGGGCACGGCCGGCAACCTCTCCGCCCGCCGCCCCGACGGCCTGATCGTGACGACGCCGTCGGCGGTGGACTACGAGGCCATGACCCTCGACGACCTCCTGGTGGTCGACCTCGACGGCGACGTCGTAGAGCCGGCCGCCGCCCCCGGGCGCAGCCCCACCTCGGAGCTGCACCTGCACCTCGCCTGCTACCGGGCCTACGACGACGTGCAGGCGGTCATCCACGCCCATCCGGTGTGGGCCACGATGTTCGCCTCCGCCCGCCAGGCGCTGCCGGCGTGCATCGACGAGTTCGCCATGTACGTCGGCGGCGACGTCCGCTGCGCCGAGTACGGCCAGTCCGGGTCCGAGGCACTGGCCGCCAACGCCGTCGCCGCCCTCGAGGGCCGGGGGGCGGCGCTGCTGGCCAACCACGGCCTCGTCGCCGTCGGGCCCAGCCCGGCCAAGGTGCTCCACATCGTCGCCCTCGTCGAGCGGGTCGCCCAGATCGCCTGGGGCGCCCGCGCCCTCGGTGGCCCGGTGGCGCTCCCCGAGCAGGCCCAGACCGACTTCGCCGGGGTCTACGAGATCATGCGCGCCCTGCCGTGAGCCGCCGGCGCCCGGCCTTCGCGGGCCGGCGCCGACCCGCCCTGAGCCTCCGGCGCCGGGCTCAGCCGGCGGCCGCCAGGGCGACCAGCAGCCCCCGCAGCCCCGGGTCGGCGAGCTCCAGGGCGTCGGCCAGGCGGTACCAGGCCACCTCCTGGCTCTCGCCGGCCGGTGGCCGCGGCGTCGGGTCGCCCACCACCGCCAGGCGGTAGCGCAGGTCCAGGTGCGTGTGGCCGTGGGCGGCACCGTGCACGTCGAGGTGGAGCAGCGGCGGGTGGACGCCGGCGTCGGCGTCGGCGAGGCGGACCTCCAGGCCGGTCTCCTCGGCGGTCTCGCGGCTCGCCGCGTCCCACGGCGTCTCCCCCGGCTCCAGGTGCCCGCCGGGCTGCACCCAGATGCCGAGCAGCCGGTGGCGCAGCAGCAGCACCCCGTCGGGGCCGAGGAGCACGCCCGACCCGGTGACGTGGACGGCGTCGGCGTGGCGGTCGAAGGGGGACCGCAGCTGGTCGAGCTCCGCCAGCGCCCGGGCCCGGCTGGCAGCCTCGCGCCCGTCGACGGGGTCCCGCCCGGCGATCGAGGCGCGCACGGTCTGGAGCAGGTCGTCGGTCGTCACCGACCCAGCATCGCAGCCTGCCCGCCCCTCGTCGCCCGCCCACCCCTCGTTGCCCGCCCACCCGCTCGGGCCGCCGGCACTCAGGCCTCGGCCTCGTCCTCCACCTGGTGCTCGAGCCAGGCGACCGGCCCGGTGGTGTGGTCGGGCCGGGCCCGCAGCGCGATCAGCAGCAGGGCCACCACGAGGAACAGCCCGGCGAGGATGGTCATGTCCATCCCGTGCAGGAAGCCCGGCGCGGTGTGGGCCTCCCGGGTCCGGAGGCTCAGCTCGGCCCCCATCTCCGAGTACGGCAGCAGCCCCATCACCCCGCCGGCGGCGAACCATCCGAACCACAGCAGCCCGCGGACGGACGGCAGCCGGAGCAGCGCCGAGCGGTTGGTCAGGCGGATCAGCGAGTAGACCACCAGCACGGCGAAGGGCACGGCGGCCACCGCCACACCGACGGCGACGTCCCCGGCCCGGGTGTGGCCACCGATCTCGCCGGCCAGCCGCACGAGGGGGACGGCCAGGACGCGACAGACGATCCAGCCGACGATGACCGAAGCGAGGGCCCCGTAGTGGTGCCGCGACACGCTCCGAGGATACCGCCACCCTGTCGGTGGGACCCCGCGCCCCCCACCGCCGGGCACGCGGCGCTGCGTGTACAGTGTCCGTCTCGCGCGACGCCGGTCCTCGCGACCGGACCGGGGCGGTTAGCTC
>DASSZM010000068.1:0-10119 GCA_035702855.1 Acidimicrobiales bacterium | reverse complement strand
GAGCGCGGGGCAAGCAGCGGCGGGGCCTCGGGAGCGGGCCGGAAAGGCCCGGGACCGGGAGCCGCACCCGGGGCCGATTCTGGGGGTCCCAGGACAACTTGGGGGTCCGATCCCGACCTGGGGGACCCAGCGCGCCCCCTCACGCAGTCCGAACCTCCCCAACCCGAGATGAAACCCCCAATAACCGGGCCGACCGGGGCCGGGCGGGCCGGCGGGGCCGGGAAAGGGCCTGGGAGCGGCCGCAAGAGTCCGGGTGAGCGCCGCCCGGCGCTTCGGAGAACCCTCGGCGTGGGCTCAGGAGGCCTTCCGGACCGCGGCCTCCAGCGCGTCGCGGTCCATCGAGCTGCGCCCGGGCACGTCGAGGCGCTGGGCGCGCTCGTACAACTCGGCCTTGGTGAGCCCGCCCAGGTCGTCGGCGCCGCCCTTGCCGCGGCGCTGCCGCTCCGCGCCGGGCGACGACGCCCCTCCCTTCGGGCGGTCGCCGGCGGCGGCCAGCGAGCGCTCGAGCGCCTCCATCAGGTCGACGACCTCACCGCCGCGTTCGCCGGGGCTCTCGGGGGTGACCTGGCGGCCTTGGGCCCTGGCCTCGAGCAGCGCCTCGATCTTCTCGCGGCAGGTGTCGTGGTAGGCGGACGGGTCCCACGCGACGGTCATGGAGTCGATGAGCGACGTGGCCATCCGCAGCTCCCGGTCGGCGAAGGACTCCCCGGCCGGTAGGCGATCGAGCTCGTCGGCCGGGTTGCGGATCTCGTCGGCCCACCACATGGTCTCCAGGGCCAGCACGTCGTCGCTGGGGCGGATCGCCGCCAGGTACTGCTTGTTGCGCAGCACGAACGTTGCGATCCCGACCCGGTCGGCGTCACGCAGGGCCCGCAGCAACAGGCCGTAGGGGCGGACGGCGGCGTCATCGGCCGGGGCGAGGAAGTAGCTGCGCTGGTAGTGGATCGGGTCGATCTCGGCCTGCTCGACGAAGTCGGTGATCTCGATGGTGCGGCTGCGCCCGGGGGCGACCTCCTCGAGCTCCTCCGGCTCCACCAGCACGTAGTCGCCCCCGCCGACGTCGTACCCGTCGACGATGTCGTCGTAGGCGACCTCCTCCCCGCTCACCTCGTTGACCCGGCGGTACCGGATGCGGTCGGTGGTCCCCCGCTCGAACTGCCGGAAGTGGACGGTGTGGTCCTCGGTCGCGGCGTACAGCCCGACTTGGACGTTGACCAGCCCGAAGCCGATGGACCCGGTCCAGATGGCGCGCGCCATGCGGCGCTCGTACCCGCCGGCGACGCTCGGCTCACCCGCGACCGGGCGGTGGCCCGCTCAGCGCTCGGCCAGGTCCTCGGCGGCCGCTCGCGCCTCTCTCGCCGCCCGGGCGGCGTCGTCGGCGGCCTGCGTCGCGTGGCGCACGGCGGTCTCGGCGCCGTCGAGGTCCCGGCGAGCCACCTCCAGCCGCTGCTCGAGGTCGGCGACGGCGTCGGCCGCGGCCTGGCGGTGCCGGCGCGCCGCCGATGCCCGCTCGGCGGCGGCACGCCGCTCCTGCTCAGCGGCGGCGGCCGCCCGGGCCGCCGCCTCCGCCTCCTCCCGCCGCCGGCGAGTTGCCTCCGCCGCCGCCTCCTCCTCCGCCGCCTCCACCTCGTCCTGCCGGCTGGGCGCCCCGGGCGGGGGTGCGTCGGGGGCGGCGACGACACCGGCGAGGTCGTCGCCGCCGAAGCCGCGATGCTCCATGGGGCGCACCAGCCGACCGGTGCCCAGCGCCTCGGCGGCCGCCGGGTCGGCGAGAGCCGCCTCGAGGGTGTCCTCCACCTCGCGGGCGACGGCGTCGCTCACGTCGTGCCCGCGGTCGGCGGCCAGCCGGCGGGCCTGGGCTGCGATCCCGGCCACGACCTGGTGGCGCTGGCGGCCGAGGGCACGCAGCGCGTCCCCCGACAGGCTCTGTTGGGCCTCCCGCAGCTGGGCACCGAGGGCGAGGAGGCGGTCGACCTCCTCCCGGCGCTCCCGGGCCAGCAGGTCGAGCGCCCACGCCGCCAACGACGGCCTCCGCAGCGCCTTGATGGCCTCGGCCAGCTCCCGGTCACCGGCCGCCCGGGCCTCCCGGGCGCGGGCGTCCCGGGTGGTCGTGAACGCCGACGGGTCCAACCCGTACAGCTCGTCGGCGACCGCGGCCAGGTCCACCCCTACCGCCCGCCCCAACGTCCCCGGAACACCATCTCCTCGGCCGGCCGCCGCCGGTCGGCCCGGGAGTTGGGCGCCACCTCCGGGTGGCGGTGACCGACGAGCACCACGCCGATCGGCTCGAAGTCCTCCGGCACCCCGAAGGCCTCCCGGAAGCGGGGCACGAAGCGGGGCACCGTCCCCATGAACAGCGCCCCGAGCCCCAGGTCGACGGCCTTGAGCAGCACGAGCATGGTGGCGAAGGCGGCGTCCACGTACCAGTACGGGGTCGACCACGTGTCACCGTCGGGGATCCACGCCTTGTCGGCCGCCGCGTACCGGGTGCGGTAGGCGGCCTCCGAGCAGAGCGGCACGATCAGCAGCGGCGCTGCCTGCATCCAGGCCCCCGTCCGTGCCCGCCGCTCGTCGGGCGGCTCCCAGGCCGTCGCCTCCCAGAGGCGGGCGCGGTCGGCCTCGTCGGTCAGCACCAGCAGCCGGAACCCCTGGGTGAAGCCGGCCGAGGGCGCCCGCAGTCCGGCGGCGACCAGCGCCTCCACGTCCTCGGCGGCGACGGGCTCGTCGGTGTAGCGCCGCACCATCCGCCGGCGGCGGAGCACATCGTCGAATTCCATGCTCGGATGCTCGCGCCGCCGGGCGGGCGCCGCCGAGTGCGGCCCGGAGGCGCGGCGCCGGGCCCGACCCCTACGCTCCCGCCGTGCCCCGCCCCCGTGCCGCCGCGCAGCTGTCCCGGCAGGAGGCCCGCTGGCTGACGCTGGAGGCACAGGGGCTGGCGGGCCGCCGTCGCCACACCACGAGCGCCCCCGGCCCCAGCCCCAGCCCCGGCGCCACCCGCCCCGGCGCCACCGCCACGAGCCCGACCCGGCGGGGCACCGCCGATGCCCGAAGGCTACGGCAGGTCATGAACCAGGTCGGGACCATCCAGCTCGACGCCGTCAACGTCCTCGCCCGCACCCAGCTGCTCATCCCCTTCAGCCGTGTCGGTCACTACGACCCCGCGGCCCCGGCGGGGCTGAGCCGACCGGGCGGCCCCTGGTTCGAGTACTGGGGCCACCAGGCGTCCCTGCTCCCCGTGGAGCTCCACCCGCTGCTGCGGTGGCGGATGGCCCGCTCCCGAGCCGACGGCCTCGGGGGACCGGCCGACGGGGAACGGCAACGGGCCTGGCGGGCAGCGCACCGTGACTACCTCGCCGCCGTGCTCGCCGAGGTCACCGAACGCGGGCCGGTCGCGGCGTCGGCGCTGTCCGACCCCCGCCGGCGCACCGGGGAGTGGTGGGATCGGCGCAGCATCGGGCGGGAGGCCCTCGAGCTGCTCTTCGCCGACGGCGTCCTGGCGGCGTGGCGGACGCCGAGCTTCGAGCGGGTCTACGACCTGGCCGAGCGGGTGCTGCCCGCGGCGGTGCTCGCCCAGCCGACACCGGAGCCGGAGGCGGCGCAGCGGGAGCTGCTCGCGATGGCGGCCGGCGCCCTCGGCGTCGCCACCCTGCCCGACCTCGCCGACTACTTCTCGCTGCGGCCGGCGACCGCCCGCCCCCGCGTGGCCGAGCTGGTGGAGGCCGGCCGCCTGGTGGAGGCCTGCGTCGAGGGCTGGGGGCAGCCGGCCTACCTCCCCGCCGGTGTCGGCCGGGCCCGCCGGCCGCGGGGGGCGACGGTGACCCTGCTGTCGCCGTTCGACTCGTTGATCTGGTTCCGGGACCGGGCGCTGCGGCTGTTCGACTTCCACTACCGCATCGAGATCTACGTGCCCGCCGCCAAGCGGGTCCACGGCTACTACGTCCTGCCGGTGCTCGTCGGCGACCGCCTCGTCGCCCGCGTCGACCTGAAGGCCGACCGACCCGCCGGGGTGCTGCGGGTCGCCGCCGCCTGGGCGGAGGCCGGCTGCGACCGCGCGGCGACGGTCCGGCCGCTCGTCGCCGCCCTCGACGAGCTGCGCTGCTGGCTCGGGCTGGCCGACCTGGACCTGCGCGCCAGGGGTGATTTCCCGCTTCTCGGCTGACGTCAACAGGGACTTGTGGGCTGCGGACCTCGTCGAGACTCTCGTCGGTGCCGTGCCCCGGCCGTCCACGCCCGCACGGCACGGTCGACCCGCCGCCACCCGTGATTGGCTCACGAGGCACGCACGGTGCCCGGGCGACATGATGGCAGCTGTGAACAGGGCCCCCAGCCGATTTGTCGCAGGCATCGGCGCCACTGTCGCCGCCGGACGGCGCCGCCGGTCCGGCTCCCCCACGGTGCCCAGCCCGTTGGTCCAGCCCGCACGGCGGGCCCTGGACCCCCGCGAGGGGAGACGCCAGAGCACGACCCACGCCCGCGCAGGTCATCGCTCCCGGTCAACGGTGCGGGTACTCCTGGTGGCGGCGTGCACGGCGCTGGTCCTGAGTGTGGCCGCGGCGGCGTCGGCACCCCGGCCGGCCCGAGGCGGGAGCGTCACGACTGCCGGTCCATCGGCGGCGGGGGGCAGCCGCACTCCGCTGGCACCACGAGCCGGCCCCGACACATCGGTCGGAGCCGGAGCACGAAAGAGGGTCGAGGGGCTGCCGGCCCCGGGGTCGGTCGCGGCATTCGCCGCCCCTGATCAAGGCTCGCCGGCAGTCGGTGGCTCGGCGGTTGTCGCCATCGCCTCTGCGCCGGGCGGCGCTGGTTACTACGTCCTCAGAGCCGACGGCGCCGTGAGCGCTGAAGGCGTCCCCAACTACGGCTCGGTCCCCCGGCCCTTCCCGGCCGGGGTGACAGCGACAGGGATCGCCGTGGATCCAGCGACGGGGGGCTACTGGGTGGTGAGCTCAGCCGGTGGAGTGTTCAACTTCCACGCCCCGTGGCTGGGGCGGGTGCGCTATCCATCCGGCGGCTGGGGCCAGTACCCGGCGGTGGTGGGGATCGCCGCCGCCCCGGGAGGCCGGGGGTACTACGTGCTGCGAGCCAATGGTGCCGTGGTGGCCTTCGGAGCCCCGTTCCACGGTGACCTGGCTGCCCGTCTCCGGTACGGCTCGACCGCCCCGGTGGTCGCCACCGGGATCGCAGTCGATCCCGTGACAGGCGGCTACTGGATCCTCACCTCGGTCGGGGGCGTCTACAACTTCCACGCCCCGTGGTACGGCAGCCCCAAGGGCCGGGGCAGGTGGGACGGCGTCGGTTCCTCCGCCGTCAGCGCAGCGCCGGACGGCAACGGGTACCTGGTGGCGCAAGCCGACGGGGGCGTCATGAACTTCGGCATCCCCTGGCACGGTTCGCTCAGAGGAGCCCTTCCGGTGGGCGCCAGCCCGTCGGGGGTCGCCATCGACCCGGCGACCGGCGGCTACTGGGAAGCGTTGGACGACACGTCCGTCGGCGGTTACCTCAACCCACTGCGAGACGTCGTCTCGCTGCTACCTCAGGAAGTGGATCAGGGAGTCGACTACTGCGGCTTCGGGCCCGTCTACGCACTCGGGCCGGGGGTGGTCCTCAACACCACGAGCGCCGGTTGGCCCGGTGGAGCATTCATCTCGTACCGCTTGACCGCCGGTCCGGCCCTGGGGTTGATCCCCTACGTGGCCGAGAACGTGACGCCCCTGGCCCGCGTCGGGGAACGGGTGGGACCCTCGACGATCCTCGGGTACCTCCACGACGCCGGGACCTGTATGGAGACCGGGTGGGCCGATCCGTCCGATCCGCTGGAACGAGCGGCGGGCCACGCCGAGTTCAACGGCAGGAACTCGACGGCCTACGGCCTCAACTTCAGTGCCCTGCTCCAGGCAGTGGGGACCCGTCCCGGCCTCACGCAACCCGACGGAACCCCGGGATCGCTCCCACCCGGCTGGCCGACTTGGTAGGCGACGGACGAGCGGACCGCCCCGGCCGGCCGCGCAGCGCGCTCCCAGCTCGGGGGCGCGCCTCGCCTCGGGCTCGGCGGGGACGGTTGCCCGGCCGCTGACGCGGCGACGGCGACTCGCGCACCCGCAGGGGCGGGCGCCCCAAAGTCGGGGTACCCCGGCGGGAGAGTCGTCCTTAGGCTCGCCGCACGCCGACGAAGGGGTGAGGGCAAGTGAAGGTCGCGTCGAGCTCGGAGGGTCCGCCCTCCGCAGGCGGTGGCGTCGTGCCTGGGGGCGGCCGGCCCAGCGACCGACAGAACCCCGACCGACAGGACCCCGACCGGCAGGACCCCACCCAGCGGCGCGGGGCGGTGACCCGTGCAGCTCACGGTTGCGGTCACGGGGGCGGGGGGTTCATCGGCTCGCAGCTGGTCGAGACCCTCGTCGGCACCGGGCACCGGGTGCGGGCCCTGGCGCGGTACAACGCCCGCTCGTCGGCGGGGTGGCTCGACGACCTCGACAGCGACGTGCTCGACGCGGTCGACGTGCGCTTCGGCGACGTGCTCGACCCGGCGTCGGTGCGCACCCTGCTCGACGGCGTCGACGCCGCCTGCCACCTGGCGGCGCTGGTCACGGTCCCCTACTCCTACGAGCTGCCCGCCTCCTACGTGCAGACCAACGTCGTCGGCACCCACAACGTGCTGGACGTCGCCCGCCCGCTCGGCACGCCGCGGGTGGTCTGCGCCTCCTGCGGCGAGGTCTACGGCACCGCCCGGACGGTGCCGATGGCCGAGGACCACCCCCTCGAGGCGCGCTCGCCGTACGCCGCCACCAAGGTCGCCGCCGACAAGCTCGCCGAGAGCTACCACCTGAGCTTCGGGTTGCCCGTCGTCGTGCTGCGGCCGTTCAACACCTACGGGCCGCGCCAGTCGTCCCGGGCGGTGATCCCGACGAATCATCTCGCAGCTCGCCGCCGGCCAGGAACGCATCGCCATCGGGTCGCTCACCCCCACCCGGGACTTCAGCTTCGTGGCCGACATCACCCGGGCGTTCCTGGCGGCGGTGACGGGGCCCGACACCATGCTCGGCCGGGTCTACAACGCCGGGTCGGGCCGGGAGATCTCGGTGGAGGCCGTCGCCCACCTCATCGCCGGGACCATGGGCTCGCGGCTGGAGCTGGCCCCCGAAGCGCGCCGCACCCGCCCGGCGGCGTCGGAGATCCACCGCCTCCACGCCGGCAGCAGCGCCCTGCAGGCGGTGACGTCGTGGCGACCGGAGCACACCTTGGAAGAAGGCCTGGCGGCCACGGTCGCCTGGATCTGCCGCCCCGGCAACCTCCGCTACTACGACCTGCACCGCTACAGCATCTGACCGGCCGGAGCCCCGGGCGCGCCGGCGCCGCTCGGGGGAGGCCTTTCCCTCGGGCGGCGGGCGCTCAGCGGGTGGGGGGGCCCGCCGGCAGCAACCCCACCGGCCCCCACGCCTCCCCCTCCCTCGCCGCCGCCGGGACCAGTTCGGCCAGCTGCGATCGTGACGTGATGGCCAGCTTGCGGAAAGCCCTCCCCAGGTGGCCCTCCACGGTCTTCTGGGTCACGTACAGCTGGGCGGCGATGGACCCGTTGGTGTGGCCGGCGGCGGCCAGCGCCGCCACCCGGGCCTCCCCCGGCGTCAGCGCCTCCCACCCCGTCATCGCCACCCGCCGCGGCCGGCCGCCGGCGTCGCGCAGCCCCCGCGTGGCCAGCTCCACCAACCGGAGCGCCCCGCAGAGGGCCGCCTCGTGCGCCGCCGTGCGCAGCGCCAGGCGCGCCTCCTCCCGGTAGCCGCCGGCGAGCAACGCCAGGCCGAGGTCGGCGCGCGCCGCCGCCAGCTCCAGGCGGGCCCCCGACCTCTCGAGCACCGACTCGGCCTCCTCCAGCAGGTCGAGCCGTGGGCGCCCCGACGCCACCGCCGCCGCCCGCAGCGACCGACCGAGGGTGCGCGGCTCCCCGAACGCCCGGGCCAGCGAGGCGTGACGGGCCAGCAGCGGCTCCCCCTCGCCGGCGTTGCCGAGCTCCGCCAGCAGCAGCCCGGCCTCGGCCCGCCAGCCGGTCAGCAGCGGGTTGTCCACCCCCGAGCGGTCCGCCAGGCGCCCGGCGGCGACGGCCACGTCCAGCGCCGCCTGGGAGTGGCCGGCGGCCGCCCACAACCGGGCCCGCACGTCGGCGGCGAGCAGCTGCAGGAAGCTGCGGCGCAGCGCCGCCGAGGACCGGGGCTCGCCGCCCCCGGCGGCGGCGTCCAGCGTGGCGTCGAGCGCCACGGCGCGGTCGACCTCACCACGCTCGAGGAACACCACCGCCTGGCACGCCGCCCCCACCCCGGCGGCCCACCCGTCGACGGCTCCGGGCAGGCTGCGGGCCTCCGCCCCCCAGGCCGCCGCCCGGGCCAGGTCCCCGGCGAGCAGCGCCGCCAGGCTCTTGAGGGCGATCACCTCGGCGTGCCGCTCGCTGCCGAGGTCCGTCGCCGCCAGCGCCGCGTCGTCGGCGCCGAGCATCCCGATGAGCACCTGGGCGAGCTCCCCGTCGAGCTGCACGCTCGCCGACAGCCCGTCCACCCGGTGGCCGACCGGGTCGCAGTCGTGGCGCAGCACCTGCTCGAGGCGGGTGACGTCCATGGCCTCGGCGCGCCGGGCGCGCGCCTCGGCCAGCAGGAGGCGGCCCTCGCGGGCCGACTGCCCGCCGCCGTCACCGGCCCGGGCGACCGCCCCCTCGAGGGCCGCCAGCGCCGCCTCCGACCCATCCCCCCAGGCGCCGTAGGCGGCCACGTGCAGGTCCAGGGCGCGCGCCGGGTCGTCCCGTTGCAGGCGCTGCACGAGCGCCTGCACCCCACCGACGATCGCCGGATCGGGGTCGGGCCGCGGCGCCGGGCTGCGGAACAGGCGGATGGCGGCCGCCGCCAGCCGCTGGTCGTCGCGTGGCGACGGGTCGGCGAGGACCTGGGCGAAGTGGCCGAGCGCCTCGGGGCGGCCCATGGTCGTCTCGAGGTCGACCAGGTCCAGCAGCACCGACGGCAGGTCCACCGGGGCGGGTGGTTCGACCAGGGCCCGCAGCAGCAGCTCCCGGCCGGAGTACCGGTCGCCGGCGCGGACGCACGCCATCCCGCAGCGCCACAGCAGCCGGGCGCTGGCGGGGTCCCCGGTCGGCTTGGCCGCCAGGAGGTGGGTGCCGATCAGCCGGCTGTCGGCCCCCCGCCCGGCGAGCAGCCGCGCCGCCTGCTCGTGCAGCTTCGTCCGTCGGGAGGGGGCCATCTCGTGCAGCACGGCGGCGCGCACCAGCGGCGACACGAACCTCGGCGGCTGGCCCGGCGCGAGGAGCTCCACCTGCATGGCGGAGTCGACCGCCGCCTCGGCGACCGCCGGGTCGGCCCCGGCGAGCGCCACGACCAGGTCCACGGCGGAGTCGTCGCCGAGCACGGCCAGGGCCTCCACGAGCTGGCTGGCCTCGTTGGGGAGGCGGGCCATGCGGGTGACGACCGCCGAGCTCAGCACCGGGCTGACGAGTTGGGGGATGCGTTCGGGTTCGGTCGCCGACGGGGGGCGCTGGCGACCCATGGCGCCGAGCAGCGCCTGCACGAACAGCGGCCGCCCGCCCGTCGCCCTCCAGACGGCCTCGGTGACCGCCGCCCCGGGGTTCGCCCCCAGCACCTCCTGCACGATCCGCCCGACCGCCTCGTAGGACAGCGGGCCGAGCGAGATCACCCGGCAGTCCGGCTCGGCGAGGAACCAGTCGACCGCCCGCAGGCCCACCCCGGGCAGGCGGGACGCCGCCGTCAGCACCACCGTCACCCGGCCGGGCTCGCACCAGCGGGCCAGGGCGCCGAGCACCCCGAGCGAGTCGGCGTCGGCGACGTCGGCGGCGTCGACGCCGACCAGCAGCCGGATGCCGGCGGCGCGCACCGCCTCCACGAGGGCGTCGGCCAGCTCGTCGGGTTCGGGACCGGGGGCGGTGAGGGCGGCCAGCGCCCGGCCGGCGGCGGGGTTGGACCCCCGCACGCTCAGCTCGGCGAGCAGCGCCTCGAACCCCTCCCGCAGGATCCCGAGGCGCACCCGCTGGCCCACCGCCCGGCCGGCGGCCCGTGCCACGACCGCCCCGTCGGCGCGGGCGGCGTTGCAGCACTCCCCAAGGAAGGTCGT
>DASSZM010000005.1:0-7704 GCA_035702855.1 Acidimicrobiales bacterium | reverse complement strand
GTTGCGGGTGAGCGAGAGCACGATGATCACCCGGGTGAAGCTGGTGAGCATCACGAGCAGGGCGGGGGCGACGCTGAGCAGCGTCAGCAGGATGATGATCTCGAGGCTGTTGCTCGGCTTGGTGAGAGACCCGCCGAGGTTGATCGACGCCGAGCCGCCCGGCACCGTCGTGGTGGCCGTGGTCGCCGAGCCGGTGGTGCCGCTGGTCGGGGTTGTCGGCGCGGCGAGCACGGCGTCGGCCAGCACCGCCCGGCCGGGCGCGACCCACGCCGGCGGGGCCGGGGCTCCCACCGCCACCGGCGGCAGCGTCGCGGCCAGCGCCACCCGCGCCTGGCAGAGCAGGGGCAGGCCGACGGCCACGGCGCCGACGGTGCCGGCGCGCAGGATGGATTTGCAGACGGGCATGGCGCTCCTAGGAGGGGCGCTACCGACGGACGGTGCGCTCCCGGAGGGACTCGACGAGGGGCGTCCGTGCCGCTGGGGGTGGGGCGACCTCGAGGGAGAGCGTCCCGCTCTCCGCCCGGGTGAGGTCGAACAGGGTGGTGTCGGCGCCGGTCTCGGCCAGGAGGGACACCTGGGCGTCGGTGACACCGAGGATCAGGGTCCGGCCGCCGACCCGCACGACGGCGACCGAGGAGTTGCGGGAAAGGCCACGCCGGGCGAGGACCTCGACCTGCGGGGGCTGCCCCCCGCGCGCGCCCGGGCCGACCCGCCGCTGGAGGAGGCGGGCGGCCACCCACATGACGGCGACGACGACGGCCATGGCCACGCCGACGCGCAGCAGCAGGCCCAGGGCGGCCACGGTCAGTCCGTCCCGACCAGGCGGGTGACGCGGATGCCGTAGTCGCCGTCGACGACGACGACCTCGCCGCTGCCGATGTGGGTGCCGTTGACGAAGATCTCCGCCGCCGTGCCGACCTCCTGGTCGAGCTGGATGACGGCGCCGGTGTGCAGGCCGAGGAGGTCCCGCACGGTGAGGGTGGTGCGGCCGAGCTCGACGGTGACGCCCATGGCGACGTCACTGAGCGAGGCCAGGGACCGCGCCGGGCCGGCGGCGGCCGTGGCGGCGTCGAGCGGCGGCAGGTCCGGGGCGGCGACCCGCCCGTCGAGCTGCACGCCGACGACCGCCGCCCGGGCGTCGTCGTGCTTGGCGGCGACGAGGGCATGCCCGGCGAACAGCTCGGCGGTGGCCTCCCCGAGCGCCTCGGCCGGCCCGACGGCCAGCCCGGCACTGGCGGCGAACGACGCCGCCAGCGCGGACCACGCCTCCGGGCCGGGGGTGGCGGCGCCGGGGAGCACGGCGAGCACGATCCGCCCGGTGGCGGACGGCCCGGTCAGCGCGGCCGCGAGGGCCTGGCTGCCCTCGGGCAGGTCGCTGGCCCGGTTGAGCGGCCCGGCCAGCGGCATCGGGACGCCGAGGCCGAGGGCGGCGGCGGCCTCGGCCGCCAGGGCGGTGGCGTCGGCCTGCTGGCCGGCGGGGTGGGGATCGGCTCCGGTCTCCGGTTGGGTGAGGCTCACGTCGAGGGGCTCCAGCGCTTCAGTCGGCGACGGCGACGGCGACCTGCCCGGCACGCCGGCCGGGTTGGACGCGCAGGTACGGGTGGTTGGCGACCCACAGCTGCAGCGGCGTGGCCGCGTCGTGGGGCAGGCCGATGACGTCGCCGACGGCGAGCCGGCACAGCTCGCCGGGGGTCAGCGACGCCGGCTCGAAGCGGACCGACACCTCGACGGTGGCGTCGAGGAGGCCGCCGGTGGGCGGCAGCTGCGGGCGCTGGGGATCGGGGGCGACCCGGCCGGCGAAGGCGTCGAGGGCGGGGATGACGAGCGGCGCCGGCAGCACGAGGGAGATCTCCCCGGCGGCGGCGCCGGCGGTCACCTCCACGTCGGCGACGACGAGCTCGGCGTCGGGGGGCAGGGCCCGCAACAACCCGAGGCGGGGTTCGTGGGGGCCGACGGTGGCGCCGGCGGCGGCGACGGCGGCCAGGCTGGCGGCGTAGGCGGCGGCGACCCGGCGGTGCAGGTCGGCGACCAGCTCGTTCTCCACCTCGGTGAGCGGTCCGGGGTGCTCGCTCGGGGCGCCGGGGCCGCCGAGCAGCCGGTCGACGTAGGCGACGGCGAGGGGGACGCTGACGACGACCAGGCCGCCGGCGTGGTCGGGGGACCAGCGGGCCAGGCAGGCCGAGTAGGGCTCGGGCAGCTCGGCGAGCACGTCACGCCACAGCAGCAGGCGGGCGGGGCGCACGCGCAGATGCACGGGCAGGCGGATGACGGTGGTGAGCTCCTCGGCGAAGCGCCGGCAGAACGTGTCGAAGACCAGCTCGAGGATCGCCTGCTGGTCGGCGCGCAGCGTCGTCACCCCGGGTGGGGCCCAGCCGGCCACCGGCACGGGGCGGGAGCGCCCCACGGGCGTGACCGCTTCCTCGCTCGCCGCTACCGTCACGGCGTTCTCATCGGCGGGCCCGACGCCGACCTGAGCCGGCGCCTGCGGCTACTGGGTGACGAACTGGGTGAAGTACACGGTGTAGATGGTGTGGGGGAACTGCGGGTCGAGGGCGGCCAGCAGGTGGGCCTTGGACCACGCCAGGCCGGCGGCGCCGCTCAGCCGGCTCATCGGCTGGCCGGCGAAGACCTGCAGCACGGTGTCGGCCAGCTCGGCGTTGTCGGCGTCGATCAGCTTGGGGCTGGCGCCCTTGATCAGCTGCAGCGCCACCCGGACCTGGAGGTAGTGGCCGCCGGCGAGGTTGATGGTCTGCTGCCCCTCGGTGAGGATCACGCCGGGCACCGGCTTGGCGTTGGCGGCCGGCTTCTTCTTCAGCACGAACTCGTAGGCGCCGCCGGCCACCACGAGCAGGACGACGACGCCGATGATGAGGAGCTTGGTCCTGCCCTTCTTCTTGGGCGCCTCGGCGGGGGCGGCCGCGGACGGTGGTGCGGCGGTGGTGGTGGCCATGGGGGGATCTCCCGGTCTAGGAGGCGAGGGGGGCGGTCAGGATGACGATCTCGACGCGGCGGTTGAGCGCCCGGTTGGCGGGGGTGGTGTTCGGCACCAGCGGGCGGGTGTCGGCGAAGCCCGACGCCACCATCCGGTCGGCGGGGACGTGGCCGGCCCGCAGGTCCTCGAGCACGGCGAGGGCGCGGGCGGTCGACAACGCCCAGTTGTTGGGGTAGGGGCCGCCGGTGATCGGCACGTTGTCGGTGTGCCCCTCGATGTTCAGGTCGTTGGGGATCCGGGCGAGGATGGGGGTGATGACCCGCAGCACCTGGATGCCGAGCGGCAGGAGCGTCGCCGAGTCGGTCGGGAACAGGATCTTGTCGGTGGCGATCGTGACGGCCAGGCCGTCGGCGGTGGTGCGGAAGCGGACGTCGGAGCCCAGCCCGGCCTGGCGCAGCGCCGCCTCGATGGCGGCCTGGGCCTGGGCCAGCGCCCTGGCCGCCCCGCTGGAGGCGGCCGGGTTGGTGCCGACCCGGGGGGTGACGTGCGGGTCGTGGGTGGCCGGGCTCGGGTCGAGCTGGACGGCGCTGTCGGCGCTGAGCACGCCGATGCCGCCGGTGGTCACCGGCGCCGGCTGGATGGCGGCGGTGTGGAAGCTCTGGCGGAAGGCGTTGAACTTGCGGATGTTGGTCTGGCCCAGGGCGAACAGCACGATGAACAGCACCATGAGCAGGGTGATCATGTCGGAGTAGGTGAGCAGCCAGCGCTCGTGGTTGTCGTGGGCCTCCTCCTCGACGTGCCTGGCCCGCCGGCTCACGCCGCCGCCCGGCTCTGGGAGACGGCCTCACGCCGGGCCGGCTCGAGGAAGGCGAGCAACCGCTGCTCGACCAGGCGGGGGCTGGCGCCGGCCTGGATCGACAGGATCCCCTCGAGCAGCAGCTCCATGCGCTGGATCTCGAGCTCGCTGGAGCGCCGCAGCTTGTTGGCGATCGGCAGCCAGAAGACGTTGGCCTGTAGCACGCCCCACAGGGTGGCGGTGAACGCCGCCGCGATCATCGGCCCGAGCTTGCCGGGGGTGCTCAGGTTCTGCAGGACGTGGATCAGGCCGAGGACGGTCCCGATGATGCCGAGGGTCGGGGCGAAGCCACCCATGTCGGAGAAGAACTTCGCCCCCGCCTTGTGGCGGGAGCGCATCGAGGTGATGTCGGCCTCGAGGACGTCGCGGATCTCCTCGGGGTCGGTGCCGTCGACGACCATCTCGATCCCCTTGCGCAGGAACGGGTCGTCGGTGGCCTTGGCCTCCTCCTCGAGGGTCAGCAGGCCGCTGTGGCGGGCCTTCTCGGCGAAGCCGACCAGCGCCCCGACGGCGCCGTCCGGCTCGATGGGCGGGCTCAGCAGGGCGTGCTTGATGAGCTTGGGGAGCCGCTTGGCGTCGGCGAACGCCGCGCTGGCCATGCCCACCCCGAGGGTGCCGCCGAAGGTGAGCAGGAGGGCGGACGGGGCGATGAGCGCGGCCGGGTTGCCCCCGTCCATGACGAGGGAGGCGAAGATGGCGAACAGCGCCAGACCGATGCCGATGAGCGAGCCGGGATCCATCAGGACCGCTCCTCGCTGCCGGGGATCACCCGCAGGCGGGGACCGCTCTGGGGCGGCTGCCCGGTGCCGCGCTCGATCTCGGAGGCGTAGGCGAGCACGGCCGCCCGGTGCATGCGCATCCGCTCGATGAGCTCGTCGATCGACTCCTCGACGACGAACTTCGTCCCGTCCACCAGCGTGAGCACCGTGTCGGGGGTGGCCTCGGCTCGTTCGATCAGGTCGGCGTTGAGGGCGAGCGCGGGCCCGTTGAGTCGCGTGACGAGGATCAAAGCGGTCTCCATCCAGTGGACGCCGTCGGGGGCCGATCCGTGGCCCGGCGTGATGCGTCCTCGATCGGACCGGCGCCCCCCGATCTGAGACCGGGGGGCGCCGCTTGCCGCTTTTTCGTGGCCGCCGACGCGGCCGGGGGGATCAGCCGGTGGCCTGCAGCAGGGACTGGATCACCGTGTTGGAGGTGGACAGCACGTTGGCGTTGGCCTGGTAGGCCCGCTGGGACATGATCAGGTTGGTGAAGGCCTGGCCGAGGTCCACGTTGGACTGCTCGAGGGTGCCGGGCGACAGGGTGCCGAGCGCCCCGGTCCCCGGCGTGCCGATCTGCGGCAGGCCGGAGTTGGCGGTGGCGGCGTACTCGGTGCTGCCGACGGCCTGCAGGCCGCCCTCGTTGGCGAAGCTGGCGAGGGCGATCTGGCCGAGCACCTGGGTGTTGCCGTTGGAGAACACGCCGGTGATCTGGCCGTTCTGGCCGATGCTGTAGCTCTCGAGGGTGCCGGGGGCGGAACCGTTCTGGTTGCTGGCCGCCACCGACTCGGCGAGGGCGTTGGCGGAGAGGTTCGCCACGTTGAGGGTGTACTTGTTGCCGGAGTTGTCGGTGACGGTGACCGTCCCCCCGGAGTTGGTGTTGACGCCGCTGGCGTTGAAGGTCACCGAGCCGGTCCCGGTCCCGTAGGCCAGGCCGCTGCCCGTGGTGGAGGGCGACCCGTCGGAGGCGGCGACCGTCCACGCCCCACCGGCGCTGGCCGGCGGCTGGAACTGCAGCGTGAGCGTCGAGGCCTTTCCCGTGGCGTCGTAGACCGTGACCTCCATGGTCGGGCCGGTGTTGGGCGACACCGTGTTGAGGTTGCCGGTCAGGGTGATGTTCGACGTCTGGGTGCCGGCCACGCTGGTGCCGGTCGTCGGGATCGTCAGGTGGGTGAGCGGCGCGGCGGTGTTGACCGAGCCGTTGGTCGCCATCCAACCCTGGACGTAGGAGCCGTCCGGCTCGACCAGGCTGCCGTTGGCGTCGAGCTGGAGCTGCCCGGCGCGGGTGTACAGCGTCTGGCCGGCGTTGTCGAGCACCAGCAGGCCGTTGCCCTGGATGGACACGTCGAGCGGGTTGCCGGTCGCCTCGGCCGTGCCCTGCGAGAAGTTGGTCGGGGTGGCGACCACGGCGACGCCGAGGCCCACCTGCTGCGGGTTGGTGCCGCCGAGCGCCGCCGTCGGGCTGGACGCACCGGCCATGGTCTCGTTGAACAGCGACTGGAAGGCGACGTCGCTGCTCTTGAAGCCGACGGTGTTGATGTTGGCGATGTTGTTACCGATCACGTCCATCGCCGCCTGGCTGGCTTCGAGACCGGAGTTGGCGGTGAAGAGGGATTCGAGCATGGTTCTCCTTGCTGGTGGAGGGGTGGGCGCCTAGGCGGTGGTGGTCGGGGTGGTGGTGGTGGAGGAGGGCGGGGTGGTCGTGGTCGACGACGAGCCGCTGGCGGCGGCGGTCACCGACTGCACGGCGGAGAGCGGCACCTGCTGGCCGGCGACGGTGAGGACCGGGCCGGTGCTGGTGAGCTGCACGGCGGAGACGACGCCGCTGACACTCGAGCCGCTCGTGCCGGTCGATGCCGTCACCTTCTGACCGAGCATGGCCACCCCGCTGCTGACCTGCTGCTGCTGGGTGAGCGCCTGGACCGACGTCTGGAGGGAGTCGAGCTGCTGCACCTCCTCGAAGGCGGCCGTCTGGGTGAGGTACTGGGTCGGATTGGAGGGGTTGTTGGGGTCCTGGTACTGGAGCTGCGCGACGAGCAGCTTCAAGAAGGTGTTGGCGTTGATGCCGTTGGAGGCTGCCTGGGCCTGCGTCGGGACCGACGACGGCACCGTGTAGCCGGACGGCAGGGTCGGGGTGATGGGGCTGGGTGTGGTGGTCATCGTTCCCTCACAGATGGAGATCGAGGATCCGGGTGGTGGGGACAGGGCCGGGCGCCGGACCGTCACCCGCCGCCGGGAACGGGTGGGCGATGGCGGCGATCCCGGCGCCGCCGCCGGCACGGGACCGGCCGCCGCCGGGCGACCCGGGCCGCCAGCCGGGGTGGCGGCCGCCGCTGCCGGCACCGCTGCCGGCACCGCTACCGAGCTCGAGCGCACCGGTGGCGACGCCGGAGCCCTCGAGCAGGTTGCGGAGGTCGCCGAGCTGCCCGGCGAGCAGGCTGCGGGTGGCAGGGTCGGCGGCGTGGATGGTGACGTTGACGGTGCTCGCCTGCAGCACCACCTGGACGTGGACCTCGCCGAGGTCGGCGGGGTGGAGGCTCAGGGACACCCGGGTGGTCCCGTCCGGCCCGGTGGCGAGCGGGAGGACCGCCCGGGTGAGCTGCTCGGCCGGGGTGGGCACCGGCCGGCCGGCGGCGCCGGTGGTCACCGGGGCGGCGGCGGCCGGGGCGTGGGTGGGCGCCGCCGCCGCCATCCCGGCGGCGGCCGCCGCCGCGGTCGTGGTCGGGGCGGGCGTCGCCGCGGTGGTGGCGGTGGTGCCGGTGGCAGTGGCGGTGGCCGGGGCCGCCGGCCCCGTCGTGGCAGCGTGCGCCGGGGTGACGTGCGCCGGGGTCGTCGGTGCCGCTGTACCCGCCACCGCCGCGGCGGCGTGCGCGGCGGGATGGGCCGCCGATGTGGCCGCCGCGTCCGCTGCCGCGGTGGGCTCCGCCGTCGCCGTCGCCGTCGCCGTCGCCGTCGCTGTCGCGGACGTGGGCGCCGAGGGAGCCGTGGGCGCCGAGGCCGCCGAGGGAGCCGAGGCCGCCGAGGGAGCCGAGGCCGCCGGAAGCGTCGCACCCGCCGCCTTCGCCGCTGCACGCGCGCCGCCGGCGGGCGCACCCGTCGCCTTCGCCGGCGCGCTCGCCCCGGCCGCCTCCCTCGCGGCCGCGTTCTCCCTCGCCGCA
>DASSZM010000223.1:0-10224 GCA_035702855.1 Acidimicrobiales bacterium | reverse complement strand
GTTCGGGCGCGGGTGGCATCGGGGTCACCCGGCGGACCGCCGGCGCCTCGACCCCACCCGGCCGGTCGCCGCCGGTCTCGATGACCGCTGGCCGCGGGCCGTCCGCCCCGGCGGGAGGGTCCCCGCCCGCCGCGGCCAGCGCCGCCCCGAGGATCCCCTCGGCGATCCCCGGGTCCAGCCGGTCGGCGCGCGCCGCCGAGGCGAGCGCGCCGAGCGTCTCCTTCCAGGTGTCGAGCTGCCGGCGACAGGCGGCGCACGCGTCCAGGTGGTCGCGGACGCCCTCGTCGGCGTCGCCGTCCACGGCGGCGGACAGCTGTTCGGCGTCGAGATGCGGTTCGAGCATGGTCACGGTGCACCCACCGGTTCGGGGCGGCCGCCGAGGAGCGAGACGAGAGCCGCCCGCCCGCGGGCGATGCGGGAGCGGACGGTGCCGGGCGGGACGTCGAGCACCTCGGCGATCTCGGCGTAGTCGAGCTCGCAGACGTCACGCAGGACCACGGCGGCCCGGAACTCCGGCGCCAGCCGGAGCAGGGCGGCGTCCAGGTCGAGGCGGGCGGCCACGCCGTCGGAACGGTCGGCGACCCACGGCCCGTCGTCGGCCAGCGCTCCCGGCTCGGGGCGCCGGGCCCGGGACCGCAGCTCGTCCAGGGAGGCGTTGACGGCGATCCGGTAGGACCACGTGGCGAAGCTGCTGCGACCGTCGAAGCGGGGCAGACCCCGCACGACGGCGATCAGCGCGTTCTGGAGGGCGTCGGCGGCGTCGGCGTCGCTGCCCGTGAGGCGGCGGCAGACGGCGAAGAGCCGGTCCTGGTGCCGTCGCAGGAGTGCCTCGAGCGCTCTGGTGTCCCCCGACCGAGCCTCCGCCACGAGTGGTTCGTCGTCGCTGGCGATGCGCGGATTGTACCGACGGTCCTGGCCGGCCACGCCGCGCCCCTCGTAAGGTGCAGGGACGGTCCGGGGGGCCGCAGGACGACCGCGCCCCGGTTGGCGAGTGCTCCACCGCTACCATCGCGGCACCGTGGCTACCGCCGACAACGACTCTCCCGCCCGCTCCTCCGGCACCCCCGTCCCGCCGCGCGGCGGGAAGAAGAAGAGTCCTGCGAGACCCAGCGCATCGTCGAGCCGACCCGGCGGTGCACGCCCGTCAGCCTCCCAGCGCAGCGCCAACAACCGCCGCGCCGCCGTCGCCGCCCAGCGGCGCCGGCGCAACACCCTCCTCGCCATCACGGCCGTGGGCGTCGTGATCATCGTCGTCGCCGTCCTGGTGATCGTGAAGGTGACCGGCGGCGGGAAGACCAACGTGGCGGTGGGGAGCGGCATCAACCAGCCCGTCTCGGCCGCACAGTACAACGAGCTGGCGTCGATCCCCGCCAGCACCCTCGCCCGCGCCGCCAACAACTTCCACGACACCTCGTCGACGACGCCGTTGACCTACCCGCAGCCCATCAAGGGTCCGGCGTACACGGTCGACGGCAAACCGGGCGGCTTCTACCTCGGCGCGGAGTACTGCCCCTACTGCGCCGGTGAGCGCTGGGCCGTCGTGCTGGCCCTGTCGAAGTTCGGTACCTGGAGCGGGCTGCAGACGATGAAGTCGAGCAGCACGGACGTGTTCCCCGACACGCCGACCTTCACGCTCCTCAAGGCCACGTTCGCGAGCAAGTACTTCGGTTTCGACCACTGGGAGCAGGAGACCCGGACGTACAAGCCGCTGCAGACGCCGTCCGCCACGGCGAGCAAGCTCTTCGGGAAGTACAACCTCCAGCAGGGCATCCCGTTCGTGTACCTGGACGGCAAGTTCCTCATCAACGAGATCCAGTACGACGACGCCTTCTTCCGTCCGGGTGGCGGACAGAACACGCCGGGCATGTCGTTCAAGGCGGCGCTCGCCAGCGTCACCAGCGGATCCACCGCCCTGTCGGCGCACGTCGAGGCGGCCGCCGGCTCCATCGTCGCCGACGTCTGCAAGATCACCCACGGACAGCCGGGCAGCGTCTGCAAGTACTTCCCCAAGGCGATCACCTCGCCGGACGTGACCCCGGGCGATCTGGCGACGAGCAACGGCTGACGGGAGGGCCGAGGGCGTGAGCTCCACCAGGACGAGCGCGCAGCGCAAGCGGGCCAACGCCATCCGATCCTCGGCGCGGCCCCGCTCGGCCGAGCCGGCACCGCCCGCCTTCGACGAGGAGGGATGGGAGCCCGAGGAGCTCCGTGGCGCCATGCGGACCCCCCGGTGGGCCAGCGCCGTCGGGCTCGCCATCTGCGTCATCGGCGTCGGCATCGCGTCCTACCTCACCGCCGTCCACTACGCAGGCATCACACCGGTCTGCCCGGCGGGCGCCGGGTCGATCATCAACTGCGGACAGGTCGTCACCAGCCAGTGGTCGACCATCTTCGGCATCCCGGTCCCGGTGCTCGGCCTGGTGTTCTTCGTCGGGATGCTGCCGCTGCAACTGCCGGCTGCCTGGCGGAGCAACCGCGCCGTGATCCGCGTCGCCCGCCTCGGCGGGACCGTGGTCGGCGTCGGGATGATCCTGTGGTTGATCTACGCCGAGCTGTTCCTCGTCGGCAAGATCTGCCTGTGGTGCACGTCGGTGCACGTGCTGACCTTCATCCTGTTCTGCACGACGCTGTTCGGCACGCTGGCGACCACCCCCGAACCGCTCGAGGCCTGAACGAGCCCGACAACCCCCGCCGGCCGGCCTAGGTCGTGTAGTCGGCGTTGATCCGCACGTACTCGGCGGACAGGTCGCAGCCGTAGGCGGTGGCCTCGGCGTCGCCGGCGCCCAGCTCCACGTCGATGTCGACGTGGTCGCCGGCGAGCAGCTCCGCCAGGGCGGCCAGGCCCTGCTCCCCCGGCACCGCCGGGTAGGCCTCCAGGTCCCCGAAGCGGATCACGACGCGGTCGGGGTCGATGTCGTGGTCGTCGGCGTTCTTGCCGATGGCCATGGCCACCCGCCCCCAGTTGGGGTCGCCGCCGTGGGCCGCCGTCTTGACCAGCGGCGAGTTGACGATCGCCTTGGCGACCCGCCGGGCCTGGTCCCGGTCGCGCGCCGAGCGGACGGTGACGGTGAGCAGCTTGGTGGCGCCCTCCCCGTCCCGGGCCAGCTGGAGGGTGAGGTCGAGGCACACCTCACGCAGGGCGACGGTCAGGTCCGCCTCGGGCACCGGCCCGGCGGCGCCGCTGGCCAGCACCACGGCGGTGTCGGAGGTCGACGTGTCGCCGTCGACGCTCAGGCAGTTGAACGTCTCGTCCACGACCCGCCGCCACAGCCGGTCGAGGTCGGGCGGCTCGACGGCGGCGTCGGTGCAGACGAAGGCGAGCATCGTCGCCATGTCCGGCTCGATCATGCCGACGCCCTTGGCCATGCCCACCACCGTCGCCGGCCCCACCCGGCGGGCGGCGGTCTTGGTCACCGTGTCGGTGGTCATGATGGCGGCGGCCACGTCGGCCGCCCGCCCGGTCCTCCGGGCCGTGGCCCCGGCGCCAGGCACGTCGCCGACGCCGTCGCCGCCGGCGGGGCCGGAGTCGTCCCGCAGGGCCGCCGCGTGGGCGAACCACGCCCGCAGGACCGCCATCGGGTAGGGGCGGCCGATCACGCCGGTGCTGGCCACCAGCACCTCGGAAGGGTGGAGCCCGGTGAGGCCGGCGGCCAGCTCGCCCAACTCGACGGCATCGTGCTCGCCCTGCGGGCCGGTGGCCACGTTGGCGTTGCCGGCCACGACCACCACGCCACGAGCGCGCCCACCGGCGGCATGCGCACGGCTGAGCGTGACGCTCGGGCCGGCGAAGCGGCTGCGGGTGAACACGGCGGCGCTCGACGCCGCCTGCGTCGCCCAGAGGGCGACCACGTCGTCGCCGGGCCCCGATCGGATCCCCGCCCGACCGACGAGGGCGGCGAACCCCGGTGGGAGCCGGGGTCCTGCCGTCCCGTCGTCCCTCGGCGACCCCTTCACGCCGAGGATCCTGCCCCCATCCCCCCCGGCCGCGCCAACCCGGTGGTCCCGGCCGTCGGCGTCACGGTGCCTGCACCGCCTGCCGTCCGGTCCGGACCCCCGGGTCGGGCACCTGCCCTCCGGGCGTCAGGGCGTCAGACGAGCTCGCCCGTCTCCAGCTGCTCGAGGCAGCGGCGGATCTCCGAGGCCCGGAAGCGCCGGTGCCCGCCGAGGGTGCGGATCGCCGTGATCTTGCCGGCACGAGCCCAGCGGGTCACGGTCTTGGGGTTGACGCGAAACAGGGCTGCGACCTCTGCGGGGGTGAGCAGGGTGTCGACCTGCGGCTGCTCTGCCATCTCCTGTGGTTCCTTCCGTCTGTCCGGTTCGGGGCCAAGATAGGGCGCCGTCCACTATGGGCAACATGACCTGTCCGGGTCATTTGATGGTTACAAATGACTAGGTACTCGGTGCCCAATCGGACTATTCCCCCTCACCGGTCTGGAACCTCCGGTGGGGCGACGCAGCCCGGAGTGTCCGCCTTGGGAAGACAATGTCCGGACTTGACCCCCGGTCGCGGCCGGTGATCAGTGCAACCGTTGGCGACGGAACGGCCGCGCACCGGTCCCTGCCGGGGCCCGAGGGATCCCCCGGAACGGGTGACTAGCCCGACCGGGGGGAGGCCGCCGGAGCCTTCAGGAGAGGCGGGGCGCGCCGGTCAACCGGACCTGCCGCCGCCCGGCTTCCAGCCGGCCGACGACGGCGGGGACCTGGCCGGCGGTCCGCAGGGCGTCGGTGGCGGCGTCGACGTCGCCCTCGCCCACGGCCAGGACCATCCCGAGGCCGAGGTTGAACACCCGCAGCATCTCCTCGTCGGAGACCCGCCCGGCCGCCTGGACCTCGCCGAAGATCCGGGGCCGCTCCCAGGCGCCGAGGTCGACGACGGCGTCGAGGTCGGGCGGCAGCACCCGGGGTAGGTTGCCCGGCAGTCCCCCGCCGGTGATGTGGGCGACGGCGTGGACGCCGACCGCCCGCACGGCGGCGAGGACCGCCGGGGTGTAGACGACCGAGGGGCGCAGCAGCTCGTCGGCGAGGGTGTGGGCGGCGCCGTCCCAGGCCGGCCCGTCGAGGGCCCGCCCGGCGGCCTCGAGCAGCGCCCGGCGGGCGAGGGAGTAGCCGTTGGAGCGCAGCCCGGGCGACGGCAGGCCGAGCAGGACGTCGCCGGGCCGGCAGCGGGCGGGACCGTCGACGACGGCGTCGCGCTCGACGATGCCGACGGCGAAGCCGGCCAGGTCGAGCTCGCCGGGGGCGAGCAGCCCGGGGTGCTCGGCCAGCTCGCCGCCGACGATGGCGCAGCCCGCCTGGCGGCAGCCGTCGGCGATGCCGGTCATCACCGCCCGCACCTGGTCGGGGTCGACCTGGCCGAGCAGCTGGTAGTCGAGGAAGAACAGCGGCTCCGCCCCGCAGCACACCAGGTCGTCGACGCACATGGCGACCAGGTCGATGCCGATGGTCTCGAACCGCCCGGTGGCCATCGCCACCGCCAGCTTGGTGCCCACCCCGTCGGTGCTCGAGACCAGCACCGGCTCCCGGTAGCCGGCGGGCAGGGCGAACAGGCCACCGAAGCCGCCGATGCCGCCGAGGACCCCGGGACGGTCCTGGGTGGAGGCCACCAGGTCCCGCATGGCCTCGACGGCGGCGTCGGCGGCGTCGATCGACACGCCGGCGGCGGCGTAGGTGAGGCCCGGCTCCCGGCTGCTCACCGCGGCGGCAAGAGGGCCCCGGCGAGGATGCCGTCGGGGCCGGGGTCGGCGCCGTCGGCCACCTCCGCCTTCCGGCCGAGCGGCACGGGGGTGGGGTAGGCGCCGGTCAGGCAGGCGTCGCAGAACCCGGCGTGGGGGGCGCCGGTCGCCTCCTTGAGGCCGTCGAGGGTCAGGTAGGCGAGGCTGTCGGCGCCGATGTACTCCCCGATCTCCGACACCGACAGGTTGGCGGCGATCAGCTGGGAGCGGGTACCGGTGTCGAGGCCGTAGTAGCACGGCCAGCGGTACGGCGGCGACGAGATGCGCAGGTGCACCTCCCGGGCGCCGGCCTCCCGCAGCATCCGGACCATCGCCCGGGTGGTGGTGCCCCGCACGATGCTGTCGTCGACGACGACGAGGCGCTTGCCCTCGATCACACCCCGCAGCGGATTGAGCTTGCGCCGCACGCCGGCGGCCCGCTCCGACTGCCCGGGGGTGATGAACGTCCTCCCGATGTAGCGGTTGCGCACCAGCCCCGTCGCGTACGGGATGCCGCTGCCGTAGGAGTAGCCCTCGGCGGCGGGGATCCCGGAGTCGGGGACGCCCATCACCAGGTCGGCGGTGGCCGGGGCCTGGCGGGCCAGCAGCTCACCCATGCGCACCCGGGCGCCGTGCAGCTCCTGGCCGTAGAGGCGGCTGTCGGGCCGGGCCAGGTAGACGAACTCGAACAGGCACAGCCGCGGCTCGATGGCGCCGGCCGGCCACGGCCGCAGCGAGACGGGGCCGTCCTCGCCGATGACGACCATCTCGCCGGGCTCGAGGTCCCGGACCCAGGTGGCCCCGGCGATGTCCAGGGCGGGGGTCTCGGAGGCGAGCACCCAGCCGTCGTCGTCGAGGCGGCCGAGCGACAGCGGGCGGAAGCCGTGCGGGTCGCGCACGCCGATCAGCCGGTCGCGGTCGCACAGGACCAGGGAAAAGGCCCCCTCCAAGGTGGGGAGCACCTCGGCGAGGGCCTCGACCAGGTCGCCGTGCTCACCGCGGCCGTCGAGCTGGCGGGCGAGCAGCTCGGCGAGCAGGTCGCTGTCGCTGCCGACCGTGCCCGGCAGCATGCCGGCGTCGTCGGCCAGCTGGGCGGTGTTGGTGAGGTTGCCGTTGTGGCCCACGGCGAACGGCCCACCGCCGGCGTGGCGGTAGACGGGCTGTGCGTTGTGCCAGCTCGACGCGCCGGTCGTGGAGTAGCGGGTGTGGCCGATGGCCAGGTGGCCCTGGAGGCCGGCGAGCTTGTACTCGTTGAAGACGTTGGTGACCAGGCCCATGTCCTTGACCACCACCAGCTGCTGGCCGTCGGAGACGGCCATGCCGGCCGACTCCTGCCCCCGGTGCTGCAGGGCGTAGAGGCCGTCGTAGGTCAGGTGCGACACCGGCTGACCCGACGCCCGTACCCCGAAGACCCCGCACGCTTCCCGGGGCTTGCCCTCGCTGGTGGTCACGGTGGGCCATTCTCGCACGCGGCGACCCCCAACCGGCTCAGGCGCCGAGGGCGCCCGGCAGGACGTCGCGCCCGGCGGCATCCAGGTCGGCCACGGCCTCGTCGACGAGCTCCCCGACGACCAGCCGGTCGCCGCCGGCCTCGCCGAGCTCCACGACGTCGAGGCCGGCGCCGGCGACCGCCTCGCGCACGGCGGCCACGGCGGCGGGGGGCACCGACAGCAGCACCCGGGTAGGGGCCTCCCCGAACAGCTCGACGTGGTCGGCGGGTCCGGTCACCCGGGCGCCGACACCGCCGCCGACGGCCATCTCCGCCAGGGCCGCGCCGAGGCCGCCACCCGAGACGTCGTGCACGCCGCTGAGCGTCCCGCCGGCGACCAGGCCGGGGAGCAGCTCCAGCAGCCGGCGGTGGGCGGCGAGGTCGAGGGGGGCGAGGCGGCCGTTGCGGTGACCCCGCACCCGGACCGCCCACTGGCTGCCGCCCAGGCTCGGGCGGGTGCCGGGCGGCTGGACGAGCAGCACCCGGTCGCCGGCGGCGAGGCGCACCCCCGGGGGGCGGCGGTGCAGCTCGTCGACGAGACCCAGGGTGGCGACCACCGGCGTCGGGTCGATGTCGTGGCCGCGGCTCTCGTTGTAGAGGCTCACGTTGCCGCCGACGACGGGCAACCCCAGCGCCCGGCAGGCCTCGCTCATCCCGTCGATGGCCTCCGACAGCTGCCACATGACCTCGGGGTGCTCGGGGTTGCCGAAGTTGAGGCAGTTGACCACCGCGACGGGCCGGGCGCCGACGCAGGCCACGTTGAGGGCCGACTCGGCGACCACCAGGGCGGTCCCGGCCCGGGGGTCGAGGGCGCACCAGTAGCCGTTGCCGTCGCTCGACAGCGCCATCGCCCGGGGCGGCTCGCCCGGGCCCCGGTCGCTCGGCACGCCCGGCGCCGCCAGCCGCAGCAGGGCGGCGTCACCGCCGGGGGCCTCCACCGTGTTGAGGAACAGCTGGTGGTCGTACTGGCGGTACACCCACGCCGGATCGATCAGCAGTGCGGCGAGGTCCTTGCCCGGATCCTCGGGCGGCGCGAGGCGGGCGGGATCGTCGCCGGCGCGCTGCTCGAAGTCGGCGGGCCGGCGCCGGGGCCGGTCGTAGAGGGGGGCGTCCTCGTGCAGGGTGGCGGCGGGCACGTCGGCGAGGACCTCACCGTCCCAGCCGTCGAGGATCCGCAACTGCCCGCCGTCGGTCACCCGCCCGACGGTCGAGGCCCGCACCTCCCAGCGGGCGCACACCTCGAGGACCCGGTCGAGGTGCTCGGGGGTGACGATCGCCAGCATCCGCTCCTGGCTCTCGCTGGTCATCACCTCCCACGCCTCCATCCCCGGCTCCCGGCGGTGCACGGCGGTGACGTCGACGTCCATGCCGACCCCGCCCCGGCTGGCGGTCTCGGAGGTGGCGCAGGCGAGCCCGGCGCCGCCGAGGTCCTGGATGCCGACGACCAGACCCTCGTCGAGCAGCTGCAGGCACGCCTCGATCAGGCGCTTCTCCTCGAACGGGTCGCCGACCTGCACGTTGGGCCGCTTGGCCTCCTCGGCGGCGGCGTCGTCGGTGAAGCCGGCGGAGGCGAGCACGCTGACCCCGCCGATGCCGTCCCGGCCGGTGGACGAGCCGAGCAGCACCGCCAGGTTGCCGACGCCGGTCGCCCGCCCGAGCACCAGCCGGTCCTTCGGGAGGAGCCCGGCGCACAGCACGTTGACCAGCGGGTTGCCGGTGTAGGTGTCGTCGAAGACCACCTCGCCGCCCACGGTCGGGACGCCCACGGCGTTGCCGTAGCCGGCGATGCCGGCCACCACCCCGCCGGCGATCCAGCGGGAGCGGTCGTCGTCGAGGGACCCGAAGCGCAGCGGGTCCATCAGGGCGATCGGGCGGGCGCCCATGGTGAAGATGTCGCGCAGGATGCCGCCCACCCCGGTCGCCGCCCCCTGATAGGGCTCGATGGCGGAGGGGTGGTTGTGGCTCTCGATGCGCAGGGCGACGGCCACGCCGCCGCCGGCGTCGACCACGCCCGCGTTTTCGCCCGGGCCGACCAGCACCGCCGGTCCCTCCGTCGGCAGGCGGCGCAGGTGCAGGCGGGAGGACTTGTAGGAGCAGTGCTCGCTCCACATCACCGCGTACAGCGCCAGCTCGAGGTGGTTGGGGGCGCGCCCGAGGAGCCGCTCGATGGCGGCGGCCTCGTCGTCGGTGAGCCCGAGCGCCCGGTGGAGGGAGGCGTCGGCGGTCACGGCGCGGCCGACGTCGCCGCCGGCAGGCGGGCCCCGGCGGACGCCAGCAGGGCGCGCAGCAGGACCAGGCCGTCGTCGGAGCCGAGCAACGGGTCGCTGGCCCGTTCGGGGTGGGGCATGAGGCCGACCACGTTGCCGGCCTCGTTGCTGACCCCGGCGATGTCGCCGACCGAGCCGTTGGGGTTGTCGGTGTAGCGCAGCACCACCCGGTCCCCGTCGACCAGCTCTGCGAGGGTGGCCGGGTCGCAGGTGTAGTTGCCCTCGAAGTGGTTGATCGGGATCCGCAGCCGGGTCCCGGGGGCGACGCCGCGGGTGAGGGCGCTGCGATCCGTGACCACCTCCAGCTCGACGGTCTGGCAGAGGAAGGTCAGGCCCCGGTTCTTCTGCAGGGCACCGGGCAGCAGGTGGGCCTCGGTCAGCACCTGGAAGCCGTTGCAGATCCCGACGACCGGCCCGCCGTCGCGGGCGAACGCCTCGACGGCCCCCATCACCGGGGAGAACCGGGCGATGGCGCCCGGGCGCAGGTAGTCGCCGTGGGCGAAGCCGCCCGGGAGGACCACGGCGTCCACGTCACCGAGGTGGGCGTCGCCGTGCCAGACGAGCCGGGCGTCGCCGCCGAGGCGGTCGACGGCGGCGAGGACGTCGTGTTCGCAGTTGGTGCCCGGGAACAGCACCACCCCGACGCGGGCGGTCACGACGCCGCCTCGACGGTGACCTCGGCGTCCTCGATCACCGGGTTGGTCAGGAAGCGGCGGCACAGCTCCTCGACCCGGGACCGGGCGGTGTCGGCGTCGTC
>DASSZM010000198.1:0-2085 GCA_035702855.1 Acidimicrobiales bacterium | reverse complement strand
GACCGCTCCACCCGCCCACGCCTGGGGCGACGGCGACTGGCTCGCCGCCCGCGCCGACGCCGACCTTCTCGGCTCGCGCCTGTCGGTCTACGAGGTCCACCTGGGCTCGTGGCGCTGGACCGACGACGGCGCCGGCGGCCGACGGCCGCTCACCTACCGGGAGCTGGCCGAGTGCCTGCCCGAGCACGTCGCCTCCCTCGGGTTCACCCACGTGGAGCTCATGCCGGTCGCCGAGCACCCCTTCTCCGGGTCGTGGGGCTACCAGGTCACCGGCTACTACGCCCCGACGTCGCGCTTCGGCTCACCCGACGACTTCCGGGCGCTGGTCGACGCCCTGCACCAGCGGGGCATCGGCGTGATCGTCGACTGGGTCCCCGCCCACTTCCCCCGCGACGAGTTCGCCCTCGCCCGCTTCGACGGCACCGCCCTCTACGAGCACGACGACCCCCGGCGGGGGAGCCATCCCGACTGGGGCACCCTGGTCTTCAACTTCGGCCGCAACGAGGTCCGCAACTTCCTCGTGGCCAACGCCCTGTACTGGATCGAGCAGTACCACATCGACGCCCTGCGCGTCGATGCGGTGGCGTCGATGCTCTACCTCGACTACTCCCGCAAGGCGGGGGAGTGGCTCCCCAACGAGTTCGGCGGTCGGGAGAACCTGGAGGCGGTCGCCTTCCTGAAGGAGGTCAACGAGGCCGTCTTCGGGATGTACCCCGGCGCCACGGTCATCGCCGAGGAGTCGACGGCGTGGCCCGGCGTGTCCCGGCCCACCTACCTGGGCGGGCTCGGGTTCGGGCTCAAGTGGAACATGGGCTGGATGCACGACACCCTCGGCTACTTCGCCACCGACCCGCTGTTCCGCTCGTACCACCAGAACGAGCTGACCTTCGGGCTCGTCTACGCCTGGTCCGAGAACTTCGTGCTGCCGCTGTCGCACGACGAGGTCGTCCACGGCAAGGGCTCCCTGCTCGCCAAGATGCCCGGTGACCGCTGGCAGCAACTGGCCAACCTGAGGGCCCTGTACGCCTGGATGTGGGCCCACCCCGGCAAGCAGCTGCTGTTCATGGGCGCCGAGCTCGCCCCCGAGACGGAGTGGGACCACGACCGGGAGCTGGACTGGTGGATCTGGGACCACTGGTCCGACCACCGCCGGCTCGGGGCGCTCCTCGCCGAGCTCAACCGGGTCGAGCAGGCCCAGCCCGCGCTGTGGGCGGACGACTTCACGCCCGCCGGGTTCCGCTGGATCGATGCCAGCGACGCCGGCCACAGCGTGCTGTCGTTCCTCCGGCTGCGGCCCGAGCCCGAGCCCGCCGCACCCGGCGCCGAGCCGCCGGCGTGGCCCTCGGCGCCGGCCGCGGGGTCGCCGGGCGTGCTGGCCTGTGTCGCCAACCTCACCCCGACACCGCACGAGGGGTACCGGATCGGCCTGCCGCGCCCCGGGCGCTGGCGGGAGGTGCTCAACACCGACGCCGCCGAGTGGGGCGGCAGCGGGATCGGCAACGGCGGAGGCGTGTTCGCCGAGCCGGAGGGCTGGCACGGCCAGCCGTTCTCCGCCCAGCTCACGCTCCCGCCGCTCGGGGTGCTGTGGCTCGTGCCCGAGGACGACGCCTGAGCCGGGTGCCGGGTGCCGGGTGCCGGGTGCCGGGTGCCGGGTGCCGGCGGGTCTGCCCGCCCGTGGGCTGCCCGCGCCGCTGGACTGGGGGGAATCGACGGACCTGGGGGCCGACAGCCGGGTTGGGGGGGATCGCCGTGCTGGAAAGGGGTCGCTGGGGCCCCCAACGCCGCCTCCGACCCCCAGTCCGCCACCCGGCGCCTGCGACTCGTCGAGCGCTCACCGCACGGAGGTGCCGAGGCCCCACCGAGGGTGCGGACAACGCCTGGCTGAGCACGAGGTGAGCACGAGGTGAGCCCGGGGGGCCACCGTCCGTGCCCGGCGGACCAGTCGGGAGCCGACCGGATCGGGCGGCCGGCGGCCCCACGCGCCCCGGGGGCGATGCCCCATCCGCTCGAGGAGTCCGCCCTGCCCCGCCGGCCCGGGCGGTGGGCCCCCGCCTCCGGGAGGGGGTCAGGCGAGGGCGCCGACCT
>DASSZM010000142.1:0-9002 GCA_035702855.1 Acidimicrobiales bacterium | reverse complement strand
GGTCTGCAGCGCGTCCCCGATCAGCGGCTCGGACGTCCCGAGGGCCGCGAGGAGGCCTCCGCGGGTCGTCGGCGAAGCCAGGCCCTGCGTGACGTCGACGAACAGCCGGCCGCCGGCCTCGGTCATGGGCCGCAGGACGGTCAGCTGCCAGATCGACAACCCGAGGGGTTCCATGGGGTCGGTCATCATCTGCTGGTGGCCGACCGACACGTAGACGTGGTTGGCCCCGTCCGGTGCCGGCGGGATCGGGAACAGCGTGGTGATCGGCCGGCTCTGGACGATCCAGAAGTCATCGTCGACCAGGCACCACTCGATGTCCTGGGGCCGGGCGAAGTGCGCTTCGATCCGCCGGCCGAGGCACGCCAGGCGCAGCGCTTCCCCGTGGCTCAGGACCGCCTCGCGGCTCGGGGCGGCGTGCCGGCTGCGTTGCGAGCCGGTGGTCCCGGCACCGGAGACGACGTGCCCGCCTCGCACCTCGAAGGTGTCCGGGCTCACCCGACCGGCTACGAGCGCGTCGCCGGGACCGGTGACGGCCTCGATGGTGACGACCTTGCGGTTCGAGGTGACCGGGTGGGCCGTGAAGAGCGTGCCGGCCGCCCGGGGGCGCACCATGGGCTGCACGACCACCGCCATCCGGACCCGTCGGTGGTCGAATCCGTTGCGCAACCGGTACGTCACCGCCCGCTCGCTGAACAGTGACGCCCAGCACCGGCGGACCTGTCCCAGCACGGCGCCACGCTCCACCCGGAGGCACGAGTCGTGGAGTCCGGCGAAGGAGGCCGACGGCAGGTCCTCTGCCGTGGCACTGGACCGGACGGCGTAGGTGGCGTGCTCGCCGAGCTCACCCAACGAGCGCGTGACCGCCTCGAGGGAGCGTCGGATGTCGGCGCTGCTCGCGCGGACCGCCGACGCGTCGCCGGGATCGAGGGCCGACAGCCGCTCCAGTCGCGCCTCGATGCCGGGGACCTCCTGCGCGGCTCGCCGGAAGGCGTCCGTCGTGACGCAGAAGGCCCCCGGCACGAGGATGCCGTCGATCCGCCCGAGCTCCCCGAGGTGTGCGCCCTTGCCGCCGACGAGGCCGGCCGCCGACGCACCGATCTCCTCCAAGTCCATCACGTAGCGGTCGGTCATCGGGTGTTCGGTCATCAGGTGCGCGGTCATCGGACGCACATTCAGAGCACGCCGGTGGTCCTTGCATCAAGCCCCCCACCCGGTGTTACCGTGAGCCCGGCGGGGGCGTGGTGATCGGGTCCGGGCGTCGGTTCACTCGCTTCGCTCGAGCACCTGGTGGGGGACCAGGCGCCAGCTGACGCGGTGCTGCCCCCGGAACTGCTCCGGGTCGTCCCCGTAGCGGCGGGCCATCGCCATGGCGTCCTCGACGGCCTCCTCGTCGCCCTCGCGCAGCAGCCGGGCGGTGCCGGTCAGCCGGACCCAGTGGCTGACGTCGGCGGGATCGTGGACGAGGGCCGAGGCGCGCGGGTCCCGGCGGAGGTTGCGCACCCAGCGTCGGTCGACCCGACCGTTGAGCAGGATCCCGTCGGCGTCGACGGCGTAGTCGACGACCACCTGGTGCGGGCCGCCGTCGGTGCCGACGGTGGAGAGGACGGCTCGCTGCGGGCCCTGCAGGAACGGGCGCACGTCGCCGACGCTGCTCGGGTGGTAGTCCATCTCGTGGCTCCTCGCTGTGGTGGGTCGTCGGGTCCGCCGCCCGGGAGCTCAGCAGTCCTCGCCGGCGGTCGGGGAGAGATGATCGGTGGCCCACCGGGCGAGCTGATCGAGGATGGGCACGATGGCCGTGCCGGCGTCGGTCAACGCGTAGCGGACGCCGGGAGGACGGCCGTCGCTGACGCAGCGACTGACCAGGCCGGCCTCGACCAGCTCGTTGAGCCGGTCGGAGAGGACCGAGTCGGTGATCGGCGCGAGGCCCCGGCGCAGCTCGGAGAAGCTGCCGGCGCTGGAGCTCAGCGTGCCGAGGATCATCCCGTTCCACCGCTTGCCCAGCACGGAGAACGCCTGCACGAGCCCGTTGTCGCAGCGGTGGACGCCAGGCTGTTCCGGTTCTGCCGGCCGTTCCGGTTCGGCCGGATGTGCAGACCTCGCTGGCACGGAGCCACCCTACTTGTCGGCTCGCCTCTCCAAGCTACTTGTGATTTCATAGTAGCTAGGCAGATACGACGAGCTAGGAGACGACGTATGACCCTGTTCCGCCTCGACGCCAGCATCCGGGTCGACGGTTCCCACAGCAGCCGCATCGCCGACCTGGTCGAGCAGGAGTGGCGGTTGGCCCACCACGACAGCGGCGTGGTGCGCCGCCCCGTCGGGACCGAGCCGCTCCCCGCCGACGCCTGGGCGAACGCGGTGACCGCCAGCCGGGTACCGGAGGAGCAGCGCACGCCCGCGCAGGCCGAGGCGGCGGCCCTGGCGGCCTCGCTGGTGGACGAGCTGGTCGGGGCGGATGCCCTGCTGTTCGCCGCACCGCTCTACAACTACGGGGTCTCCCAGCACTTCAAGGCGTGGGTCGACCTCGTGATCACCGACCCGAGGATGGCGTCGGGCGCCGAGCCCGCCGTCGCCGGCAAGCCGGCCGTGCTCGTGGCGGTGCGGGGCGGCGCCTACGGGGCGGGCACCCCCGCGAGGGCTGGGATCACGCCACCGGGTGGACGCGGCGGGTCCTCGCGGACGTCTGGCGCCTCGACCTCCTGGTCGTCGAGTCCGAGTTCACCCTGGTCGGCGTCAACCCGGCCCTCGACCAGTTCAGCGAGCTGGCCGCCCGGATGCGCCAGGAGGCCGAGAGCCTGGCCCGGGCCCACGGCCGCACCCTCGCCTCCCGGCGCGCCGCCTGAGCGGACCGAGCCCCCCGGCGGGGTGTCACGCCGCGCCGGCGACGTCGCGCTGGCGGGCCGCCCGGCGGCGCAGCAGCGCCCGGTGCAGCTCGTCGAGCCCCCACACCACCAATGGCACCGGGATGAGCGCGATCAACACCGCCGGGGGGACCGCCTCGGTCCCGAACGCCGCCTGCAGCGGCGGCAGATAGGCGACGCCGAGCGCGAAGGCGAGCTCCACCACGATCCCGACCAGCAGGAACCGGTTGGTGAAGACGCCGATCTGGCGGAGCGACGCCCGGTCGGTGCGGGCGGCGAAGGCGGTGCCCACCTGACAGGCGACGATGGCGAGGAACGTCATGGTCGTCGCCTGCAGGTAGGTGTGGTGCAGCGCGCTGCCGGCGCCGACCGGAGCCCCGTAGTGCCACCCTCCCCGGTCCAGCACCCAGAAGAAGGCGCCGACGGCCAGGGCCGCGGACACCAGCCCGAGCAGCAGCCAGGCCCGGACCAGCAGGGCCGGGCGGATGACGTGCTCGCTGCGGGGCCGTGGCGGGTCGGCCATGATTCCCGGTTCGGCGGGCTCCCGGCCGAGGGCGAGGGCGGGGAGGATCTCGGTCCCGAGGTCGATGGCGAGGATCTGCATGACCGTGATGCCGAGCGGGATGGCGCCGCCGGACAGGGCGAAGAGCAGGAAGGGGATGACCTCCGGGGTGGCGTGCACGAAGATGTAGAAGACGAACTTGCGGATGTTGGCGTAGACGCGCCGACCCTCCTCGACGGCGGCGACGATGGTGGCGAAGTTGTCGTCGGTGAGGATGGCGGTGGCGGCCTCGCGGGCGACGTCGGTGCCGACCCGCCCCATCGCCACCCCGATGTCGGCGCGGTGGAGGGCGGGGGCGTCGTTGACCCCGTCGCCGGTCATGGCCACGACCTCCCCCATGGTGCGCAGGGCGTCGGCGATGCGCAGCTTCGCCTCCGGGGAGGCCCGGGCGAAGACCAGCTCGTGGCCGGTGGCCAGTAGGTCGTCCAGCTCCTGCTCCCGCATGCGGTCGAGCTCCTCGCCGCCGATGACGGTGAGCCCCTCGCTGCCGATGCCGACCTGCAGGGTGACGGCGGCGGCGGTGTTGGGGTGGTCCCCGGTGACCACGATCACGCGGATGCCGGCGGTGTGGCAGCGGGCGAGGGCGTCGGGGACCTCGGCGCGCGGGGGGTCGGCCAGGCCGATCAGGCCCAGCAGGCACAGGTCCTGCTCGACCTCGTCGCGCTGTTGGTGGCTGTCGGGCATGGCGGCGAGGTGCCGCCGGGCGACACCGAGCATGCGCAGGCCGGCGGCCGCGTGCCGGTCGATGGCCGCGAGCACGCCGGCCACGTCGTCCGGGGTGAGGGGTCGTTCGGCGCCGGTGGCGTCGAGCACGCGGCTCGAGTGGGCCAGCACCTGTTCCGGCGCCCCCTTGGTGTGGAGCACCGGGCCGCCCCCGTCGCGGTCGACGGTGGACATGAGCCGGCGCGCCGGGTCGAAGTGGAACTGCAGCAGGCGCTGTTCGTCGCGCCACGCGGCCCCGGTGTCCACACCGAGCCGCGCCGCCGCCGCCAGCAGCGCCACCTCGGTCGGGTCCCCGCTCCCGTCGCCGCTCGCGTCGAGCTCGGCGTTGTTGCAGGCCGCCACGGTCTCGGCGAGCGCCCGCAGCCCGCCGGCGGCGACGGGCACGGTGCCGGCGGTGAGGTCCGTCTCGCCGTCGGGGGTCCAGACCACCGTGACACGCATGCGGTTCTCGGTGAGCGTGCCCGTCTTGTCGGTGCAGATCACCGTCGTCGAACCGAGCGTCTCGACCGCCGACAGCCGCTTGACGATCGCCCCCCGGCGCGCCAGCAGCCGCACCCCGACCGCCAGGGCGAGGGTCACGGTGGGAAGCAGGCCCTCGGGCACGTTGGCCACGAGCAGGCCGACGGCGAAGATGGCGCTGTCGCGCAGGGAGAGCCCGGCGGCGAGCGTGCCGAGCGGGAGGAAGGTGACGCCGATGCCCACGGCCGCGGCGGCGATCACCCACGCCGCCCGCCGCAGCTGGGCCTCCAGCGGGCTCTCGTCGGTGCCCACCTGTGCCGACAGGGCGGCGATGCGGCCCAGCTCGCTGCGCATCCCCGTGGCGAACACCACGGCCCGTGCCTCCCCGCCCAGGCAGCCGGTGCCGCCGAACACCAGGTCCCGCGCCTGGAGGTAGGGCACGTCCACGTCGATCAGGTCGGCGGCCCGCAACACCGGCTGCGACTCCCCGGTCAGCGTGGAGGCGTCCACCTCGAGGGCGCCCTCCAGCAGCCGGGCGTCGGCCGGCACGCGGTCGCCCTCGGCGAGCAGCACCACGTCGCCGGGTACGAGGTCGCGGGTGTCGAGCCGTCGGGGGTGCCCGTCGCGTACGACGGTCGTGTGCGTGGCCGCCAGGCGCTGGAGGGCCTCGACGGCCCGCTCCGCCTGCTGCTCCTGGGCCCAGGCGAACACGGCGTTGAGCACGATCACCACGGCGATGGCGATGCTCAACTCCGGCGTGCCGGCGACCAGCGCCAGCGCCGCCGCCGCCCACAGCAGCAGCGCCAGCGGGTAGACGAACTGGCGGACGAGCTGAGCGAGCCGATTGGCCCGGCGCTCCCGCCGCAGCTCGTTGGGGCCCCACCGCAGCCGGCGGCGCTCGGCCTCGCGCTCGGTGAGCCCGTCCGGCTTGGTGGCGAGGTCGCGCAGCAGGCGGTCGGCAGGCGCCCGGGGGTCGAGCGCCGGGGCCCGCCCGGCGACCGTCGCGGCGGGGGCGCCCCCGGCCGGTTCGGGCGGTCTGGTGGCGGTCCCCGCCTCGGTCGGCGGGGCACGGCGGTGGGAGTCCGGGGCGGGCACGGCGGCGGGGTCTCGGGTGGGGGTCGGGTCGTGGCCAGGTCACGAAGGGCGGTGACCAACGGTGGTCGGCGCCTCTCCAGGAGACTGGCGCCGGTCAACCCACCGGAGCTAGGGCCGAACGTCCCGGCCGGCGGTGACCCGGGGCGGTCGGCGCCCGCCCCGCCGGTGGCCGCTCACCGCACCCCGAGGCCCCGCGAGCCGGCGGCGATGCCGGCGGCGGCCAGCGCCTGGACCCCGAACACGAGGTCGGCGGCGTGCAGGGCGCCGAGGCGGGCCGCCGGTGCCAGCGCCACGAAGAGGCTGCCGAGGACGGCGACACCCACCGCCAACGACACCTGCTGGGTCGTGGTCAGCGCCCCGCTGCCCACGCCGGCCTCCTCGACGGGCACCTCGGAGAGCACGATGCGCACGAGCGCCGGCATGACCAGGCCCTGACCGAGGCCGATGACGGCGAAGGCGGCGACCAGGTCGGCGGCACCGACCCCCGGCCACGCGGCGCTCAACGAGCCGATCAGCCCGACGAGGCCGGCGAGCTGCAGCAGCGCCCCGGCGGTGATGACCGTACGGCCGAAGCGGGCGACCAGGCGGGGCATCAGCAGGGAGGCGCACAGGAAGGTGGCCGCCAGCGGCGCCAGGGCCAGGCCGGCGACGATCGGGGACCACCCGAGGCGGTCCTGGGTGACGAGGGCGTAGACGAACATGAACGCCCCGAAGCCCGCGAAGAACGGCACCGCCAGCAGCAGCCCCCGCCGCATGCTGCGGTGGCGCAGCACCGACGGCGGCAGCAGCGGCGTGCCGCCGGCCCGTTCTCTGCGCCGCTCGGTCAGCGCGAACCCGCCGGCCAACGCCGGTGCCGTGGCCAGCGCGGCGATCGACCACACCGGCCACCCGAGCGCCCGCCCCTCGGTGAGCGGGAGCAGCACCGCCACGACCGCCAGGGTGAGCAGGGCCGTGCCGGGCAGGTCCGGCCGGGCGGCGCGCGACGAGCGCGTCTCGGGGACGTGCCGGCGGGCGAGCCACCACCCGACGATCCCGACCGGCACGTTGACGAGGAAGATCGGGCGCCAGCTGGTACCGGCGATGTCGGCCGACACCAGCAGGCCGCCGAGGACCTGGCCGACCACGGCGGCGATGCCGCCGGTGGCACCGAACCACCCGAGGGCCCGGGCCCGGGAGGCCATGTCGCCCGTGGCCTGGATCGTCGAGAGCACCTGCGGCACCATCATGGCGGCGGCCGCTCCCTGCAGGACGCGGGCGGCGACGAGCGCCCCGGCCGACGGGGCCAGGCCGCACAGCAGGCTGGTGATGGTGAAGGCGGCGACCCCGGAGAGGAACAGGCGTTTGCGCCCGCGCCCGTCCCCGAGCCGGCCGCCGAGCACGAGGAGGACGGCGTAGGCGGTGGCGTACCCGGCGACGACCAGCTCGAGCAGGCCGCTCGAGGCGTGCAGGTTGCGCGCCACGGTCGGGAGGGCGACGTTGACGATGAAGAAGTCGACCATCGCGAGGAAGGTCCCGGACAGGATCGTGGCGAGGGCGAGCGGGGAGAGGGCGGCCGCCGTCCCGGCGGTGGGGGCAGCGGCGTGGCCGGCGCGCCCCGGGGCGCGCTCGGGGCTGCGTAGCAGGGAGCTCTCGGTGGACATGGCGCCATCGTCCGGCACCGCCGAGGGTGGTACCAGATGGTGCTCATCCTGGTACTGGCACCACCTGGAACCCGGGTCGCCGGCCGGCGATCATGGCCATGGCCCTGACCGACGAGCGGCCCCTCGTACCGTCACCGATGCTCCCGCCGCCGGCGACGGCCGCCACGGAGGCCCGGCTGCGGCGCCGGGAGCTGGCCGCCTTCCTGCGCAGCCGCCGGGAGCGGCTGTCGCCGGCCGAGGTCGGGCCGCCCGCCGGCGGCCTCCCGCCGCACACCGGGGTTGCGGCGGGAGGAGGTCGCCTCGCTCGCCGGGGTCGGCATGACCTGGTACACCTGGCTCGAGCAGGGGCGGGACATCAACGCCTCCGAGGCGGTCCTCGACGCCGTCGCCCGCACCCTCCTGCTCGACGCCCACGAGCGCGACCACCTCTTCACCCTGGCGGGCGTGGCGCCGCCGCCGGCGCGCACCTCCGCGCCGACGGCGACCTGGTAGCCCCTCGCCGCCCCGCTGATGTCGAACGCCACCCGGGCCACGCCGCTGCTTCCCGCCGTCGCCGAGCGCGTCGTGTCGGTCGTCCTGTAGTGCGCTGTCGCCGTGACCGAGGCGCCGGCGACGCCGGTCCCCACCGTGACCTCGACCGTCGAGTAGTCGCTCGGCCGGGCGTCGGACACCGACGCCCGGCAGGTCGGGCCGGTGCCGGTCCCGGGCGGGGCGGTGGTGGGCGGGACGGTGGTGGGCGGCGCCACGGGCAGCGGGCCGACCCGGCGGCGGTAGGCGGTCTCCCAGTCGGTGGCCATGGCGTGCTGGGCGGTGCGCAAGGGGACCCGGCCCTCGCAGACCAGGGCGTGCAGGCGGTCCTCGACCCGGTCCTTGACCCTGGCTCCCGCCGCCAGGTGGTAGGGCTCCGGCCACAGGTTGCGTATCGACCGCGGCGATCCGCCGAGCTCCAGGGGCACGAGGTGGTCTTCCTCGTAGTCCCCGAGCCGCTGATCGCCCCGGAAGGCGTACCCGGTGTCCAGCTGCCGGATCTTGAGGGGCTCGGAGTAGGACTCGGGGGGCCGCACCGTCGCCGTCCAGCCGACAACGCAGATCGTGGAGTGGATGTCGGCCGGCGTCACCGTGGCGTCGAGCGCCCCTGGCGTCCGTGACGGGAGCGGCAGGGCGCCACGGGCGGAGGCGCCGGCCCCGACCCGGGCGGCGGCGCCGACGAGGTGGCCGGCCCGGTCGAGCCGTCCACACGTGTGGACTCTTCGCCATGCGAATCATCGGCGTCCTCGGCGTCCTCGGCGTCCTCGGCGTCCTCGGCGTCCTCGGCGTCCTCGGCGTCCTCGGCGTCCTCGGCGTCCTGGGTGGCATCGTGGCCCCGACCGCCGTGAACCTACCGGCGGGGTGGGACAGCACCCCTCGATGCCCGGAGACCGACCGTCCGCAGGCCCCCGGGCGCCGTTCTCTACAGTTGGCCCCATGGCCGATCCGGAGCGGCTGCGCCTCTACGCGTACGTGACGGCACCGGAGGCCGAGGACTACCTGGCGATCATGTCGGCCTTCACCCAGGCCCTGCTCGTCGAATGGTCCGCCCAGGACGTCGTCGACCACGGCGTCGACCTGCCGGTCGAGGTGGTCGCCGCCCGCTGCCGGTCCCTGGCGGAGCACGGCAACCTC
>DASSZM010000056.1:0-7434 GCA_035702855.1 Acidimicrobiales bacterium | reverse complement strand
CGCGCACCCGGCCCTCGACGTAGCTGCGGGAGCGGCACTCGAGCACGACCGAGTCGATCCCGGCGGCGGCGAGGCGGGCGGCGAGCACCAGCCCGGCGGGCCCGGCGCCGATGATCCCGACCTGGGTGCGTTCCATCACTGCCTCCTACTGCTTCCTACTGCGCCCGGGCGGCGGTCCGCCCGACCGCCCGGAGGTCGTCGTTGATGCGGGCCGCCGTCGCCTGCAGCTGCGGGAGCGTGCGCCGGCGGAGGTCCTCGAGGGTCGCCCGGCTGGCGTGCGCCGAGGCGTTGAGGGCGGCGACCACGGCGCCGCTGCGGTCGACGATCGGGACCGCCACCGACCGCAGCCCGTCCTCGAGCTCCTGGTCGACCAGGGCGTAGCCCTTGGCGGCGACGTCGCCGAGCACGGCGCGCAGCGCCGCCCGGTCGGTGACGGTGCGGCGGGTGAGGGCGACGGGCTCGACCCGCTCGAGGTAGGCGTCGAGGGCGGCGGGCGGGAGGGCGGCGAGCAGGACCCGGCCCATCGAGGTGGGGTAGGCGGGGAAGCGGGTGCCGACGGCGATGGTGACGGTCATGATCCGCGAGGTGGGGACGCGCACGACGTAGACGATGTCGTCGCCGTCGAGGACGCTGATGGAGGACGACTCGCGGGTGGCGGCGACGAGCTGTTCCATGTGGGGGGCGGCGACGTCGTCGAGGCCGAGGGTGGACAGGTAGGCGTAGCCGAGCTCGAGGACCCGGGGGCGCAGGGCGAAGGTGCGCCCGTCGCTGCGGACGTAGCCGAGGTCGACCAGGGTGAGCAGGAAGCGCCGGGCGGCGGCGCGGGTCAGCCCGGTCGCCCGGGCCACGTCGGAGAGGGTCAGCTCGGGGCGCTCCCCGAACGCCCGGATCACCGCCAGGCCCCGGGCGAAGGACTGGACGTGCTCGGGGCGGCGGGGCTCGTCAGCCATCGGCTTCGAGGACCCGGCGGGCGACGCGCATGGCGGCGTTGGCGGCGGGGACGCCGGCGTAGACGGCGGTGTGGAGGATCACCTCGGCGATCTCCTCGTCGGCGAGGCCGTTGCGCCGGGCGCCGCGGACGTGCAGCTCGAGCTCCTCGAGGCGCCCGAGGGCGGCGAGGGCGGCGACGGTGATGCAGCTGCGGGCGCGCAGGTCGAGCGTCGGCCGGGTCCACACGTCGCCCCAGGCGGTGCGGGTGATGAAGTCGGTGAAAGGCGCCCCCAGCGGCGAGGCGTCCGCCGCGGAGCGGTCGACGTGGGCGTCGCCGAGCACCCGGCGCCGCATGGCGTCCCCGCGCTCCACGATCGTGCCCGCCAGGTGGTCGACGACGGCCTGGGTGAAGGCGGCGGGCTGCTCGATGTTGGCCAGGTGGGAGGCGCCGGCCAGCACCAGGAGCGACGCCCCGGGGATGCCGGCCTGCAGCTCCACGGCCCGCGCCGGCGGGGTGACGGGGTCGTCGGCGCCGGCGATCACGAGCGTCGGGGCGGCGACCCGCCCGAGGTCGGGGCGCTGGTCCATGGCGCCGATGGCCTCGCAGCACCCGGCGTAGCCCTCGGGGTCGTCGCCGGCGAGCATGGCGGCCACCGCCCCGGCGACCTCCGGGCGGCGCTGCACGAACCCGGGGGTGAACCACCTCCCCACCAGCGTCTCCGCCAGCACCGACGGCGATGCCGCCCGCACGGTCGCCGCCCGCTCCGCCCAGCCGTCGGGCGGCCCGAGCTCGGCGGCGGTGCAGGCCAGCACCAGGCCGTCGACCCGCTGCGGGTGGTGCACGGCGACCCACAGCGCCACCATCCCGCCGAGCGACACCCCGCACAGGGCGGCCCGCTCGACGCCGAGGTGGTCCAGCAGCTCGACCAGGTCGGTGCCGAGGTCGGCGATGCTGTACGGGCCCGGGGCGGGGGCCGGGGTGCCGCCGTGGCCCCGCTGTTCGTAGCGCACGACCCGGAAGCGGGTGGCGAGCACCGGCACCTGGGCCTCCCACATGGCGCTGCTGGCGCCGAGGGAGTTGGACAGGACCAGCACGGGCGCCCCGGGGGGGCCGTCGACGCGGTGGGAGGGGATCACGGCAGGGGCACCTCGGATCGGTGGGCGGCCAGGGCCCGGTCCACCCAGGCGCCGGCGGCGCCCAGGTAGCCGGCGGGGTCGAGCAGCTCGGCGACCTCGCCGGTCCCGAGCCCGGCTCGCGGGTCGGCGGCGAGGGCGGCGGCGAAGTCGGGGGCGGCGGCGGCGTCGTCGACGACGGCGACGGCGGCGGCCCGGCCGATGCGGGGCGCCAGGGTGAGCACGACGCGCTCGGCGAGCAGCACCGGGCCGACCCGGCGGAGGTTGGCGCCCATGGCGGCCGGGTCGACCTCGAGGCCGGTGACCGTCGCCGCCGCGTGGGCGGCGGCGCCGCCGGCGAGGGCGAGCAGCTCCGACAGCGTCTCCCACTCGGCGTGCCAGGCGCCGGCGGGCCGCTCGTGCTCGGCGACCACGCTGCCGGCGAGCACGGCCGCCAGGGCGACGGCCCGGCGGGCGGCGGCCCCGGCGAGGGTGGCGGCGACGGGGTTGCGCTTGTGGGGCAGCGTCGACGACCCGCCCGGGGCCGGCTCGGACGCCTCGCCCACCTCGGCCTGCATCAGCAGGGCGACGTCGCCGGTGATCTTGGCGGCGGTGGCGGCCACGACGGACAGGGCGGAGCCGGCGGCGGCAACGGGCTGGCGGGCGGTGTGCCACGGCACGAGCGGCTCGGGCAGGGCGAGGCGGCGGGCGAAGGCGGCCAGCACCGCCGGGCCGCGCTCGCCGAAGGCGGCCAGGGTCCCGGCCGCCCCGCCGAGCGACGCCGGCAGGCGGCCGAGCGCCTCGGCGAGCAGCCGGCGGGCGTCGAGGGCGGCCACCAGCCAGCCGGCGGCCTTGGCCCCGAAGGTCGTCGGCAGCGCCGGCTGCAGCAGCGTGCGGGCGAGCACGAGGGTGTGGCGGTGGCGGCCGGCGAGGGCGGCGCAGCCGTCGGCGAGGGCCGCCAGGTGCCCGTCGACGAGCGCCCCGGCCCGCCTCGCCACCAGCACGGCGGCGGTGTCGAGGACGTCCTGGCTGGTGGCGCCGTGGTGGAGCCAGTCGGCGGCCGGGCCGGAGAGGTCCCGGCGGAGCCCGGCGACCAACGGGATGACCGGGTTGCCGCCCGCCCGGGCGGCCCGGCCGAGCGCGGCGGGCTCCACGTGAGCGGCGTGGCATTTCCCCTCGATCTCGGCGGCGACCTCGGCGGGCAGCACCCCGCAGTCGGCGGACGCCGCCGCCAGGGCCGCCTCGGCGTCGAGCATCGCCCGCACCCACGCCGCCCCGCCGGTCGCCTCGGCGAGCTCGTCGGTCGACAGGAGCTCACCAAACAAGGAAGACGGTCTCCCCCTCGCCCTGCAGGCGGATGTCGTGGCGGAGCCCGCCGTCGGCCTCGACCGCCACCAGCGTCGCCCGCCGGTCGGGCTCGAGGCCCGCCAGCAGCTCGTCGCCGTCGTCGGCCGGGGGGAGGTACACCCGGGTCGCCAGGCGCTGCAGCGTGCCCCGGGCGAACACGTCGAGGGCGTAGTAGGGCACGGTGGCGACGCTGAAGCGGTAGGTGCCGGTGGCGTCCACGAGGCTGCGTCCCCAGCCGACCTCGGGGTGCCACAGCTCGAGGACGGCGTCGGGCACCGGGTCCCCGTTGCCGTCGAGGACCCGCCCGCCGAGGCGGATCGCCCCCGGCGAGTCGGGCGGCACCAGCTGCTCGCCCTCAGCGCCCATCCACGACATGCCGATCTCGTAGTAGGGCCCGACCGTCTGGCTCGGCGTCGGCCCGGTCGGCTCGGGCAGGGCGCTGCGCTGTGGGGCGATGCCGTAGCGCTCCCAGTCGGTGCTCATGACTCGGTGGGGGTGGCCAGGCGCCCGGAGACGACGAGGTCGAAGTGGTAGCCGAGGGCGAAGCTGTCCTCGGTGGTGGCCCAGTCGAGGGCGGCGATCATGCGCTGGCGGGCCTTCGGGTCGCGCACCCCGTGGAAGATCGGGTCGTGCGCCTGGAGCGGGTCGCCGGGGAAGTACATCTGGGTGACGAGCCGCTCGGCGAACGCCGTGCCGAACACCGAGAAGTGCAGGTGCGCCGGGCGCCAGGCGTTGGGGTGGTTGCCCCACGGGTACGGGCCGGGCAGCACCGTCACGAAGCGGTAGCGGCCCTCGTCGTCGGTGAGGCAGCGGCCAGCGCCGGCGAAGTTGGGGTCGATCGGGGCGGGGTGCTGGTCGACGCGGTGGTGGTAGCGGCCGGCGGCGTTGGCCTGCCACATCTCCACGAGCTGGCCCCGCACCGGGCGGCCGGCGGCGTCGAGGATCCGGCCGGAGACGTTGATCCGCTCGCCGAGCGGCTCGCCGCCGCCCTGGCGGGTGAGGTCGTGGTCGCCGGGGCGGACCCGCCCCCCGCCGAGCAGCGGTCCGCTCGTCTCGACCGGCCCGGGCGCCATCGGCACCAGCGGCCGGGTGGGGTGGCGCAACGCCGTCGACCGGTAGGGCGGGAAGTCGTAGGGGGGGTCGAGGTTCACGCGTCGCCCTTCTTCTGGGTGGGCTGGGTCGTCTCCAGGCGCCGGAGCTCCGCCAGCTCGCCGGCGTCGGGGGGCTCGGTGCGGGCCAGGTCGGGGGCGACCCGCAGGTCCCAGCCGGTGGCGTCGCGGGCGGCGTCGACCTCGACGCCGGGGTGGAGGTGGGTGAGCACCAGCTCGGCGGTCTCCGGGTCCGGTTCGAGGATCCCGAGGTCGGTGATGACCTTCCTCGGGCCGCCGCCGCGCAGGCCGAGCCGTTCCCGGTCGCCGGGGCCGTCGCCGAAGCCGACCGAGGTGCGGAAGTCGAGGCGGTCCACGAAGGTGCGCGGGCTCTGGCGGATCATGACGTAGACCTCACGGGCGGCCGACGCGATCTCCGGGGCCCCGCCGGCGCCGGGGAGCCGGACCGCCGGGTGGTCGTAGTCGCCGATGACCGTGCTGTTGAGGTTGCCCCGCCGGTCGATCTGGGCGGCGCCGAGGAAGCCGATGTCGATACGGCCGGCCTGCAGCCAGTAGTTGAAGATCTCCGGCACCGGCACGACCGTGTCGGAGGTGTCGGCCAGCTCCCCGTCGCCGATCGACAGCGGCAGGCGGGTCGGCTTCGCCCCGATGCAGCCCGACTCGTAGATGAGCACCAGGTGGGGGGCGTGGGTGGCCCGGGCCAGGTTGCAGGCGGTGCTCGGCAGGCCGATGCCGACGAAGCACACCTGGCGGTCGGCCAGCGCCCGGGAGGCGGCGACCGCCATCATCTCCGAGGCCGTGTAGGTGGCGGTCATGCCGGCACCCCGGCGCCGTCGGCGTGCAGCACGTGGGTGTCGATCCAGGCCCGGAAGGCGTCCCGGTCGCGGCTGACGGCGTCCCAGGCCACGTAGAAGTCGTTGTCCCGCTCGGAGTAGCCGGCGGTGTAGGAGGGGTGGGCGCCGCCGGGGGCGACGGCGACGGCGGTCACCGCCCAGGTGGGCAGCACGATGGCGCCCGGCACCGGGTCGAGCCGGTCGACGACCTCCTCGACGGTCACCAGCGAGCGGGACGACGCCAGCACCGCCTCCTTCTGGACCCCGACGATCCCCCAGATCTGGACGTTGCCCTCCCGGTCCGCCCGCTGGGCGTGGACCACGGCGGCGTCGGGGTTGATGGCGGCGACCGCTGCCAGGCGCTCCCCGGTGAACGGGCAGGTGATCGGCCGGTAGTGCCCGACGCGCCCCTCCAGGCCGGTGCCGGCGTAGCCGCGCAGCACGGCGAAGGGCAGCCCGGACGCCCCGGCGACGTAACGGTTGACCAGGCCGGCGTGGGTGTGCTCGTCGAGCTCGAGCGGCACCGGCCAGCCGTGCTGGAAGGCGTCCCGGAAGCGGTGCAGCGAACCGACGCCGGGGTTGCCGCCCCAGCCGAACACCAGCTTGCGCACCACGCCGCTGCCGATCAGCTGGTCGGCCAGGACGTCGGGGGTCAGCCGCACGAGCGTCAGGTCCCGCCGGCCCTGGCGGATCAGCTCGTGGCCGGCGGCGTGGGGGATCAGGTGGGTGAAGCCCTCCATCGCCACCGTGTCCCCGTCGCGCACCACGGCGGCCACCGCCTCGGCCAGCCCCATGATCTCCGCCACCGGCGCCTCCCCTCCTGCGAGTGTGTCGACCGCACCCGGCGTGCGCCCGCCCACCGTACACTCGGGCTCTGACCAGCGCACGCGTGTGCGCACAGCGAACGCAGGGAGACGGTGTGGCCGAGGTGTGGATCGTCGACGGGGTGCGGACGCCGGTGGGCCGCCACGGCGGTGCGCTGGCCCGGGTGCGCCCCGACGACCTGGCGGCCGTCGCCGTCAAGGCGCTGGTGGACCGCCGGGCCGACCTCGACCCGGCCCGGGTCGACGACGTGCTGCTCGGCGACGCCAACGGCGCCGGGGAGGACAACCGCAACGTCGCCCGGATGGCCGCCCTCCTCGCCGGCCTGCCCACCTCGGTGCCCGGCGCCACCGTCAACCGGCTGTGCGGTTCGGGGATGGAGGCGGTCGTCGAGGCCAGCCGGGCGGTGGCGGTCGGGGACGCCTCGGTGGTGATCGCCGGCGGTGTCGAGTCCATGTCCCGGGCGCCGTGGGTGCTGACCAAGCCGGAGGCCGGTTTCGCCCGGGGGCACGAGACGCTGTGGTCGACCACCCTCGGGTGGCGGATGACCAACCCGGCGATGCCGGCCGAGTGGACCGTCGCCCTCGGCGAGGGCGCCGAGATCCTCGCCGACGAGTTCGGCATCGACCGGGAGGCCCAGGACCGCTTCGCGGCGGCCAGCCACGCCAAGGCGGCGGCGGCGTGGGCGGCGGGGGAGTTCGGCGACGAGGTCGTCCCGGTCCCGGGCGCCGAGCTGGCCCGGGACGAGTCGATCCGCGACGACACCAGCCTGGAGAGGCTGGCGCGCCTGCGCCCGGCGTTCCGCCCCGACGGCACCGTCACCGCCGGCAACTCCTCCCCGCTCAACGACGGGGCGTCCGCCCTGCTGCTCGCCGACGACGCCGGCCTGGCGGCCGCCGGCGGCCGCCCGCTGGCGCGCATCGTCTCCCGGGCGGTCAGCGGCGTCGAGCCGCCCCGCTACGGCATCGGCCCGGTCCCGGCGGCGGCCAAGGCGCTGGAGCGGGCGGGCCTGGGGTGGGGGGACTTGGCCTCGGTGGAGCTCAACGAGGCGTTCGCCGCCCAGTCGCTCGCCTGCCTCGCCTCCTGGCCCGGCCTCGACCCCGACCGGGTCAACCCCGCCGGCGGCGCCATCGCCCTCGGCCACCCGCTCGGCTGCAGCGGCGCCCGGCTGCTCACCACCCTCGCCTGGCGGCTCCACCGCGCCGGCGGCGGCTACGGGCTGGCCGCCATGTGCATCGGGGTGGGCCAGGGCATCGCGGTGGTGCTCGAAGGGGTGTAGG
>DASSZM010000256.1:0-6100 GCA_035702855.1 Acidimicrobiales bacterium | reverse complement strand
GCCACCCGCTCGGCTGCAGCGGCGCCCGGCTGCTCACCACCCTCGCCTGGCGGCTCCACCGCGCCGGCGGCGGCTACGGGCTGGCCGCCATGTGCATCGGGGTGGGCCAGGGCATCGCGGTGGTGCTCGAAGGGGTGTAGGGGGCCGGTCGGCCACCCCGGCGCGGGTGGTCGCCCGGCCACCCCGGCGCGGGTGGCCGCCCCTCCCGGCCGCCGTCCGGCGACGCCGTTGCCCCCCTCGCCCCGGCCTACGACCCCCTCGCCGGCCGCGCCGGCCGCCGGGGCCGCCGGCGGGGCTCCCGGGCGGGCGTCGCGCCGGCCGGCTTGGCCGGGCAGCCGACCAGGTGGTCGTCGACGACGCCGGCCGCCTGCAGCCACGAGTAGACGATCGTGCCGCCCACGAAGCGGAAGCCCCGCCGCTTGAGGTCCTTGCTCACCCGCTCGGACAGGTCGGTGCTGGCGGGCACGTCGGCGGGCCGCCGGGGGGCGTTGACGACCGGTCGGCCGTCGACCCATCCCCACAGGTAGGCGCCGAGCGAGCCGTGCGTCTCCCGGAGCTGCAGGGTGGCGGCGGCGTTGGCGACGGTCGACTGGATCTTCAGGCGGTTGCGGACGATGCCGGGGTCGGCCAGCAGGGCCTGTTGCTCCCTCTCGCCGAAGCCCGCCACCACCTCCGGGTCGAAGCCGGCGAACGCCGTCCGGTAGGCGTCACGTTTGCGGAGGATCGTCGCCCACGAGAGACCGGCCTGGGCCCCCTCGAGGGTGAGCAGCTCGAACAACTCCTGCTCGCCGTGGCACGGCCGTCCCCACTCGTCGTCGTGGTAGGCCCGCATCGGCCCGTCGGGGCCGGCCCAGGGGCAGCTGCCGTCGGCGAGGGGGTCCACCCGTGCATCCTGCCCGACGGGCCGCCCCCTCTGCGTCCCCGCCCGCGCGGGCCGGAGTGGGGCCGGCCGGCGGTCAGTCGCGGTTGCGGTCGCACGCCTCCGGGCGCAGCACCGCCAGGACGGCGTACAGGCCGATGGCCGCCCCGCACCACGCCCCCAGCGCCAGGAGCAGGACCAGCCACGGGGGGAGCGTCCCGAAGGCCGCCTCGCCGACGATGGCGAAGGCGCAGAGGGCGATGCCACCGAGGATGGCGCCGACGGCGGTGCGGTCGGCGTCGCGGGTGCCGTCCTTCTCCTGGATCAGGGTGAGCCCCGCTGGGAGGATGGCGGGGAACGCCAGGAACATGCCGCCCAGGCGTGGGCCGCCGACCTGGCCGATCAGCGCCGCCCCGACCGAGATGACGGCGCCGAAGACGAAGCGGAGGGCGTAGTCCCGCACGCGGATGCGGCGCAGGCTCCCGAGCTGGAGCCCGGGCCGGACATCGGCCCGCTCAGCGGCCACCGACGAACACCGCCCAGAACAGCCCGAGGGCGACGAGGCCCCATGCCAGCCAGGCGGCGAGGGAGCCGATGACGGCCCGCAGCCGCGGGATGGCCGCACTGGCGACGAGGCAGCACACCGCCATCCCGATGCCACCGAGGACCATGCCGACCGTCTCCGACCTGGCCCGGGTGACCGTGTCGAAGCCGAGGGTCACCGCCAGGCTGGCCGTCGCCACGGAGGGGGCGGCGGCGAAGAGCCCGGAGAACGCCTTCGGCCGGGTCAGCTCCCCGATCAGTGAGAACACCACGACGAGGGCACCGGCGAGGACGGCCCGGAGGGCCAGGATCCCGATGCTCATCGCTCCACCACCGGCCTCTTCGGAGGCATCCTCACTCCCGAGCTGCCCCGGTCCGGGTCGAGGCGGTGTCTCGGGCGAGGCACGCCGCCGGGGCCCCCACTTCTTGCCCGGCGGGAGCGGCCGCCAATCCCGCGGGCCACCCCCGGCCGGGTCGGCCGGGCCGGGTCAGCCGGGCCGGGACACGGTCCGGGTCACCGGTGTCCGGGTCGGCCCCCGCCGGGTTGGACGCCGTAGAGCTCGTACTCCCGGACCGGTCGGCTGACCGTCGCGACGATCGCCCAGATCCACACCCCCACGAGGACCATCCAGCCGGCCCCGGTGGTGAGCAGCGCGAGGCCGACGATGTCGAGGGCGAGACCGGCCCAGAACTTCCGCTTGTCCCGGCCATAGGTGTACAGCCACGTCCAGAAGGCGAGGAACACCGCCAAGCCGACTGCGATGCTCTTGTCCCGCACGCCGCCGGCCGTCGCCCCGCAGCGGGCGCAGGACGAGCCGGCGGGGACGAGAGCGGTCCCGCACATGCGGCAGAATCGTGCGGGAGCGGTAGGTGTCCACGGGTGGTGGGTCGTCCCGGGCCAGGGTTGCGGCCACCCGCCCAGTGGGGGAGTGGCGGCCGGCGCGGTGTGGCGCGGCGGGCCGGCCGGGGTGGGAGGGGGGGGCGGCGGCGGGGTCGCCGCCTCGAGCTGCTCGAAGCGGTACAGCGCCAGGTCGAACAACCCGGAGGTGTAGTGCTCGACGACCGGCTGACCCTCCCGCCGCCAGTCCTCGATCACGTAGCCACTGGGTCCGCAGGCCAGGCGGTACCGCCAACCGGTCCGGAGCGTCTCGTAGCTGCCGTCGCCGATCCCGGGCATGGCGCGCCTCCTCCGCCCCACTGTACGCAGCCCGGCGGCGGGCGCCACCGGCCGGTGCGAAAGCCGAAGCGCCCTGACCGCTCAGCGGCGGAGGGCCCGGTCGACGAAGCGGTTGGCGAAGGTCCGCTCGGGATCCAACGCCTCGGCGACGGCCCGGAAGTCGTCGAGGCGGGGGTAGGCGACCGCCAGCGCCGCCGGCTCCATCCCCGACAGCTTCCCCCAGTGGGGCCGCGGGTCGTACGGCGCCAGCGCGGCCTCGACGGCGGCGATCGCCTCGGCGGCGGCAGGCGGGTCGGGGCGCCAGGTGACGTGGACCGCCACGGTCTCCCGCCGGTACGCCGGGCTCAACCACAGCTCGTCGGCGGCCACCGCCCGGATCTCGCAGACGAAGGCCGCCGTGGCGAGCGCGCCGGCGAGCGCCCGGAGGCGGTCGAGGGCATCCGGGCCGGCGGCCACCGGTAGGAGCCATTCGCTCTGGAGCTCCGCCCCCGCGCTCGGGACGGCGTCGGCGCGGAAGTGGGGGAGCCGCTCGTGCCACGGTCCGGGGCGGCCCAACTGTTCGGTCGCCGCCGCCGGGTCCAGTCCCGCCACGGGGTGCACGGCGACGCCGGCTCGCCGGCCGCCGGCGAGCTCGCCGACCTCGGCCGCCACCCCGGTGCCGGACCCCGATCCGGCGCCGCTGGGGGCCCTGGGGTCCCCCCCGACGGCGACCCGGCGCTTGACCCAGACCTGATCGATCGAGTCGGGGGTCGACCACCCGGTGAACAGGCTCACGCTGTCACCGGCGCCGAGCACGTCGGCGAGACGCGCCTGGACCCGGGCCAGCGGCACGTCGAGCCACACCTCCTGGGTGACCTCGTAGGCCGGCTCGACGGCGAGCTCGACCGCCGTCACGATCCCGAGGGCGCCGAGGCCCACGACGACCGCCGGGAAGCGGTCGTCACCCTGGCGGATCGTCGCCAGCGTCCCGTCGGCGTGCACCAGCTCCAGGGCGGTGACGGCGGCGGCGAGGCCCGGGTTGGCCGGCCCCGAGCCGTGGGTGCCCGTGGCGCAGGCGCCGGCGACGGTGACGTGGGGGACCGACGCCAGGTTGTGCAGCGCCCAGCCCCGGGCGTGCAACTCGGCCGCCACCCGGGCGTAGGTCGCCCCGGCCGGTACCCAGGCACGGCGGGCGTCCTCCGAGAGCCGGACCCCACCGGCGAGCCGGTGCAGGGAGACGAGCGTGCCGTCGGTGTCCGCGACGGGCGTGAAGGAGTGCCCGGCGCCGAGGGCGTGTACCCGGCGGCGGCCGGCGACGAGCTCCTGGAGCTCGGGGACCGACTCCGGGGCGGCGAGCTCCGCCGCCGCGAAGCGCACGTTGCCCGCCCAGTTCGCCCGTCCCGTCGTCATCGACGGAGAGGCTACGACCCGGCGCCGGTCGGGGCGGGCCGACGGCCAGGCCGCTCGCCGTGGCGAGCTGGAGCCGGCGGGGGCAGCGGGTCGCTGACGGCGTGCGCCTCAGAGCACCGCCGTGCCGTACATCTCCCCGAGTGGGTCGGCGATGAGCTCCAGGCGCGCCCCGTCGGGGTCCCGGAAGTAGACCGAGACGCCGCTGTGCACGACGTGCTCGACGCCGGCAGCCTCGAGCTTGGCGACGAGGTGCTGCCAGCGTGCCGGCTCCACGCTGATGGCGACGTGGTGCAGGCCGCCGAGCACCTCGGCGTAGGGGCCGACGTCGAGGCCGGGGAAGTCGAAGAAGGCGAGCAGGTTGCCGTTGCCGATGTCGAAGAAGAAGTGCGAGCTGCCCGGGTAGTCGCGGTTCTCGATCAGCTCGGTGAGGGGGAACTCCAGCAGGTCCTGGTAGAAGCCGATCGTCCGCTCGACGTCGCTGCTCACCAGGGCGGTGTGGTGCAACCCCCGGGCGGCCGACGGCGGGCGCTGCGACGCCGGCCGGAGGTGGCGCTCGCGAAGGGCGGCGCGCCGCTCCGCCAGGTCGCTGCGGTCGGTGTCGCTCACGGCTGCACCTCCGTGCCGGGTCGGGGCCGGGCCCCCTCGGGGTCGGCGGTCGCTTCGGGATGTCGGGCGCCGGCGTGCTCGGGGTGCCGGCGGACGTAGTCGGCGAGGAACGGGCAGACCGGGCGGACGGTGAGCCGTCGCCGGCTCGCGTCGCGGAGCAGGACCTCGGCGAGGCGGCTGGCGAACCCCCGGCCCTCGAAGCGGTGGGGGACCTCCATGTGGGTGACCGCCAGGCCTCCCGGGATGGGGCGGTAGTCGGCGATGCCGACGACGTCGTCGCCCACCCGCAGCTCGAAGCGCTGGGCGGCCTCGTCGTCGACGACGTCGGGGTCGGCGGTCGCTCGGGTCGGCATCGCAACTCCTCTCGGGCGCCCCGGGGCGCCGGCCACCAGCGTGCCACGACCGCAGCGGGATGCGCGCCGCCGGGCGGCGGTGGCTACAGGTCGGCGAGCGCCCCGCCGGCGACCAGGGCGACGACCGGCTCGACATCGGTGGGGAACGTCGCCACCGAGGTGGTCGCCGGCAGCACCTGGCGCACCGCGTCGTGGGCGGCGGCGGCTCCCCGCCCGAGCGGGTGCGGTCGGCCCAGGTCGACGGCCTGGGCGGCGACCACCAGCTCGACGGCGACGACCCGGCCGGCGAGCTCGAGCATCTCGCTCAGGCGCCGGGCGGCGAGGGACGTCATGCTCGTGCGGTCCTCGATCCCCTCCCCCTTGGTGGTGCTCACCAGCTCGTGGGAGACCGGCGCCGCCAGGCTGCGGGCCTCGACGGCCAACGCCTGCACGGTGACGCCCAGCTCCGCCAGGCCGTCGTCGCCGCTGTCGGGGTCGGCGGCGAGCCCGGCGGGCAGACCGGACCACGGCGCCTGGAGCAGCTTGACCGTCCGCTCGGCGGCCGCCGCCACCGCCGGCGCCAGCGCGAGGCGGACGAAGTCGACGGCGGCGGCCGTGGGCCCGGCGTCGAAGTTGCCGACCGAGACGACCCGGCCCTCGGCGACCGCCACCGCCGGGTTGCCCTGCGCGGCGTTGATCTCGGTCTCGACGGCCCCGGTGCCGTAGGCGAGGGCGTCGCGTGCGGCACCGTGGATCTGCGGGATGCACCGGTAGGTGAGGGGGTCCTGGAGGTTGCGTGCCGTGCCCTGCTCCCACAGCGCGCTGCCCGCCAGGAGCCGACGGAGCCGATCGAGGGTCGTGACCAGCCCGGGGAAGGGGCGGATCTCGCCGACGACGGGATGGAGCACGCTCAGGTTGGCCCGGAACGCCTCGAGGTCGAGGGCGGCGGCGGCGTCCATGGTGCGCAGCAGCACATCGGCGTCGGCGAGCGCGAGCGCCGACCAGGCCGCCGAGTACGCATTGTTGTTGAGCAGGGCGAGGCCCTCGTTCTCCGCCAGCCGGAACCCCGTCAGGGCCAGGATGCCGTGGGCGAGGTCTGCCATCGGGCCGAGGTCCGCCTGGCCCACCGAGCCGAGCCGGCGCACGGGGGGAGCCGTCTCGTGCGCCAGCACCTCGAGGAGGGCGTCGGCGAGC
>DASSZM010000113.1:0-2119 GCA_035702855.1 Acidimicrobiales bacterium | reverse complement strand
TCGGGGTCCCGGTCGAGCAGCGCCCGGAGGGTCATCAGCATCCCCGGTGTGCAGAAGCCGCACTGCAGGCCGTGCTCCTCCATGAACCCCTGCTGCAGGGGGTCGAGGTCGCCGCCGGCGTCGAGGTCCTCGACGGTGCGCACGGCGTGCCCGTCCGCCTGGGCCGCCAGGGTGGTGCAGCTCTTCACGGGCAGGCCGTCGAGCCACACGGTGCAGGCACCGCAGTTGGACGTGTCGCAGCCCCAGTGGGTGCCGGTCAGTCCGACGACGTTGCGCAGGTAGTGCACGAGCAGCAGCCGGGGCTCCACCTCGTGGCTGGTCTCCTGCCCGTTGACGGTGACGTGGATCTGCATCAGGCCTGGCCTCCCTCGGCGCGGCGGGCGGATCGGGTGAGGGCGCGGGTGACGAGCACCTCGGTCAGGTGGCGCTTGAAGTCCACCGGCCCCCGCTGGTCGGCGGTCGGCTCGCAGCGGTCACGGCAGATCGCGGCCGCCTCGGCGATGCGCGCCGCCGTCGGCTCTCGGCCCCGCAGGGCATCCTCGGCCTCCGGGCAGGTGAAGTGCTCGGCGCCGACGGCCGACAGGCCGATCCCGGCGTCCACGACCACCCCGTCGCGCAGCTGCACGAAGGCACCGGCGGCGGCGACCGCCCAGTCGCCGGCGCGCCGTTCGACCTTCTCGTAGGCGCTCCCGGCACCCGGGCGCACCGGCACCCGGACCTCGAGCAGGATCTCGGCGTCGCCGACGACGGTCTCGTACGGTCCGCGGTGGAACTCCCGCAGCGCGACGGTGCGCGTGCCGCCGGCCGAGCGGATCACCGCCCGTCCCTTGAGAGCGGCGAACACCCCCGAGAGGTCCTCGGCGGGGTCCGCCTGGCACAGCGAGCCGCCCACCGTGCCCCGGTTGCGGACCAGGGGGTCGGCGATCACCCGCTCGGCCTCGGCGAAGATGCGGTAGTGCTCGGCGAGCAGGGCCGAGTCGAGGACGGTGGCGTGGCGGGTCATGGCCCCGATGGCGATCTCGTCGCCGTCGGCGCCGAGGGCGTCGGGGCCCCGGCCGGGGACCAGGCGGACGGAGTCCAGCTCGGCGAGGTCGTTGATGTCGATGAGCGTCTCCGGGCGGGCCAGCCGCAGCTTCATCATCGGCAGCAGGCTGTGGCCGCCGGCCAGCAGGCGGGCGTCCGGTCCGTAGCGCTCCAGGAGCGCGACGGCCTCCTCGACGGAGTGGGCCCGCTCGTAGGTGAACGAGGCAGGTACCTGCATCGTGACGTGCTCCCCCTTCCCGCCGGCGCGCCGAGCGCGTCGGTCCCACGCATGCTCGCCGCCGTGCACCCCGGCGTCAACGGGCGGCTAACCGATTGCTTATCGGGGTGCTAGACCACCGAGCCGGTGACCCTGACCCAGCTCGAGGCGTTCGTGCTCGTCGCCCGGCTCGGCTCCGTGAAGGCGGCGGCCAGCGCCCTCGGGGTCAGCGAGCCGGCCGTGTCGGGGGCGCTGGCCGCCCTGCGCCAGCAGCTCGGCGACCCCCTGGTCGTGCGCCGGGGCAACGGGATGAGCCTCACCCCGGGAGGCCAGCGGGTGGTCGGCATCGCCTCGCAGATGGTCAACCTGGCGGCGGAGGCCGAGTCGGCGGTCCGCCAGGCCAACGGGGCGCCGGCGCTGGTCAGGGTGGTGGCGACCTCGACGGTGGCGGAGTTCGTCGTGCCCCCGCTGCTCGCCGCCTTCGGGGCCCGCGCCACGGCGGTGACCACGACCGTCGGGGTGTCCGAGGCGGGCGAGGCCGCCGCCCTGCTCCACGAGCGGCTGGCCGACGTGTGCCTCGGTCCCCGCCTCTCCGGCGAGCTCGCCACCGGCCTCGAGACGGTGCCGATGATGCGCTACGGGCTGATGGTGGTCGCCTCGCCCGGGCACCGCCTGGCGGCCGCGGCGGCCATCCCCTGGCACCAGCTCACCGCTGAGGACTGGCTGGTCGACGCGTCGGGCACCGACCCGTCGAGCGAGGTGGGGATGCTCCTCGCCCGCCTGCACGTACCCGAGGCGCGTGTGCGCGTCTTCGGCAGCCTCACGGCGGCGTGGGCGGCGGCGCAGGAGGGGGAGGGGGTGGCGCCGGCCATCGGCCAC
>DASSZM010000106.1:0-2447 GCA_035702855.1 Acidimicrobiales bacterium | reverse complement strand
CGCCGGCGGCGCCGGCAGCGGCCAGCGCCACGGCGGCCAGGTCGGCGAGCAGGGGGTCCTCGCCGGCAGGGGCGGGTCCGAAGGAGTCCTCGGCGGTGAGCGGGGCGGCGGCGGTCATCGCCCGTTTGTACCCCAACGCCGGGCGGCCCGGGGGTGCTGTCGGTGCCGCTCGGTACGCTGTGGCGTGGCCGAGCTGGTGCGTGACGTGCCCGCCCGGGTGCTGGCGGTCTACGCCCACCCCGACGACCCGGACGTGGCCGCCGGCGGGGCGTTGGCGGCCTGGGCGGCCGCGGGCAGCGAGGTCCACGTCTGCATCGCCGCCGACGGCGGCAAGGGGTCGAGCGACCCGCAGGTCCGGCCCGAGGAGCTGGCGGAGCGACGCCGCCGGGAGGTGGCCGCCGCCGGCACGGCGCTCGGTGTGACCGCCCACCACTGGCTCGGCGGGCGGGACGGCGAGATCGACGACACCCCCGAGCTGCGGGAGTCGCTGGTGGCGCTCATCCGGCGGCTGCGGCCCGACGCCGTGGTGGGCGCCGACCCGACGGCGGTGTTCTTCGGCCAGTCCTACGTCAACCACCGGGACCACCGCGTCCTCGGCTGGGCGACCCTCGACGCGGTGAGCCCGGCGGCGGCCAGCCCGCACTACTTCCCGGCCGCCGGCCCCGCGCACCGGGTGGCGACGCTGTACCTGTCCGGCACCCTCCAGCCGGACGTGTGGGTCGACATCGGCTCGACCGTCGACGCCAAGGCCGACGCCGTCGCCTGCCACGAGAGCCAGGTGGGGGAGCCGGGTCAGTGGCTGCGGTCGGTGGTCCTGCAGCGGGCCGAGGATGCCGGGCGCGCCGCCGGGGTGCGCTACGCCGAGGGCTTCCGCCGGGTGCTGCTGTCGTGACCGGGGGGAAAGGCCACGCCGCCGCCGGCCGGGGCGCCACGGGGGACCTCCGGGTGATCCTGCACGTCGACATGGACGCCTTCTACGCGTCGGTCGAGATCCACGACGACCCGTCCCTCGCCGGCCGGGCGCTGATCGTCGGCGGCGACGGGCCGCGCGGCGTGGTGGCGTCGTGCAGCTACGAGGCCCGCCGCTACGGGGTGCGCTCGGCGATGCCGTCGTCGCAGGCCCGGCGCCTCTGCCCCCACGCCGTGTTCCGGCCCGGGCGCTTCGAGCGCTACGAGGAGCTCAGCCGGGCGATCCACGCCGTGTTCCACCGCTACACGCCGCTGGTGGAGGGCATCGCCCTCGACGAGGCGTTCCTCGACGTCACCGGCGCCGAGCGGCTGTTCGGGCCGGGGCCGACGATCGCCGCCCGGCTGCGCGACGAGGTGAGCCGGGAGACGGGGCTGTGCTGCTCGGTGGGGGTGGCGCCGTCGAAGTTCCTCGCCAAGCTGGCGTCGGAGGCGGCCAAGCCGCGCGCCGGGCGCGACGGCGTGCGCCCCGGCCCGGGGGTGGTGGTGGTGGCGCCGGGGGAGGAGCTCGCCTTCCTGCGCCCGCTACCGGTCGAGGCCCTCTGGGGGGTCGGCCCGGCGACGGCCTCCCGGCTGCGGGGGGTGGGCATCACCACCGTCGGCCGCCTCGGGGACACGCCGCTGGCGGTGCTCGAATCGGTCACCGGCCGGGCCCACGGGCGGCACCTCCACGACCTGGCCCGGGCCGTCGACCCGCGGCCGGTCGAGCCGGACCGGGCGACCAAGTCGATCGGCCACGAGGAGACCTACGTCACCGACCGCTACGACCGCGACGGGTTGCACGTCGAGATCGTCCGCATGGCCGACGCCGTCGCCGCCCGGCTACGGCGGGCCGGGCTCGCCGCCCGCACCGTGCAGCTCAAGCTGCGCAGCGGGGACTTCACGACCCGCACCCGGGCCCGCACCGTCGCCCGCCCGCTGCGCGACGGGCCGGGGATCGCCGTCGTCGCCGGCGAGCTGTTCCAAGGGGAGGAGCTCGACGGCGGGGTGCGACTGCTCGGGGTCAGCGTCTCGTCGCTGGAGGCGGCCGCCGACGCCGAGCAGCTCGAGCTCGGCTTCGGCGACGACGACACCCCCCGCCGGGAGGCGGCGGCCGGGGCCGTCGACGCCATCCGGGCCCGCTTCGGGGAGCAGGCCGTCGGACCGGGATCGCTGGTGCGGGACGGCACGCTGCGCGTCGGGCGCCCCCACGACAACCGGTGGGCGCCGGTCGAGACGGCCTCGCCGCCTGCGTTGCCCTCACCCGGACCCGGCGCGAGACTCTGAAAACCCCAGCGAGGCGGAGGTGCGACCGTGCCCCTGTCGGAAGACGAGAACCGCATCCTCAACCAGATCGAGCAGCGCCTCTACGCCGAGGACCCGGCGTCCGCCGAGCGCATCAGCGCGACCACGCTGCCCCGCTACCTCGCCCGCAACTGCGGGTGGGCGGCCCTCGGCTTCGTCGCCGGGCTCGTCGTGCTGCTCGTCGGCTTCACCACGAG
>DASSZM010000067.1:0-7671 GCA_035702855.1 Acidimicrobiales bacterium | reverse complement strand
CGATGGTGAGGTAGGCGACGGTCACGTCCGGGGCGGTGCCGGCGATGGCGGAGGGGTGCAGCCCCTGCCCGTCGAGGACCGCCCCCGGCGCGCCGAGGTAGGTGTCGCCGGCGGCGGGGCGGAACGCCGAGTACCGGGCCGAGGGCAGGGTGTGCACCCCCGGCGCGAACCAGTAGGTCGTGTGCGGCCGGCCGAGCTGCGACACGTCGGTGCCGGCGGGCACGACCACGGCCCCGGCCGGCGGGTGGGCCGGCCCGCTGAGCAGCCGGGTGTTGCCGCAGACGTGGACCGGCGGGCGGCTGGGGGCGGGCGCCAGGGAGCCGGCGACGGCCGGGGTGGGCGGCGGGCCGGGGGGCGGGTTGGTCCCGCCGCCGCCGTGGCCGCCGCCCGGGCCGGCGCTGGTCGGGTGGTGGGGGGTCCCCGGCCCGACGAGGCTGGCGACGCCGAGGCCGGCGAAGGCGACCAGGGCGGCGACGACGATCCCGGCGGCGACGCGGCGGGCGAGGCGCCCGGGGGGACGGTGCGGGGAGGGCGGCTGCGAGGAGGGCGGCTGCCGGGAGGGACGGCCCGAGTCGCCGTCGGGGCCTCTCTGGGCGGTGCGGTGGGCCACGGCGGTGCCTCCGGTGGGCGGGGTTCGGCCGTGTCCGGGGGCGGCGACGACGAGGGTGCGGCCGACTCGTTTCGTTGGTGGCGTGGATCTCGGACCCCGGGCCGACGGACCGCCTCCTGCCCCGGGGACAGGGGCATCTTGCACCCGCCGACCGCGTACCGTCAACGGTGTGCCTCGCGTCGTGTCCTACGCCGCCAGGCGCAGCTGGCGGTGGCCGGGGCTGCTGACGAGCAGCGACGCCGCCACGAACAGGTCGAGCATGTAGGGGTTGGCCTGACCGAGCCCGGTCTCGGTGATCGAGGCGGGGATGCAGTACACGACGAGGAACAGGGCGACCGCCCGGGCGGGCCCCCGCGGCCGGGTCGCGGCAATGAGCAGGAGGACCAGCAGCATGGCCGCCATCACGGCGTCACCGAACAGCCCCTGGTCCTGGTAGATCGCCAGCCAGCTGTCGTCGATGGGCAGGCCGTTGAAGGCGTCGTTGCTCATCCCCGAGCCGAGCACGACGTTGGGCAGGGGGCGGGACTGGGCGACCACCCCGCCCCAGACCTTGGTGCGCCCCGTCAGGTCGTTGATCTGCTGGGTCGACTGGCCGCGGTCGAGCCAGTTGAGCACCACCGGGGAGGCGACCGGGGCGATCACGGCGGCGGCGACGATCCCCGCGGCGAGGGTCCGTCGTAGGGCGCGCCGCGCGGTGAGCAACGACAGCAGGGCGACGGCCAACCCGACGACCAGCGCCGCCAGGGCGGTGCGGGTGTGGGTCAGCACTGCGAACGTGACCCCGACGAGCACGACCGGGAGGGCGGCCCGCTGGCGCAGCAGCCCGCAGGCCCACAGGATCAGGGTCAGGCCCGCCAGCTCGGCGCTGTAGTGCGCCAGCTGGGTCGGGAGGATGCCCCAGATCACGGCATTGAGGCGGTGATGGGCCCCGAATGCCTTGCTCGGCGAGATCACGAGCCCCAAGGCCGCCGAACCCACGATCCCGAGCAGCACCCGCCGCTGGAGGCGGACGAAGACCATCTCGTCCTCGCCGAACCACCGGGTCAGCAGCCACAGGACACCGACGAAGGCCACGAGGCGGAAGCCTCGATAGGTGGTCCCCACCCCCACGAGCCGGAGGCTCATCATGAGCGACGTCGCCGCCAGCACGCTCCACAGCACCAGCATCGTGTTGCGCCGGATCAGCCCGTGGCCGTTGAGGCCGAGGGCCAGCACGGCGGCGGCCAGCAGGCACCCCTGGGTCAGGACCTTGCCGACCGCCGAGGGGATGTGGACGAGGGTGGTCACCTCCGGCGAGTAGGTGAGCACGTTGCCCCAGACCAATACCCACAGCACGCCGAGGCCGCGGGGGAGCGGCTGGTCGAAGGCGGCGGTGGCGAAGGCGGCGGGCTCGAACCGACCGGCGGGGATGGAGGCGCTGCTCACCGGTCCGAACCGACGACGGCCAGGCGTCCGGGGCGCCCCTCGTCCCCGTCGCGCCGATGGAGTGCGCCGCCGGTGGTGGCGTCACGGGAGTCGGCGTCGAGCAGGACGCTCCCCCGGATGGCGTAACCCGCCTGCCGGAGCAGGATCGCCGCCGCCCGCAGGCGCACGGCGCTGACCGCCCCCGCCTTGAGCACCACCACCGCGCGGGATGCGAAGGGGGCGAGGTGGTCGCTGCCCGCCGAGGGATCCACCTCGACGAACTGGATCCGCACGTCGGGGGCGGGCTCCGCCGGGAGGGGGGCGGCGTCGGCGCCGGCGCCGTTGCTCGTGGCGCCGTTGCTCGTCGCGACGGTCGTGCTGGCGCCGGCGTCGTGGAGCGGTACCAGCGTGCCGGCGCGGCGGCGGACCTCCTGGTCGCCCCGGAGCCGGAGGGCGCGCGCCAGGACCCGGCGCTCGGTGAGATCGAAGATCCCGACCCGCCGGCCCTCGAGCAGGTAGCTGTCGACGAGCTGGCTGACGACGGCGGCCGCCGCCGCCGTGGTGCGCTCCGAGCCCACGGGCACGACGGTGAGGATGGGAGCGTCGCGCGCCACCTGGGCCTGCAGGAAGGCCGTGCTCCGCCGGTAGGCGCCGCGGCGACGCCGGCGGACGTGGGCGGCGCGGCGGCCGAGGAGCCGGGAAGCGGAGGTGGCGACGCTGGCCCCCACGGGAGCGTCGAGCACCTCTGCGACGTCGTCCCGCCAGAGCAGGCCCTCGGCGAGTGACGCGGCGATCAGCACGCCGAGCAGGCCGAGGCCGAGGCCGCCGGCCAGGCCGGCCAGGCCGTCCTCGGCCCACACCCGGGCGGCGGAGGGCACCGTTGCGACGGCCGGGTCGAGGATCTTGCTGCCGCCGACCAGCGCCTGCAGGCCCAGCTGGGCCTGCTGCATCTGGGACTCCACGCTCGCCAACGCCGAGGTGTCGCTGCTCTCGCGGTTGAGCGCCTTGGCGATCTTGCCGGCCGAGGTGCCGGTGGCGGAGGCGGCCGGCACCGATGCCGACAGTTGGGTGATGGCCTGCTGGAGCGTGTCGGCCTGCGACCGGAGGTTGGCAACCTCGGCGTCCACCTGCTGGGTGTAGCGGGCGGCGCGGAAGGCGAGGAAGGTGCGCGCCAGCGCCTCCTCCCGGGTGACCGCCGCCCGGGCGGACGGGGCACTCAGGGTGACCGTGACCACTGCCGTGCTCACCGCCTTGCTGTGGTAGGCCTTCAAGAAGTTGGTGGCCGACACCGGGAGGTGGAGCTCACGCACGACGGCGTCGGCGACCGCCCAGGTCTGCAGGATGCTCTGGTCGTCGGCCACCTCGACCGTCGTGTCGGTCCCCGGCGGTTGCGCCAGGAAGAGGTCCTCGGTGGCGCTGACCCGCCTCGGCACGACGAGGTGCACGGCCCCGCCGACGAGCGTGCCGACGACGGCGCAGACGACGAGGAGCCTCCGGTGCCGACGGAGGGCGGCCCCGATCGTCCGCATGCTGACCAGGCCGCCGCCGTCCGCTGCGGGCTCCGGCATCGAGTTCACGGCGTCCTCCTCGGTGTGTCGACGAGCATCGGGCCTTCGCCGTCCACGGGGACCGGCTCGGCCGACCACGTCGTGTCGAGCTGTGCCGGCGGCGCCGGCCGGCGGGGGCGGAGGGCCTCGCCGATGGTGGCGTCCCGGTCGTCGGGGTTGACGACGATGACGCCGAGCAACTCGAGGCCCTCGTCGGTGGCTGCCAGCGCGAGCCGGGCGAGGTCGTCGCTGGTCGCGAACCCGGCGGTGACCCCGATGAGGGCCCGGCCGCTCCGCACGACGGTGGCGTCGCCCGGCTCCGAGGAGGCGACGGTCAGGCCGACGACGGTCAAGCGGGCCGCGGGGAGATCCGCGTCCGGCGCGACCAGGGTGAGCGCCGGCGGCCGCAGCGGTCGGTAGGGGGTGGCGCACGCCGCCCGGAAGCCGTTGGGCACTGCCGAGCCGCCGTGGGAGAGCACGGTGGGCACCCCCCGGCGGGCGGCGTCCGCGGCCAGGAGAGCGGCGAGAGCGCCGGCGGCGCGGTCGCCGTCCAGGCTGAGCACGTGGGCTCGGACCTCGGAGGGATCGGCGGCGTCGACCTCCAGCAGGTGCAGTACCCGCCGGACGTTCCAGGCGTCCACCGGCGAGGGGGCGCGCTCGAGGAGCCGCTGCCAGTCGCCGACCCGCCGCACGTGCCCGACGCCGATCGACGCCACGACCGGCAGACCCACGGCGGCGGCGAGCTCCGCCCGGCTGTAGAGACGGCGCCGCCGGCCGGCCCGCAGGATCGCCACGCAGGCGCCGATCACCAGGCCCAGCACGAAGCCGGCGCCCCCCAACAGGGCCATGCGGGTCGGGCCGGTGTCCACGTACGTGGCGGCCTGCTGCAGGACCCGGACGCTGCCCGCCGCCAGGATGGTGTTGAGGCGGGCCTGGGCGATCTGGCTGTTGAGGGCGTCGATCTGCAGCGACAGCGACGCCCGCTCGTTCTCCAGCGACGCCAGGGCGGCCGTGTCCTGCTCGCGGGTGCTGGCCGACACCGACGTGGACCGCAGCGTGGCGCTGAGTCGGGCCATCTCGTTGTGGATCGAATCGAGCTGGGCGGTGAGCTGGCTGGCCTGGGAGGCCAGCCCCGCGCTGTTCGAGCCGGTGCCGGTGGAGGTGACGTAGTCGACGTAGCTGGAGGCGACGGCATTGGCGAGCCGTTCGGCCTGGGGACCCCGGCGGGCCTGCACGGTGACCCGGATCAGCTCGGGGCTGCTGCTGGTCACCTGGAGGTGCTTGCCGAGCGTCTGGGTGGACATCCTCACCTGCGTCTCGTCGAGGGCGTGGGCGAGCACCGGCGTGCTCTGCGCCAGGACGACCTGCGTCTGCACGTCGGGTGTGGTCGACCCGGGTGTCTGGCTGAGGACGCCGGGGAGCAGCACCAGGGCCGTCGCCTGGTCCGGTCCGGGACGGGCGACGGCGAGGCCCGTGCCGCAGGCGAGGCCGGCGATCCCGATGGTCAGGACCGCCCGCTTGGCTCGGCGGATGGCCGCCCAGGTGCGGCGGGCGTCGAACTCCTGCTCGTTCATCGGACCGTGGTGGCCGTCGTCGTCGTCGACAGCAGGGCGTCCGGCGCGGCTGTCGCCTGGCGGACGAGCTGGCTGCGGTCCTCGATCGCCAGCTTGTGGTAGACCCGGCTCACGTAGTTGCGGACGGTCTTCTCGCTCACGTCGAGCATCTCGGCGATCCTCCTGTTCGAAGCGCCTTCGGCGACCAGGCGCAGCACCTCGGCCTCGCGCCGGGTGAGGTGGTGCTGACCCCGGGGCGACCCCGCGGCGATGCGCACCAAGAAGCGAGCCACCTCCGCCGAGAACACCCAGGTCCCGGTGTGGAGGGCCAGGACGGCGGCGGTGACCGCCTCCGGCCCGGCGTGCTCGCCGAGCAGGCCGGTCGCTCCCTGCCCGAGGTAGGTCAACCACAGGTCCTGCGACGCCGCCGACAGCACGCACACGCGGGTGGTGGGCGAGACGCTGGCGACGGCGGTGAGCAGCCACTCGCGTTCCCGCCCCGGCTCCCTGACGTCGACCAGCACGGTGACGTCGATCCCCCCCTCGAGGCAGAGCCGGGGCACGTCCGCCTCCTCGCCGTCGACGGCGAGGACCCGCAGCTGCGGCTCCTGCTGGAGGGCCTCCGTCAGGCTGGGCGCCCCGAGGTCCCCGCTGCCGACGAGGAGCACGCGCAACGGGCCGGCGGCCCCCCGCGGCCCCGGGCGCCGGCCGGGCCCCTCCGGGGGGCGGCCTGTCCCCGCGGGGGGATCGAGGCCCAGCCCGGCCGGTGAGGGCGCCGTCACGGGCGTGCCCGGCGGCGGTGGGCAGCGGGCGGGAGCTTCACGGAGGAGAGGAGGCGTCATCGATGTCCCAGATACGTCGCGCATGCGGATCTTGGCGGGATGTTTGCCCGCGATCGCAAGGTTGCACGGGCGTCAGCCGCCGGCGGCGTGGGCCGGGGCGCTGGGCGTGGTCGCCGGCGTGGCGGCCCGCAGCTCCCGGGCGACCGGCCGCTGGGCCAGGTGCATCGTCAGGGCGCTGACGGTGAGGGTTGCGAGGGTCGCCCACGCGGCGCCGTCGATGCCGAGCGCCGCCGACAGCACGGTCGCAGTGACCAGGGACGCCACGAGGACGACGAGCTGCACGCCGAACAGCCGGCCGGTGTTCCTGGTCGCCTTCAGGACGAGGATGGGACCGAGCTGCAGGGCGTTGACGACGTAGGCGACGCCGACGATCACCGCCGCCGGCTCGGCTCGCCCGAAGCCGGGACCGTAGACGGCGCCGAGGACCACCCGGCCGACCAGCAGCACCAGCACCGTGCAGGCTCCGACGCTGGCGACGCCGGCGGCGGTCACCCAGCCGGCGACGGCCCGCAGCCCGGGCCAGCCGCGCGCCTCGAGCATCCGGGTCGCTTCGGGGAGCCCGAGGCTCCCGCCCGCCTGGATCAGCACGAACGCGGGACCGGTGGCGAGGTTGACCGCCGCCTGGAACAAGCCCAGCCGGGCGGCACCGAGGACCACGCCGACCACCAGCACCGAGGCCTGGCTGGCTGCCCACTTGACGACCGACGACCCGGCGATCCACCGGCTCAGCCGCCACCTGCCCCGCAGCAGGCCGGCCCCGGCGGCGAGCCACGCGGGGAGCAGGTGGGGGGAACGCCACGCCCGGAGCGGGATGCCGGTGCGGCGCGCCTGCTGGCGGAGGCCGAAGACGGCGCCGGCGACGCCGCCGAGTCCCCACAGACCGATGACCAGCGGCGCCGGCACGTGCGGCACCGGTAGCAGCAGCGCGAAGCCGGCGACCTGGACGATGAGGAAGACCAGATCGTTGGTCAGCGCCCGGCGCGGGTTGCGGGTGAGGAACCCCACCCAGCGCCAGTAGTCCTGGACCACCAGGAACGGCAGCCACGGGGCGAAGGCGAGCATGGCCGTCCCGAACTCGATGCGGCCGGCCAGCACGCAGGCGACCCCGGTGGCGGCCAGGAGGGTGGCGCCCCCGAGGCCGAGGAGCACCTCGGCGGCCAGACCGGTCTCCACGCCGGCATCGGTGGCCCGGCGGGCGTCCCCCTCGATGGCCATCGGCTCGGCGACCAGCGAGCGGTGCAGGGCCCCCGCGATCAGCCACAGCGCGTAGGCGAGCGAGAAGGCGCCGAGGCCGGCGGCGCCCGCCACCCGGGCCACGGCGACCCCGACGGCGAAGTTGGAGATCGACGACACCCCCTGGTCGGCGAGGATCACCAGGCCCCGCCGGCCGTGGCCCCCCTGGTCGGGGTGGGAGTGGCCGCCGGCGTTGATCCGCAACCGGCGCGGTCGACGCCCGGCGGCTTCCGTGGCTGTTGCGGCGCCGGTGTGGGGGGCGCCGGTCGCTTGCGTCGCTCCGCCGGGTGCGCCGGGGCCGGCGGCGGCTTCGGTCGTCACGAGGCGAACGGGCCGTCGTCGCAGGCGGCGAGGGCGGCGCGCCCGGCGAAGCCGAGGGAGGCGTTGGCCTCGTTGAAGCGAGCCGCCAGCCTGGCGGGGAGGGCGAGGGCCGGGCTGTTGTTGCGGGCCGCCGGGGCCCGGTGGAGCAGCGGGCCGGCCTC
>DASSZM010000038.1:0-23696 GCA_035702855.1 Acidimicrobiales bacterium | reverse complement strand
GGGTTGGGCAGCACCACGGCGTAGCCGGCGGCCACCAGCGACTGGTACAGCGGCAGCATCACGACCTGGGGATGCCAGCCGTGCGGGCCCCCGTGGATCTCGAGCACCGCCGGATGCGGTCCCCGCCCCGCCGGGGCGAGCACGAACGACTCGATGCCGACGCCGTCGGCCGAGCGGTGGCCGACCCGCCGGGCGGGGGCGAAGCGCACGTCCCGGCGCAGCTCGCCGTTGGCGTCGCTCACCCGGCGCTCCCGGCGGCCGTCGGCGCCGCAGGCGTACACCTCCATCGGCTCCGACACCCACTGGGCGGCGAAGGCGATCGTGCCGCCGGCGGCGTCGAGGGCCACGACCTGGCGGTCGCCGCCGACCACGCGGGCCGGCCGGGAGCCGTCGAGCGGCGCCCGGTACACGGCGAGGGAGCCGCCGTCGACGGCGACGAACAGCACCGAGCGCCCGTCGCGGTCCCAGGCGTGGGCGGCGCCGGGGGCGCGCAGCACCCCCCACACCGTCCGGTCGAGCGGCTCGCTGAGCGAGCGGGGGGCCGACGGGCGGGCGGTGTCGACGACGAGGAGGTGGGCGTTGGCCGCCGAGTTGCCGTCCTCCACCTCGTGACCCAGGTAGGCGAGGGTGGACCCGTCGGGGGACCAGCGCGGCGCCGAGGCCGTGCCCCGGCCGCGGGTCAGCCGCCTCGGGGCGCCGGGCCGCCCCGCGGCGGACACGGTCAGCACCCAGACGTCGCGGTGCACCTCGTCGTGGCGGGTGGCGGAGCGGTCCGACACGAAGGCGAGGCGCCGGCCGTCCGGGCTCCACTCCGGGTCGCCGTCGTCCCAGTCCCCGTCGGTCACCTGCACCGCCCCGCTGCCGTCGACCTTCACGACGAAGAGGTGGCTGCGCCGCCCGTCGAGGTAGCCGATCCCGTCGAAGCGGTGGTGGAGGCCCGTCACCACCCGGGGGGCGTTGCGCTCGACGGCCGAGCGCTCCTCGGGCGCCTTCCACTCCCCGGTGCGGGCGACGTAGGCGAGCCGGCGCCCGTCGGGGGACCACACCGGCTGGGAGACGCCGTGGGGGGCGTCGGTCAGCACCGCCGGCTCGCCGCCGTCGAGGGGGGCCAGGTGCAGCTGGGGGCCATGGCCCCGGTCGGCGACGAAGGCGAGCGACCGCCCGTCGGGCGACCAGCGCGGCGCGCCGTCCTCGGGCCCGGCGCTGAACCGCCTGCCGGGGGCGGAGCCGTCGGCGGGGGCCACCCAGACGGTCGTCGCCGGCTGGTCCCGCTCCCGGTCGGGTTCGGCGACGACGTAGGCCACCAGCCGCCCGTCGGGTGACAGCCGGGGGTCGGCGACGGTCCTGAGCCGCCAGACGTCCTCGGGTCCGAAGTCGCGCTTGGCCGGCATGGGCTCCTCCTCGTCGTCGGGTGGTGCGACCGCTCCGCCGCCGGGGCATTCTGCCCGCCGGGGCCGCAATGAACCACTCTCCGCAGCGGGGCCGGACGGCGAGGTGCCCTACCATCGGGTGGCGATGCGCCTCGCCACCTGGAACGTCAACTCCTTGAAGGCCCGCATGCCGCGGCTGGAGGAGTGGCTGACCTACGCCCGGCCCGACGTCGTCTGCCTCCAGGAGACCAAGCTGGCCGACGCCGCCTTCCCGCAGCTGGCGTTCTCGGCGCTCGGCTACGAGGCGGTGCACCACGGCGACGGGCGCTGGAACGGGGTGGGGATCCTCTCCCGGGTCGGCATCGAGGACGTCGTGGCCGGCTTCGCCGACGGCATCGAGGCCGACACCGACACCCGGCTGGTCACCGCCCGCTGCGGCGGGGTGTCGGTCACCAGCGTGTACGTGCCCAACGGGCGGTCCCTCGACAGCGACCACTACCGCTACAAGCTGGCGTGGCTGGCCAAGCTGCGCCGCCACCTCGACGCCGTCGCCGCTCCCGACACCCCGGTGGCGGTCTGCGGCGACTTCAACATCGCCCCCGAGGACCGCGACGTGTGGGATCCCGCCGCCTTCGTCGGCTCGACCCACGTCAGCGCCCCGGAGCGGCAGGCCCTGGCCGAGCTCGAGGCGTGGGGCCTGCAGGACGCCTTCCGGGGCCGCTACCCCGACGCCGGGGAGCTGTACACCTACTGGGACTACCGGGCCGGGGACTTCCACCAGCACCGGGGGATGCGCATCGACCTGCTGCTCGTGTCCGCCCCCCTCGCCGGGCGGGTCCGCTGGGCGCTGGTGGACCGCAACGCCCGCAAGGGCAAGCAGCCCTCGGATCACGCCCCGGTGTTCGTCGACCTGGATCCCTGAGCCCGGCGGGGCCGCCGGGCTCAGCGGCTCAGCTGCCGACGCCGGCGAGTAGCGGCCGGCGCCACGCCGGGCCCTCGAGGCCCCGCAGGTCCGCCGGCCAGTCCGCCACCGGGTCCCACGGCAGCGGCAACGCCGCCGACCCCGACCCGACGAGCGGGCGCGGCCGGCGGGGGCTGGTCGCCCCGGCGCTCCCGCCCCGCCCCCGGTAGACGATGAGCCCGGTGAGCGGGTCGGGCACGGCGTCGAGGGCGGCGGCGACCGTCGGGTTGGCCCGGAAGGCCTCCCAGGCGGCCTCGTCGCCGAAGGCGACCTCGAGCACGACCCCCCAGGGATGGGAGTGCCACGTCCAGTCGCTGGCGCCACACCCGAGGGCCGTGCCGATCAGACTGTCGGTCCACGCCTCGGCCCAACCGAGGGCGGACGTCGCCCCATCGAAGACCTCGACCGAGTACCAAAGAGCCATCGCAGCCACCAGTCTAACGGGTGGCGCCCCCGGCGGGAACCCGCAAATCCGCTGCTGGCACCGGCCGGCCGGGGCCACCGGTCAGCCCCCGGCGGCAGCCTGGCTACCGGGCGGGGCCGCCCCCGCGATCAGCGCCAGCAGCGTCGGGCCGTGACGGCTGACCTTCACCGGCCCCAGCCCGGGGATGGCGAGCAGGCCCTCCTCGTCGGCGGGCCGGGCGGAGGCCAACGCCAGCATCACGGTGTCGTGGAGCACCACGTGGGCGGGCACCGCCGACGCCCGTGCCGCCGACGCCCGCCAGGCGCGCAGCGCCTCGAGCACGGCACCGTCGGGGGGTGGCCAGCCGGCGGGGAGGCGGGGGCGCCGCCCGCCCGAGCCCCGCCCGCCCGCCCGGCCCAGCCGCTCCCGCTGCTCGCGGATGCGGTCCTGCCACTGTCCGGGCGTGTCGTCGGGTCCCGTCGCCGTCCCGCCGCCGGCGGCGGCGACCGGCGCCAGCCACGGGGACGGCACGCGGGGGACCGGCCGGCCCCCGAAGCGGCGCTCCTCGGCCCAGCTGCAGGTGAGCTGCTCGGACGCCCGGGTGAGGGCGACGTAGAGCAGCCGGCGCTCCTCGGCCAGGGCGGCGGGGGTGGTGGCCCGCCCGATGGGCACCAGCCCCTCCTCCAGGCCGCACACCCACACGGCGTGCCACTCGAGGCCCTTGGCCCGGTGGAACGAGCACACCGTCACGGCGTCGCCGGTCGTGGGCTCGCCGGCGCCGAGCTGGGCCGGGAGCCCGGTCAGCCACCCGCCGACGGTGCCGGCCTCCTCGAGGCGCTGCGCCTGGCGGGCGAGCTCGGCCAGGGTCTCGAGCACGCCGGCGGCCTCGGGGTCCGGCTCGGTCGCCGCCCAGGTGTCCAGGTCGGCCACGGCCACCGCCAGCGGGGTGGCCCGCCCCGCCCCGCCGCCCCGGAGCCGGTCGGTGGCGGCCCGGGCGGCCGGGTGGTCGGCCAGGCGCTCCTGGCCCGGCACCTGCACGGGGATGGCCGCCGTGCGGCAGGCATCGGCGATGGCCACCGCCTGGGCGTTGGTCCGGGTGAGGACCGCCAGCGCCGACCAGTGCCGGCCCTCGGCGTGGGCGGAGCGCAGCCCGGCGGCCACCCCGGCGGCCTCGGCCTCCCCCGACGACCAGGACCGGACCCGCACCGGGGGCCCGTCGGCGCGCGACGAGCCGAGGCGCTCCCCGGCCGGCCCGAGCACGGAGGCGGCGGCGGCGACGATCTGCGGGCTGCAGCGGTGGTTGGCGTCCAGGCGGACGACCTCGGCGGTCGGCCAGTGCTCGGTGAAGCGGTCCAGCAGGTCGGGGTCGGCCCCGTTCCACCCGTAGATGGCCTGGTGGGGGTCGCCGACGGCGCACAGGTCGACCCGGTCCCCGAGCCAGGCGAGCAGCAGCCGGTGCTGGAGGGGGTTGAGGTCCTGGAACTCGTCGACGAACACGTGCCGCCACCGCCAGCGCTGGGCGGCGGCGAACGCCGGGTCGCGCTCGATGGCCTCGGCGCAGCCCTGGAGGAGGTCGTCGAAGTCGACCAGGCCCCGGCGCCGCTTCTCGTGCTGGTAGCGGGTGAGGAGGGAGGCGAGCTCGGCGACGGGGACCGGCGCCGCCCGCCCGGCGGCGGCGAAGGCGGCGGGCAGGTCGTCGGGCCCGGCGCAGCGGGCGCGGGCCCACTCCAGGTGCCCGGCGAGCTCGGCGAGGGGGACGCCGGCCAGCGCCGGGCGCTCGGCGGCCAGCGGCGCCAGCAGCCGCGCCTTGCGGTCGAGCAGGACCGGGGCGGCCTGGCCCCGGTCCGCCCACCACCGGCGCAGCTGGGCGGCGGCCACCGCGTGGAACGTCCCCGCCGCCACCCGCTCCCGCAGGCCGACCCGGCGCAGGCGGTCGGCGAGCTCCCCGGCGGCCCGGCGGGTGAAGGTCAGCGCCAGCACCCGGGAGGGGTCGGCGCTGCCGGTCGCGCACCGGTAGGCGATCCGCCGGGTCAGCACCCGGGTCTTGCCGGCGCCGGCGGCGGCGAGCACGCACAGCGGGGCGGCGTCGCTCGTGACCGCCCGGCGCTGGGCGTCGGTCAGGTCGCCCAGCAGGGCGGCGACGTCGGCGTCGGTGCCGCCGCCGGCCGGCGCGCCGGGGGCCGGGGGAGCGGGGGGGACGGGCACGCCGGCGACGATACGAACCGGGTGGGACAGCCTGGTGGATGGTCGACCGCCGCCCCCGGCCCCCTCGTCGAGGTGCCGGTTGCGCGCTAGCGGCGATCCCCCCGAATCACCTGGCCAGCGCAGCAACCGGACACCCGTCGAGAACCTGAGTCTGTCCCGCCCGACCCCAGGAGTCAAGGGTTGTCTTCGCGTAACGGCCCGGCGTCGCCACCGCCCGGGCGGGCGGCGAGGGTAGCTTCCTCGCGATGCCGCTACCGGCCCGGGCCCTCGGCGATGGGGAGGAGGTGGTGGTCGACGTGCGGCCCCACGGGTGGGTCCTCGCCTGGCCGCTCGGGTTGGCCGCCCTGGCGGTGGTGATCGCCGCCGTCGGCGCCTGGGCGCGGGTGCCGCGGGCGGCGGCGTGGGTGCTGATCGGGCTGGTGGCCGTCGGCCTCGCCCAGCTCCTCGCCCGCTACGCCCGGTGGCGGGCCACCTCGCTGGTCGTGACCACCCAGCGGGTGGTGCGCCGCAGCGGCATCGTCGCCCGGCGCGGCCAGGAGATCCCGCTCGCCCAGATCGCGGACGTGTCCTACCGCCAGGGCCTGCTCCAGCGGCTGATCCGCGCCGGCGACGTGCGCATCGAGGCGGCCGGGCGGGACGACGCCGAGGTGTTCCACGCCGTGCCCCGGCCGGCGGCGGTCGAGCGGGAGATCATCCGGCTGCTGGCCGAGCGGCGGGCCGGCGGCGGGGTGCTGTCGCTGCCCGAGCAGCTCGCCCGCCTCGACGACCTGCGCCGCAGCGGGGTCCTGTCGCCGGCGGAGTTCGAGGCGTCCAAGGCCCGGTTGCTCGGACGGTGACGCCCCGGGTCGTGAGCCTCGTGCCGTCGGTCACCGAGACCCTGCTCGCCTGGGGGGTGGTGCCGGTGGGCGTGACCCGCTTCTGCGAGCACCCGGAGCTGCCCGCGGTCGGCGGCACCAAGAACCCGGACCTCGAGCGGATCGTCGCCCTGGCACCGGACCTGGTCGTCGTCGACCGGGAGGAAAACCGCCGGCCCGACGCCGACGCCCTCACCGCCGCCGGTGTCGCCCTGCACGTGACCCACGTGCGCGCCGTGGCCGACGTGGCGCCGACGTTGGCGGCGCTGCGGGAGGCGCTCGGCCTGGGGGAGGAGAAAGGCTCCGCCCTCCCGCCGCCGGCGCAGCCGGAGCGCCCGGTCCGGGTGTACGTCCCGATCTGGCGCCGCCCGTGGATGTCGATCTCCGGGGCCACCTACGGGTCGTCGGTGCTGGCGGCCGCCGGCGCCGACAACGTCCTCGCCGGCCACCCCGACGCCTACCCGGCGGTCGGTCCCGGCGAGGTCGCCGCCCTCCGCCCCGACGCCGTGCTGGCGCCGTCGGAGCCGTACCCCTTCGCCGCCCGCCACGCCGGGCTGTTCGCCGGGCTGGCGCCGATGGTGCCCGTCGACGGCAAGGACCTGTTCTGGTGGGGGACCCGCACCCCCGCCGCCGTCGCCCGGCTCCGCCGGGTCGTGGCTAGCGTGAGCGGGTGATGCCGCCCGTCGTGAAGATCAACGCCATCTCGGTCCCGCCGGAGCGGGCCGAGGAGATGGCCGCCCGTTTCGCCGCCCGCGCCGGGGAGGTCGAGTCCATGGATGGCTTCGAGGAGTTCCAGCTGCTGCGGCCCACCGACGACCGGGACACGTGGCTCGTCTACACCCGCTGGCGCGACGAGGCGGCGTTCGAGGCGTGGGTGTCGTCGTCGGCGTTCACCCGCGGCCACGCCCAGCCGCAGGGGCCGGGCGGGCCGGTGGCGCGCCACAGCGAGCTGTGGAGCTTCGAGCTGGCGCAGGACGCCCGGTCGGCGCCTGCGTCCTGAGCGGCGCGGGGACGGGGAGGCCTTTCCCCGCTCCTAGTCGCCGAGCACCACGACCGGGCAGGTGAGCGTCCGGGTGATCCCCTCGATCACCTGCAGGCGGCTCACCACCATCCGCCCGAGCTCGTCCACCGAGCCCGCCTGGGCCGTGACGATCACGTCGTAGGGGCCGGTGACGTCGTCGGCCGACGCCACCCCATCGAGGACGCGGGCCCGGGCGGCCACCTCGGCCGCCCGACCCACCTCCGTCTGGATCAGCACGTAGGCACGGACCGTCATCGGCCGAGGCGCGCCCGCAGGTCGGCCAGCTGCTCCCAGAGCCGCTCCGGCACCCGGTCGCCCAGGCCCCGGAAGTGCTCCTCGATGCTCGGCACCTCCTCGCGCCACTCGTCGGCGTCGACCGACAGCAGCACGTCCATGTCCTGCGCCGGGACCTCGAGCCCGTCGGTCGGGATGGCGTCGGCGGTCGGGACCAGGCCGATGGGCGTCTCGACGGCCGCGCCCCGCCCGGCGCAGCGCTCGAACACCCACTCGAGCACGCGGCTGTTGTCGCCGAAGCCGGGCCAGAGGAACCGGCCGTCCTTGTCCTTGCGGAACCAGTTCACGTAGAAGATCCGCGGCCGGGCGTCCTCGTCGAGCTGCGAGCCCATGCGCAGCCAGTGGCCGAGGTAGTCGGCCATGTTGTAGCCGCAGAACGGCAGCATCGCGAACGGGTCGCGCCGCAGCTTGCCCACCGCCCCGGCGGCGGCGGCCGTGGTCTCCGAGGCCATGATCGAGCCGAGGAACACCCCGTGGTCCCAGTCGCGCGCCTCGGTCACCAGCGGCACCACGCTCGAGCGGCGACCGCCGAAGAGGATGGCCGAGATCGGCACGCCCTCGGGGTCCTCCCACTCGGGGGCGATGGCCGGGTCCTGCGACGCCGGGGCGGTGAAGCGGGCGTTGGGGTGGGCCGCCTTGCGACCCGACTCCGGCGTCCAGTCCTCGCCCTTCCAGTCGGTCAGGTGGGCCGGCGGCTCGTCGGTCATCCCCTCCCACCACACGTCACCGTCGTCGGTGAGGGCGGTGTTGGTGAAGATGCTGTTGCCCGACAGGGTCAGCATGGCGTTGCGGTTGGTGTGGTCGTTGGTGCCGGGCGCCACGCCGAAGAAGCCGTACTCGGGATTGATCGCCCGCAGGCGGCCGTCCTCACCGATCTTCATCCAGCAGATGTCGTCGCCGACCGTCTCCACCTTCCAGCCGGGGAGGGTCGGGATCAACATGGCCAGGTTGGTCTTGCCGCACGCCGAGGGGAACGCCCCCGTCACGTAGCGGACCTCGCCGGCGGGCGAGGTGAGCTTCACGATCAGCATGTGCTCGGCCAGCCAGCCGTCGTCGCGGGCCATCACCGAGGCGATCCGCAGGGCGAAGCACTTCTTGCCGAGCAGCGCGTTGCCGCCGTAGCCCGAGCCGTACGACCAGATCTCGCGGGTCTCGGGGAAGTGCACGATGTACTTGTTGTCGGCGTCGCACGGCCAGGCCACGTCGGCCTGGCCCGGCTCGAGGGGCGCCCCGACGGAATGCACGCACGGCACGAACTCGCCGTCGTCGCCGAGCACCTCCAAGGCGCCGGCGCCCATGCGGGTCATGATCCGCATGCTCACCACCACGTAGGGGGAGTCGGTGAGCTGCACGCCGATGTGGGCGATCGGGGAGCCGAGCGGTCCCATGGAGAACGGGACGACGTACATCGTGCGGCCCCGCATGCAGCCCTGGTACAGGTCCCGCAGGGTGTCCTTCATCTCCGCCGGTGGGCGCCAGTTGTTGGTGGCGCCGGCGTCCTCCTCCGCCGCCGAGCAGATGAACGTCCGGTCCTCGACCCTGGCCACGTCGCCGGGATCCGACCGGGCCCAGTAGCTGTTGGGGCGCTTGGCTTCCTCCAGGCGGGTGAAGGTCCCCGCGTCCACGAGCTGCTGCGCCAGCGCGTCGTACTCCTCGGCGGTGCCGTCGCACCACTCGACCCGGTCGGGTGTGGTGAGCGCCGCCCACTCGTCGACCCAGGCGAGCAGGCGAGGATTGGTGGACAGGGGTCGCGCGGAAGTCACGAGCGAGGACGCCTCCTTTGGTGATGGACCGGAACGCGTGGCAGGGCAGGCGCCCACCGCAAGGGGGTGCAGCGCTCTGTTGCCTTCGGCGGCGTCATGCGATCTTCGATCTCCGTTGACCGATGCCTCGTACGCTCCAGCAGTGTGATCGAGGGTATCCCAGGGTGTCCGTGAGCGGCGAGTTCGCCGCCATCGACCGCCTCCGCCGCCGGCTGCCGGCCCCGGGGCCGGGCGAGGTGTGGATCGGCGACGACACCGCCGTGCTCCGCCCCCCGCCCGCCGGCGCCCGGCTGCTGCTCGCCGCCGACGCCGTGGTCGAGGGCGTGCACGCCGACCTCTCCCTGCTCGGCCTCGACGACCTCGGCTGGCGGGCGGTGGTCGCCAACCTGAGCGACGTCGCCGCCATGGGCGGCACCCCCGGCCACTGCGTGGTCACCGTCGCCGGCCCGCCGGACCTGGACCTCGACGCCCTCTACGACGGCATCGCCGCCGCCGCCGCCACCTACGGTTGCCCCGTCGTCGGCGGGGACCTGGTGGACGCCCCGGTCGCCGTCGTCACCGTGGCCATCACCGGCTGGGTGGACGGCCCGCCGGTCCTGCGCTCCGGCGCCCGTCCCGGTGACGCCCTCTGGGTCACCGGCCCGCTCGGGGCGTCGGCGGCCGGCCTGCGGGAGCTGCGCGCCGGCGCCGGCGGCGACCCGGCGCTGCGGCAGGCGCACGCCCGGCCCCGGCCCCTGCTGGCCGAGGGGCGGGCGGCGCGCGCCGCCGGGGCGACGGCGATGGTCGACGTCTCCGACGGCTTCGCCGCCGACCTGTGGCACCTGGCGGACGCCTCCGGCGTCGGCTTCGAGCTCGACGACGTGCCGGTGGCGGCCGGGGCGACCACGGCCGAGGCGCTCGGCGGCGGTGAGGACTACCAGCTGGTGTTCGCCGCGCCGGGACCCGACGACGCCGTCCTCGACGCGTTCGGCGCGCTCCCGAAGCCGGCGAAGGTCGGGTTCTGCACGTCGCGACACGGAACCGGAAGCCTGGGTGGCAAGCAGCTGCCCGCCACCGGTTGGGAGCACCGGCGCTGAGTTCTGCGCATTCGGGAACTTCCTCAAGCGGCCCCCGGAGGCTGACGAAACAGGGCGCATGGTTGCCTCGCCCCCCGCCTCCATGGACGCCCTCGCCGACGATCTCGAACGCCTCGACGCCGCCGCCGTCACCGCCGGCGTCGAGGCACTGGCCGAGTCCGGCACGCCCCTCGACGAGCTGCTCGACGCCACGCTGCTGCCGGCGTGGGACCGCGTCGACGCCCGCTGCCGGGCCGGCGAGGCGGACGCCGCCGTCGCCGGCGCCGCCGCCGCCCTGGCCCGGCGGGCCATCGTCGGCTCGTCCCGCCTCGCCGCCCGGGCGCCGGCGGGGGCGCAGGGGCCGCTGACCGTCGTCAGCCCACCCGGGCCCGCCGACCTCCTGCGCTCGGAGGCGGCGGCCGAGGCGGCCGCCTCGGTCGGCTGGCTCGTCCAGCAGGTCAACGGCGCCGACCCCGCCGGCGAGCTCGCCGCCTACATCCGCACCCGCCGGCCGGAGGCGATCGTCGTGACCGCCCACGACCCCGCCGACCTGCTGTGCCTGCTGCCGGTGATCGGCGTCGCCCACGACCAGGGCATCCCGGTGCTGTCGTGGGGCCCGGCGTTCGGCGCCACCGGGCAGCGGGGCCGCCGGATCGGGGCCGACGGCTGGGCACGCAACCTGCAGGAGATGCTCGCCACCCTGACCGCCTGGCGCGACCGGGTCCCGGAGCTGGTGGCCCCGCTGCCGCTGCCGGCCGCCCACGCCGAGCTGGAGCGGTTGCGCCCCGCCCTGGTGCAGGCCGGGCTCGGCGCCGGCGAGACGACGTGGGCCCGCCGGGCGGCCCCGGCCCTGGTGGACCAGCTGGTGGCGGCGGTCGTGTTCGAGGAGCCGGGCCTGCTCGGCACCCACCTCGAGCGCGAACGGCGCGGGCCGGCCGACGACGCCCGCGTCGTCGCCCTGGTCGACGCCGTGGCCTCGGCGCTGCCCTCGACCGCCGGGGCCGCCCGCGACTACGCGGTGCACGCCCGCGACGAGCTGCGGCGCTCGCTGCTCGGCGCACCCCGACCGCTGCACGGCGGCGACGGCGGCGGCCTCGGCGGCGTCGGCGGGGCCCACGCCGGGCAGGTCTTCGCCGACCTGCTGCTGCTGGCGGCCCTGTCGTGCCAGACCCAGCTGGCGCTGCTGTCGGTGCCCCAGGCGGGCGGGCAGTGGCGGACCCTCTCCTACGGCTTCGAGGTGCGCACCGGTCTCGACGACCGGCGCCTGTTCGACCTCATCGCCTCCCGGCGGGAGGCGGTCGAGATCCCCGACCTGGCGGTCCACCCCGACCTCGTGCGCTCGCCGCTCGCCCTGCCGCCCCACAACCTCCGCTGGGCCTACGGGGTCGCCCTCCGCCACACCGACGGCCCGGTGCTCGGCGTCGTGCTGGTGCTCGACCGCTGGCTGCGCCAGGTCTCCCGGCGCGAGCAGCGGGCGCTGTCGGCCGTCGCCCGCCAGGCCGCCGACCGCCTCGCCCAGCTGCGCCGCGGGCCCGCCGCCGGCGGCCCGGCCGCCGGTTCGGGGGCGCCGCTCGGGGCGCCGGCCCTGCCGGCGGCGCCGCAGCACGACCCGCTGTCGGGACTGGTGAGCCTCCGGCGGGCCGGGTCGATGCCCGACGGCCAGCAGCTGTTGCGCAGCCACGAGGTGGCCGTCCTCTTCGACGTCACCGAGCGCACCGTCATCAACTGGGCCGCGTCCGGCAAGCTGCCGAGCCTGCGCACCATCGGCGGGCACCTGCGGTTCCGGCGGGAGGACGTGCTCGAGCTGCTCGACGGCCGCAGCAACGGCCTGCGGGCCCGGCGCAGCTCGTAGCGCCGGGCGGTGTCCGGGCGGCGGGCCGGGGCCCGCCGCCTGCGGTCCTGGCGACGTGCGCCCGGCTAGCGGGCGAGCTTGGTGACCTTGCCGGCCCGGATGCAGGACGTGCAGACCTGCAGGCGGCGCGGCGACCCGTTGACGAGGGCCCGCACCCGCTGGATGTTGGGGTTCCAGCGGCGCTTGGTACGCCGGTGCGAGTGGCTGATGCTCATCCCGAACGAGGGATGCTTCCCGCAGACTTCGCACACCGATGCCATCGAACCAAGGACCTCTCGTGGGTGGGGGGCGGGCTGCCCGCGGGAACGCCGGACCGGGCAGCTGGACCGGACGACAAGGTTAGCATCCCAAGGGTGCAGACGCTCGAGCGCCTGGACGCCCCCGGTATCGCTGCCGTCATGACGGCTTACCGCGACGCCCTCCGGGAGCATCAGGAGCGCATCAACCGACTCAACGTATTCCCCGTCCCCGACGGCGACACCGGCACCAACATGGCGCTCACGCTCCAGTCGGTCGTCGAGGGGCTCCCCGTCGGGCCCGAGGCGGACCTGGCGGCGGTCGCCCGGGCGATCAGCCACGGGTCGCTCATGGGGGCGCGCGGCAACTCCGGGGTGATCCTCTCGCAGATCCTGCGGGGGCTCGCCGAGGCCGTGCGCGACAGCCTGGCCGTCGACGGCCGCACCCTGGCCGACGGCCTGGGGCGGGCGGCGGCCGGCGCCTACAAGGCGGTCCAGGAACCGGTGGAGGGCACGATCCTCTCGGTGGTGCGGGCCGCCGCCGAGTCGGTCGCCGCCGAGTCCGCCGCCGGCTCCGACGCCGGGCTGCTCGAGGTCGCCGAGCGGGCCCGGTCGGCGGCGGCCGACGCCCTCGCCCGCACCCCCGAGCAGCTCGAGGCGCTGCGGGCCGCCGGCGTCGTCGACTCGGGTGGCAGCGGCCTGCTGCTGCTGCTCGACGCCCTGCTGCACGTCCTCGACGGCCGGCCGCTGCCGGCCTGCGAGGCCGGCCCCGGGGCGCTGCCCGACGCCGGCGGCGTGGCCGCCGCGACCGCCGACGAGGGGACGGCCTCCTGCCGCTACGAGGTCATGTACCTCCTCGACGCCCCCGACGAGGCGGTCCCCGCCTTCCGGGAGGTCTGGTCCGGGCTGGGCGACTCCATCGTGGTGGTCGGCGGCGACGGCACCTGGAACTGCCACATCCACACCGACGACATCGGCGCCGCCATCGAGGCCGCCCTCGACGCCGGCCGGCCGAGCCGGATCCGGGTCACCGACCTGTTCGAGGAGATCGAGGAGGAGCGCTGGGTCCGCGAGGCGGCCGGCGCCGCCGGCACCGTCGAGGAGCCGCACGCCCACTGCGCCGTGGTGGCTGTCTGCACCGGCGACGGCATCCGGCGGATCTTCGCGTCGCTCGGGGTGCACCGCTTCGTCACCGGCGGCCAGTCGATGAACCCGTCGACCGCCGACCTGCTCGCCGCCATCGAGGACGCCAACGCCGACGAGGTGGTGCTGCTCCCCAACAACAAGAACGTGGTCGCCGTCGCCGAGGCGGCCGCCGCCGCCGCCTCCAAGCCGGCGCGGGTCGTGGTCACCCACGGGATCCAGGAGGGCATCGCCGCCCTGTTGGACTACGACCCCGAGGGCAGCGCCGACGACAACGTGGTGGCCATGGCGGCCAGCGCCGCCCACGTCGTGGGCGGCGAGGTCACCCGGGCGGTGCGCGACAGCACCAGCCCCGCCGGGCCGATCGCCGAGGGCGACTACCTCGGCATCAGCCGGGACGGGATCCGGGTGGTGGCCCCGTCGGTGGCGGAGGCCGCCACCGGCCTGCTCGAGGCGCTGATCGATGTCGACCACCACGAGGTGGTCACGATCATCGCCGGGGAGGCGGCGCACGCCGCCGACACCCGCCGCATCACCGAGTGGATCGAGGAACGCCACCCGCAACTGGTCGCCGAGGTCCACCCCGGCGGCCAGCCGCTCTACCCCTACCTGCTGAGCGTGGAGTGACGACGCTCGGGGACCTGGCGCTGATCGAGGTCGGCCGGCTCTCCAGCGTGTCCGCCGACCGGGCGGACAAGCTCGCCCAGGTGGGCGTCGAGACCGTGCTCGACCTCGTCACCCACTACCCCCGGCGCTACGTCGACCGGACCAACCAGGTCACCATCGACGAGCTGGTCGAGGGCGAGGAGGCCACCGTCCTCGCCACCGTCCGCAAGGTCGGGTCCCGCCCGACCCGCAGCCGCCGCCCGATGGTCGAGGCCGACCTGTTCGACGGGCGGGGCTACCTCCACCTGACCTTCTTCAACCAGCCGTGGCGGGCCAAGCAGCTGCGGGAGGGCACCGAGGTGGTGGTGTGGGGCAAGGTCGAGCGCTTCCGGGGGCGCCGGCAGATGACCAACCCCGTCGTCGACCTCGTCGGCGACCGCACCGGCAGGATCGTCCCCGTCTACCCGCAGTCGGAGAAGGCCGGCCTCACCAGCTGGCAGATCGCCGCCAACGTCGAGGAGGCCCTCGACACCTGGTGCGGCGACCTGGTCGACCCGCTGCCCGCGGGGGTGCGCGAGCGCCGGCACCTCGCCGGCCGGGCGTGGGCGCTGCGGGCCACCCACCTGCCCGACACCGAGGCCGACCACCGCGCCGGCCGGCGCCGGCTCGGCTTCGACGAGCTGTTGCGCCTCCAGCTCATCCTGGTGATGCGCAAGCGGGCGACCGAGCGGGAGGCCCGGGGCATCCGCCACTCGACCGGCGGCCAGCTCGTCGACCGCTTCCTCGCCGGGCTGCCCTACGCCCTCACCGGCGCCCAGCGCCGGGCGATCGACGAGATCCGCGCCGACATGGCGGGCCCCCACCCGATGCACCGCCTGCTGCAGGGCGACGTGGGGGCGGGCAAGACGCTCGTGGCCCTCGCCGCCATGCTCACGAGCGTCGAGGGCGGCCACCAGGCGGCGATGATGGCGCCGACCGAGGTCCTCGCCGAGCAGCACCACGCCAACCTCACCGCCCTCGTCCAGGGCCTGCAGGTCGACGACGGCGAGGGCAGCCTGTTCGCCAGCCGGGAGGTCACCGTCGGGCTGCTCACCAACCGCACGACCGCGGCCGCCCGGGCCAGGCTCCACGCCCGCCTGGCCGAGGGCGGCATCGACATCCTCGTCGGGACCCACGCCCTGCTCACCGAGGCGGTCACCTTCGCCGACCTCGGGGCGGTCGTCATCGACGAGCAGCACCGCTTCGGCGTCGAGCAGCGGGCGGTGCTGCGCACCAAGGGCGCCGGCGAGTCGGTGCCCGACGTGCTGGTCATGACCGCCACCCCCATCCCCCGCACGGCGGCGATGACGGTCTTCGGCGACCTCGACACCACCGTCCTCGACGAGCTGCCCCCCGGGCGGACGCCGGTGACGACGGTGTGGGCCCGCGGCGAGCTCGAGGAGGCGGCCGCCTGGGAGCGGGTGCGGACCGAGGTCGCCGCCGGCCGCCAGGCCTACGTCGTCTGCCCGCTGGTGGAGGGCTCCGAGCGGGTCCAGGCCCGCTCGGCGACCGAGGAGTACGAGCAGCTCGCCGCCGGCGAGCTCGCCGGGCTCGGTGTCGGCCTCCTGCACGGGCAGCTCCCGGCGGCGGAGAAGGACGCCGTGATGGAGCGCTACCGGGTGCGCAAGCTCGACGTGCTGGTGGCCACGACCGTGATCGAGGTCGGCGTCGACGTCCCCAACGCCACCGTGATGGTCATCGAGGACGCCGACCGCTTCGGCATGGCCCAGCTCCACCAGCTGCGCGGCCGGGTCGGGCGGGGCGCCGACCAGTCGTGGTGCTTCCTGTTCGGGGCCGGGGCCACCGAGGAGGCGGCGACCCGCCTGCAGGCCCTCGTCGACAGCACCGACGGGTTCGCCCTCGCCGAGATCGACCTCGACCTGCGGGGCGAGGGCACGATCCTCGGTGCCCGGCAGAAGGGCGTCTCGGACCTCAAGCTGGCGTCCCTCCGCCGCCACCGCAAGACCGTCGGCCAGGCGCGCGAGGTCGCCTTCGAGCTGGTGGACTCCGGCGAGCTCGCCCGCAACCCGGAGCTGGCCGAGGAGCTCCGCCTGCTGGTGGACCCCGACGAGCAGGAGTACCTGTTCAAGAGCTGAGCGGGGCCCCCGTCCCGACGACCGGCGACCTGCCCCGCCGCGGCGCTCAGCGGGGCCCCCCGCCCGGCGGCACGGTCGCCCAGGCGACGGCGTCGACCAGCGGTCGGCCGCCGTCGTGGCCCGGCCGCTCGCGTCGGGACACCACGACCTCGAGCGGCGCCAGGAGCTCGGCGAGGAGCTCCTCGGTGTAGAGCCGCTCCGGCACCGGGGGGCCGGCCAGCCCCAGCGCGTCGAGGTGGTGGCCGTTGACGTAGAGGTGGCCGCCGGGGCGGACGCCCATGGCCGCCCGGCTGAAGAACCCCTCCCGCTCGCCGGGTGCGAAGTGGAGGTTGGCGACGACCACCAGGTCGACGCTCGCCGGCGGTGGGGTGTAGGTGAGGACGTCCGCCTGGACCAGCTCGAGGGTCACGCCCGCCTCCCGGGCCCGCTCCCCGGCGATGCGCAGGCCGACGGCCGAGGCGTCGACGCCGGTCACCGTCCAGCCCTGCCCGGCCAGCCAGATGGCGTTGCGTCCGGGTCCGCACCCGAGGTCGAGAGCCCGCCCGGGTGGGAGCCCCGCGGCGAGCTCGACGAGGGCCTCGTCGGGCTCCGAGGGCCAGTCGGTGTCGGCGTAGCGTTGGTCCCACACCGCGCCGGGGGACGCTGGCGTGGCAGCACCGTGGTCGGTGGCGTCGTTGCTCATCGTGACTGCTCCTTGGTCGGGGGTGTCGGTGGGGTCAGGCCCAGGCGTCGGGGTCGCCGGGATCGGGCATCACCACGTCCCAGCGGTCGAGGCAGTCGGCGCAGCGGTACACGAGGAGGTCGCCGGGGCGGGGCGGGTCGTCGTCGGGCCAGGTGGTGAGCAGGTGTGCGGTCCCACCGCAGTCGACGCAGGTGATCGTCGGGTCGGGCCCCGCCGCCGGGTCGGGCGTCACGGCCGGCCCGCCGGTACCGTCGGCCGGATGCGGGTCGTCGCCGGGGTCGCCAGGGGTCGGCCGCTGCGCGCCCCGGCGGGGTCGGCGACCCGGCCGACGAGCGACCGGGTGCGCGAGGCGTTGTTCTCCATGCTCACCAGCTTGCGTGGCCTGGAGGGCGCGGCGGTGGCGGATCTGTTCGCCGGCAGCGGCGCCCTCGGCGTCGAGGCCCTGTCGCGTGGCGCCGCCACCGCCTTGTTCGTGGACCGGGCGCCGCCGGCGGTCGCCGCCGTCCGCGCCAACCTCGCGGTGGTCGGCGACGCCCCGGGTCTGGCCACGGTGCTCCGGCGCGAGGTGCTCGCCTGGGCGGTGGCGGAGGGGGCCGCCGCGGCGCCCCGCCGATTCGACGTCGTCCTCGCCGACCCGCCCTACGCCTGGCGGGACTGGCCGCGGCTGCTCGGGGCGCTCCGCCCCCTCACCGGGCTGGTGGTCGCCGAGACGGGGTCCCCGTGGGAGGCGGTCCCGGGATGGGAGACTGTCCGGACCAGGAACTACGGCACTACCGTGGTCACGATCCTGGAGACGACCGAAGGAGGTGGCTGGTGAGGACCGCGCTGTTCCCGGGCACGTTCGACCCGTTCCACAACGGCCATCTCGAGATCGTCGAGACGGCGGCCAAGCTGTTCGACCACCTGGTGGTGGCGCCCATGCGCAACCCCCAGAAGGCCGAGGCGCTCTTCACCCTCGACGAGCGCAAGGCGATGATCGCCGACACCGTGGCCCACCTGCCCAACGTGACGCTCGCCAGCTTCTCCAGCCTCGTCGTCGACCTCGCCCGGGAGGTCGGGGCGGATGTCATCGTGAAGGGGTTGCGGGTCGTGTCGGACTTCGAGTCGGAGCTGCAGCAGGCCCAGATGAACAAGGCGGTCTCGGGCTACGAGACCCTGTTCATCCCCTGCTCGAGCGAGTCGACCTTCATCGCCTCCAAGTACGTGCGGGACTTCGCCCACTTCGGCGGCGCCGACCGCATCGGGTCGATGGTCCCGGCGCCGGTGCTGGCCATGCTCAAGGCCAGGTTCTCCGGGGACGGCAGGCCGTGAGCACCTTCCAGATCCAGGACGGCCCCGACGCCGAGGCGATGATCCGCCGGGTCATCGACATCATCGAGTCGACCCGCACCCTGCCGCTGTCGTCGTCGGTGAAGCTCGACAACCGCGAGGAGGTCCTCGAGCTGCTGGAGGACGCCCTGGCGCGCCTGCCGCAGGACCTCCGCCAGGCCCGCTGGATGCTGAAGGAGCGCGAGGAGTACCTCGGCAAGATGCAGCGGGAGGGCGAGGACATCCTCCAGGCCGCCCGCCAGCGCGCCGAGCGGATGGTGCAGCGAACCGAGATCGTCCGGGAGGCCAACCACACCGCCCGCGACATCATCGAGGCGGCCCGCGACGAGGCCCGGCGGCTGCGCCTCGAGTCCGAGGACTACGCCGACCAGAAGCTGGCGGCCTTCGAGATCGTCCTCGAGCGGACCCTGAAGACCGTCGCCGCCGGCCGCCAGAAGCTGGCGGCCACGCCGGTCTCCCCGGCCTCGGAGCGCAGCAACGGGACCGTCGCCGGCGCCGGCGCGACCGACGACACCATCGTCGCCACCGAAGCCTTCTTCGACCAGGACCAGTTCGAGTGAGCGCGCCCCTCACCGGGGGGCGCGCGGGCAGGGAGGGGTAGGCGTGGGTGCGAGCCCGTGGCTGGTGCCCGTCACGGCCCTCCGCCGGGCGGTGGGCACCCAGCACCACGAGTGCCGCAGCGGCCGGCTCGGCGAGCTGCGGGTGGCCGACACCGTCGTCCCCGCCGACGCCGAGACCACCGTGGACGTCGAGCTGTCGGTCGTCGTCGGCGGCATCGAGGCGGAGGGCACGGTGCGCTCCACGTGGGTCGGCTCCTGCCGCCGCTGCCTGCGGCCCGTCGGCGGCAGCATCGAGGCGCCGGTGCGGGAGCTGTACCGGCCCGGCGGCGGCGACGACGAGGAGACCTACGCCCTCGGGACCGACCAGCTCGACCTCGAGCCGTTGGCCCGCGACGCCCTCCTGCTGGCGTTGCCGCTGGCGCCGCTGTGCCGCGAGGACTGCCAGGGGCTGTGCCCCACCTGCGGTGCCGAGCTGGCCGACGGTCCCTGCGGCTGTGCCACCGAGGTCGCCGACCCCCGCTGGGCGGCGCTCGACGCCCTCCGGGCGGAGGAGGGGTCCGGGCCCGACGGCGGTGGGCCTCCCGGGGGCGGCTCGTCCTCGTCGACCGGGACCGACTAGACTTTCCCGGTCCGCGTCGCCCCTCCCGGGCGCGCGCCCTCCCTCGACGAGAAAGCTTCGCGCCGACATGGCCGTCCCCAAGAAGAAGACCTCCAAGGCGAAGACCCGCAGCCGCCGGGCCAGCAACTGGACGCTGAGCGCCCCGGCCCGCAGCGTGTGCCCCCAGTGCCACCAGGCGAAGGTCCCGCACGTCGTGTGCCCGACCTGTGGCTGGTACAAGGGCCGCCAGGCCCTCGACGTCGGCTGAGCCGCCGTTGACCGCCGGCCCCCGGTCCGTGGCGATCGACGCCATGGGCGGTGACCGCGCTCCCGACGAGATCGTCGCCGGCGCCCGCCAGGCTGCCGAGGAGCTCGGCGTCGAGATCGTGCTCGTCGGCGACCCCGATCGCATCGGGGACACCGGCGGCCTGCCCGTGCTGTCCGCGAGCGAGGTCATCGAGATGCACGACGACCCCGCCGCCGCCGTGCGCACCAAGAAGGACTCGTCGCTCGTCCGGGCGGCCGAGGCGGTGCGCGACGGGCAGGCGGGGGCGATGGTCAGCGCCGGCAACACCGGCGCCACGATGGCGTCCGCCCTGCTGCGGATGGGCCGGATCAGGGGCGTGGGCCGGCCGGCGATCGCCACGCCGATCCCCGTGCCCGGGTCGACCCCCACGATCGTGCTCGACGCCGGCGCCAACGCCGAGTGCAGCGCGGCCTGGCTCGTCCAGTTCGCCCAGATGGGCTCCGCTTACGCCCGTCACCGCTTCGGGATCGACGAGCCCCGGGTGGGGCTGCTGTCGATCGGCGAGGAGCGCAGCAAGGGCACCTCGCTTGTGAAGGAGACCCACGAGCTGCTCGCCGCCGGGGCGGCCGGCCCCGACGTGCACTTCATCGGCAACGTCGAGGGCCGGGACGTGACGACCGACGGCGTCGACGTGGTCGTCACCGACGGCTTCAGCGGCAACGTGGTGCTGAAGACCATCGAGGGGGCATGGCGGGCGGCGGTGCGCGCCGTGCTCGCCGCCTTCGACACCGACGAGGCCACCAAGGAGGCCGGGCAGGTGCTCCTGCCGGCGCTCGTGCCCCTCGCCGCCGAGCTCGACCCCGACACCTACGGCGGGGCGATGCTGCTCGGCGTCCGGGGCAACTGCATCATCAGCCACGGGTCGTCGTCGGCCCGTGCCATCGTCAACGCGGTGCGCGTCGCCCACGACGCCATCGATGCCGACCTCGTCGGCCGCCTCGCCGCCGCCATCGGCGGCAGGGCACCGGGGGGCTAGCAGCCGCGTCGAGGTTTGCCGTTCGTCGTCCTCCGGTACAGTTCGGACCGCCCCGAGGAGATTCCTTTGCCTGCAGAAACCCACGTCGAAGGCAGTAAGCCCGATCGTGCCGGCGTCCTCGAGCTGGTACGCAACTCGCTGGCCGAGATCCTGGAAGTCGAGCCCTCCGCCATCAGCGAGGGGTCGAGCTTCGATGACCTCGGCGCCGACTCGCTGGCGCTGATCGAGCTCGTCGAGGCCCTCGAGGAGGAGCTCGGCGAGCGCACGGTCGGCTTCCACATCGACGACGAGGACCTCGAGGACCTGAAGACGGTCCGCGACGCGGTCGACTACGTCACGGCGAAGCTCGGGAGCCACTGACGACCGGGCGAGCGGGGGGAGCGGATCGGGCGAACGGCACCGCCGGCGCGCCCGCCGGGGATGCATCCCGGGATCCCACTCCGGTGGTCCCCCCGCAGGGCGAACCGGGGGATGGCCGCGCCCTGCCGACGACCCCGGCGATGTGGGCGCTGGCGGAGCGGGTCGGCTGGTCGGTCGCCGACGGCCAGTTGCTGTCCCAGAGCCTGGCCCACCGCAGCTGGTGCGCGGAGAACCCGGGCTACGACAGCAACGAGCGGCTCGAGTTCCTCGGGGACGCCGTCCTCGGGCTGGCCGTCACCGACCACGTCTATCGGGCCTATCCCGCCCTGCCGGAGGGCGAGCTCGCCAAGGTGCGGGCCTCCCTCGTCAACTCGGCGGCGCTGGCGGAGCTGGCCAGCGAGCTCGGCCTGGGGGCGGCCCTGCTGCTCGGCAAGGGCGAGGACGCCTCCGGCGGGCGGCACAAGTCGTCGATCCTCGCCGACGCCATGGAGGCGGTGATCGGGGCCGTCTACCTCGACCGGGGCCGGGACGCCGCCGACTCCCTGGTGCTCCGCCTCCTCGGCGACCGCATCGAGGAGGCTGCCGCCGGCCCGGGCGGGCAGGACTACAAGACCCGCCTGCAGGAGCTGTGCTCGCGCCGCTTCGACCAGCTTCCCGAGTACCGCGTGCGCGACCACGGCCCCGACCACGCCAAGCACTTCGACGCTGTCGTCGCGATCGGCGGGCAGGTGCGCGGCCGTGGGCGGGGCCGGAGCAAGAAGCAGGCGGAGCAGGCCGCCGCCCGCGAGGCGTGGGAGGCGCTGGCCGAGGCGGAAGCCGCCGACGACGGCCCGGCGGTGGTGGGCGCCGCCCCGCGGGGCTCCAACGGGGCCGCTCCCCTCGGCCGGCCCGGACCCGACGCTTCCGGGCCCGACCCCGCCGGACCCGGCGGCCCTCCCGGAGGCTGACCGCCGCGTGCCCGAGCTGCCGGAGGTCGAGACCGTCCGGCGGGACCTGCAGGACGCCCTGACCGGCCGCCGGCTGGTCGGCGCGGCCGCCACCGGCCAGCGCACCGTCCGCCGCCACGGCAGCGCCGGGCCGCTCGTGGCGCGCACGCAGGGCCGGAAGGTCGCGGGCGTGGACCGGCGCGGCAAGTACCTGCTGGTCCGCCTCGACACCGCCGACGTCGTGGTCGTCCACCTCGGCATGAGCGGGCAGCTCCGGCTGGTGCCGGCGGGCACCCCCGCCCTGGCCCACACCCACGTCCGCTGGCAGCTCGACGACGGCCGCGAGCTGCGCTTCGTCGACCCCCGCACCTTCGGCGAGGTGTTCGTGGCGGCGCCGGGCGCGGGGGGCGTGCCCGCCGAGCTCGCCCACCTCGGCCCCGACGCCCTGGAGGGCGTCCCCGACGCCGCCAGCCTGGGGAGGCTCCTCGCCGGCCGGCGCCGGAGGATCAAGCCGTTGCTGCTCGACCAGCAGGTCGTCGCCGGGATCGGCAACATCTACGCCGACGAGATCCTCTGGGCGGCCCGCATCGGCCCCGACCGCCCGGCCGGCGCCCTCGGCGGCGCCGCCCTGCGGCGGCTGCACCCGGCGATGCGGGACATCCTGCTCGCCGCCATCGCCCACCGTGGCTCGTCGATCGCCGACGAGCAGTACCGGGACCTCGCCGGGGTCGTCGGCAGCTACCAGCTGCACCACCGGGCCTACGGCCGGGAGGGCCGGCCGTGCGCCCGCTGCGGCCGGCCGATCCGGCGGGTCAGCGACGGCGGGCGGAGCACCTTCAGCTGCCCGCGCTGCCAGCGCTGACCCCGCCGGCATCACCCGGCAGGGCCCGCCGGGACCACTAGGTTGGGCGGACCGTGTTCCTGAAGTCGTTGACCCTCAAGGGCTTCAAGTCCTTCGCCGACACGACGACCCTCGAGTTCGAGCCCGGCGTCACCGTCGTGGTCGGGCCCAACGGCAGCGGCAAGTCCAACGTCGTCGACGCCGTCGCCTGGGTCCTCGGGGCCCAGGGCCCCCGCACCGTGCGCTCGGCCAAGATGGAGGACGTCATCTTCGCCGGGACGCCCAAGCGCGCCGCCCTCGGGCGGGCCGAGGTGTCGCTGACCATCGACAACGCCGCGGGGCTCCTGCCCATCGAGTTCTCCGAGGTGACGATCACCCGGACCCTGTTCCGCACCGGCGAGTCGGAGTACGCCATCAACCGGGTCCCCTGCCGCCTCCTGGACGTGCAGGAGCTCCTCTCCGACACCGGCGTCGGCCGCCAGCAGCACGTGATCGTCTCCCAGGGCAACCTCGACGCCATCCTCACGTCCCGGCCCGAGGAGCGCCGGCTCGTCATCGAGGAGGCAGCCGGCGTCCTCAAGTACCGCCGGCGCAAGGAGCGCTCCGAGCGGCGCCTCGAGGCCACCGAGGGCAGCCTGCTGCGCCTCCAGGACCTGCTGCGCGAGGTGCGCCGCCAGCTGCGCCCGCTGGAGAAGCAGGCGGACGCCGCCCGCCGCCACGACGACGTGGTCTACGAGCTCACCGCCCTGCGGCGCTTCCTCGCCGGCCGGGAGCTGGCCGCCATCGAGTCGCGGCTGTCGGGGGCGGCCGAGCGCAAGGACGAGCTGGTGGCGGCCGAGGCGCAGATGCGCGACTCGCTCGCCGACCTCGACGCCGAGGTCACCACCGGCGAGGCGGAGCTCGCCGAGTCCCGCGAGCGCAGCGACGTCGCCGACCTGGCCGAGGCGGTGTCGCGCGCGGAGCGGCTGCGGGCCCGCGCCGCCGGGGCGGTCGCCCTCCTCGAGCAGCGCCGGCGCAACCTGGCCCGCGAGCTGGCGGTCACCGTGGACGCCGGCGTGGTGGCCAGCCTCGAGGCCGAGGCGGCCACCCTGGCCGAGCGGCTGGCCGGGACCGAGGCCGAGGCCCAGCGCCTGCTGCCCGAGGCCGACGAGCTGAACGAAGCGGAGCGGGTGCTGGCCGTCGAGACGGAGGCCTTCGAGTCCCAGTGGGGCTCGGCGCC
>DASSZM010000233.1:0-8920 GCA_035702855.1 Acidimicrobiales bacterium | reverse complement strand
GGACCACCGCCTCGGCGACCGGCAGTCCCTCGACGTACAGCTGCTTCGGTGACATCCCGACGGTCCAGAGCCGACCGAGGCCCGCCGGGCCGAAGGGGCGCAGGGCGACGCCGACCGCCACGGCGTCGGCGCCGCCGTTGTACACCTCGACCCAGGCCGCCGGGCCGCCCTCACCCTGCTCCGCCCAGCAGCGGTGACGGACGTCGCCGTCACGGAGGCGCATGCTCGTCTCGACCACCGGGGCGGCTTCCACCAGCCGTTGCCGCACGGTGCCGGCGTGGGCCGGCACGTGCCAGTGGTCGGGACCACCTACGACCCAGTCGAGCCCCCAGCAGGCGCCCTCGGGCGCGAGCAGTCCACGGCCGTCCACGATCCAACGGGCCGGATGGTCGGGCACCCCGAGGACCGTCCAGTTACGCCCGGTGCGGTTGTGGAGTGCGTCGGGCAGCGGCAGCGTCGCCGGCGAGCCCGGGTCGAGTTGGCGGTGCAGCCAGTGCGGCCACACCCAACCCGCGGCCGAGGGCGGCAACGCCCGCCCTACCTCAGGCCCCGCCCGTCCCGTCGCCATCGCCGCTCGACGCTACCGCCGCTGCGTCGGGTCACCGTGCCGTCCGGGGTAGTGTCCGCCTGTGGCCACCCCCAGCGCCGCGGCGCCCGGCTGGTTCGGTCCGGCCGCCGTGCTGGTGCCCGTCAAGGCGTTCGCCGACGCCAAGCTACGGCTCTCGCCGGTCCTGAGCCCCGGGCGCCGGGCGGACCTGGCCAGGCGGATGGCCGAGGCGGTGGTCCGCTCCGGGCGCGGCCTGCCCGTGGCGGTGGTCTGCGACGACCGCGAGGTCGCCGCCTGGGCCCGCGAGCAGGGGGCACTCGTCGTGTGGGCCCCCGGACGTGGGCTCAACCGGGCCGTGCAGCAGGGCGTCGCCCACCTGGCCGGCTACGGCGCCGAGCTGGTGATCGTCGCCGCCGGCGACCTGCCGCTCGCCGACGACCTGCGATGGGTCGCGGACTTCGCCGGCACCACGATCGTGCCCGACCGACGCTGCGACGGGACCAACGTGCTCGCCGTACCCACCTCCTCGAGGTTCGCCTTCTCCTACGGCCCGGGGTCCTTCGCCCGGCACCTGGCGGAGGCCAAGCGGCTCGGGGGCCCGGTCCGGGTGGTGGAGGCCCCGACGCTGGGCTGGGACGTCGACGTCCCCGGCGACCTCGCCGGCGTGGCCGGCGCCGCGGGGATGCCGCCCCCCGACACGGCCGGATGACGGGCATCGAGTCGGTCGACCTGGCACCGCCCGCGGTGGCACTGGCGGTGGGCGCGCACCCCGACGACGTCGAGTTCGGTTGCGGGGCGACACTGGCGAAGTGGGCGGCCGTGGGCTGCCGCATCCACCACCTGGTGTGCACCGACGGGTCGCGCGGCTCCTGGGATCCCGGCGAGGAGCGGGCCACGCTCGTCGCCCGACGCCACGAGGAGCAACGCGAGGCGGCGCGGCGTCTGGGAGGCGGGCCGGTCATGTTCCTCGACTGGCCGGACGGTGAGCTCGAGGCCGGCCTGCGGCAGCGCTGGCAGGTGGCGCACGAGATCCGCCGTGTCCGCCCCGACGTCGTGCTCGGCCACGACCCGTGGCGTCGCTACCGCCTGCACCCGGACCACCGCAACGCCGGCTTCCTCGTCACCGACAGCATCGTGGCGGCGCGTGATCCGTTGTTCTTCCCCGAGCAGGGACTGGCCGCGCACCGCCCCGCGGCCCTGCTGTTGTGGGAGGCCGACGAACCCAACCACCTCGAGGTCGTGGACGGCTGGGAGGAGCGCAAGTTGCACGCGATCGCGGCCCACCGCAGCCAGTACCGCTCCACCATGGGTTACGAGGGTCCCGACGGCCCGACCCTCGAAGAGGAGGCGGCCTTCCGGGGCCGCATCCTCGGGCGCCTCCTCCAGCAGGGCGCCGCCGCCGGCCGCGGGCCGGCCGAGGCCTTCCGGCTGCTGGACCGTCTCTGACGGGGCTCGCTGCCTGCCCTCAGCCGGCCGAGGGACTCTGCCGAGCGGGTGCCGCCGCGCGGCGGGCTCGCACCTCGGCCGCCCGGACCGTGGCCGCGCGCGTCGCGGAGGCGGCCGCGGCGCGCGCCGACGCCGCCTTCGCCGCCGGGGCCTTCGCCGCCGGGCTCCTGCCGGCGGGCGCCTTCTTCGCCGGCGCCTTCTCGGCCGCCGTCTTCTTGGCGGTCGTCTTCTTGGCGGTCGTCTTCTTGGCGGCCACCTTCTTGGCCGCACCCGTCGCGGCGGGCGCCTTCTTGGTCGCCGTCGCCCGCTCCGCGCCGCCCCGCCCGGCCGCTGGAGCGGCGGCGGTCTTGCGACCCGATGCCCTGCCGGCGGCCTTCGAGGCCCCGGACGACGTGCGGGCTGTGGCCCGCCCGCCGGCCGGAGCCTTCGAGGGGCTCAACGCTTCTTCGCCGACGAGGCGGCCTTGGCGGGCGCCTTGGTCGCCCTGGCCGGCGCCTTGGTGGCCTTGGCCGACGCGCGGCTGGTCGCCTTGGCGGCCGCCGCCTTGGTCGCCGCCGCCTTCGTCGTGGCCTTGGCTGTCGCCTTCGTCGGGGTGGCCTTCTTGGCCGCCGTCTTCTTGGCCGCCGTCTTCTTGCTGTTGAGGGCGCTCTTGAACGCCGTCGCCGGCTGGAACTTGACGCTCTTCGAGGCGGCGATCTTGACGGGGGCGCCCGTCTGGGGGTTGCGCCCCGTCCGAGCGGCCCGCGCCGTCGGCTTGAAGGTCCCGAACCCGAAGATCGAGACGCTCTCACCCGCCCTCGCCGTGGTCACGACCGAGTCCACGAAGGCACCGACCGCTGCGTCGGCCTGCTTGCGATCGAGACCTGCAGCCGCGGCCACCGCTTCGATGAGCTCTGACTTGTTCACCGCCACCTCCTGGGGGCTTGGGGAAGATGACTGCAATCAAAGAGCCTTTTCGGTCGCAGGTCAAGTATTTCCCTTGCAAGTCAAGGGATTCGATGCTTCTCGGCCCCAACATGCCAGCAAACATGGGTACTTCGCGTACTCTTCTCCCCGCGACACCCTCCCGCCCGCGCGCTCCCTCCGCCCTCCGCCGACGACTCCCCCACCGTGGGCCGGACGACGGCGGCTGCGGGCGGCCCGATCAGGAGCACCCGGGGCGGGGCGCCGCCGCCCCCCCGCCCCGCCGACACAGCCTCCGATGGCAGGCGTCGGCCATCTTCGCCGTCGTCGGCACCTTCCTCGCCGGCGGGCTCGTGGTGAGCGGGTTGTTCCTCCACATCGCCGCCGACGAGCGGGCGCTGCTCCTCCAGCGCCTCGACCCCTCGCTGGCCGAGTTGCAGGCCTACCAGAGCGACCTGGTGGGCGCGTCCGTGGGGGCGCGCGAGTACTTCCTCGACGGCGACCCCCGCGCGCTGACGCTGTACCGGAGCGACCTGCGCGACTCCCGACGGGCCAGCCAGGCCCTGCGAGCCGAGCTCCCGGGCGGTGACCTCAGCGGCGACGACCTCGGCCGGACGGAGGCAGCGGCGCGGACCTGGGAGCGGACGCTGCGGGCGGAGGTGTCGCCCCATCCCCCCGCCGGCCTGGCCGTCCTGGCTCGCGGCACCACGCAGCTCGCCCGCGTCCGCACCGACCTCGCCAGTGTCCTCGACGACGTCGACAGCCGGCGGCGGGCGGCCGTCGCCGCCTTCGACCGCTCCCTGCTCGTCCTGGAGATCGTGGTCGCCGCGGTCTTCGCCGCCGCCATCGCCCTGCTCGTCGCACTTCGCGCCGGCGTCCGCCGGGGCGTGCTCACCCCCCTCACGACCGTCGGCAGCGACGCGCGCCGGGTCACCGACGGCGCCCTCGAGCACCCGGTGCGGCCCGCCGGCCCCGCCGAGGTAGCCGAGCTCGCCGACGCCATCGACGAGATGCGCCGGCGCGTGGTGCACGACCTGCGGGAGCTCGAGCAGGCCCACGCGGACCTGGCCGCCCGCAGCGAGGAGCTCGCCCGCTCCAACCGGGACCTCGCCCAGTTCGCCGCTGCTGCCTCCCACGACCTGCAGGAGCCGCTCCGCAAGGTCGCCGCCTTCTGCCAGTTGCTGGAGGAGCGCTACAGCGCCCAACTCGACGACCGGGGACGCCAGTACGTCGCGTTCGCCGCTGACGGCGCCAAGCGGATGCAGGCCCTGGTCCGGGACCTGCTCCACTTCTCGCTGGTGGGCGGCAGCCGCCACGAGTGGAGCGTCGTCGACCTCGACGCCTGCCTGCGGGAGGCGGAGACCAACCTGGCGACGCCCATCGAGGACAGCGGCGCCCGGGTGGTCCGCTGCACGCCGTTGCCCGCCGTTCCCGGCAACGGCCCGCTGCTCGTGGCGCTCTGGCAGAACCTGGTCGACAACGCCGTGAAGTTCCGCAGCGGCGACGAGCCCCCCGTCGTGGAGGTCGCGGCCACCCGGGACGGGGACGGCTGGCGACTGGAGGTGGCCGACAACGGCATCGGGATCGACGCCGCGCACTCGGAGCGGATCTTCGACGTCTTCACCCGCCTGCACACCCGCGAGCGCTACGAGGGCACCGGCATAGGCCTGGCCATGTGCCGCCGCATCGTGGAGCTCCACGGCGGCAGCATCGGCGTGCAGGCGGGGCGCGAGCACGGCACCACGATCCGCTTTACGCTGCCGGCAGAGCGAGCAGGAGGAACGTCGAGTGCCGGCTGACCCGCCGAGGACCACCAGCAGGATCCTGCTGGTCGAGGACGACCCGGGCGACGTCCTCATCATCACCGAGGCGCTGGAACAGGCCCACCTGGATCACGAGCTGTTCACCGTCTCCGACGGCGACGCCGCCCTCGACTACCTGTACCGCAGGCCACCCTTCGAAGCGGCGCCCCGGCCCGACCTGGTGATGCTCGACCTCAACCTGCCGCGACGCAGCGGGAGGGAGGTGCTGGCCGAGGTCAAGGCGCACCAGGGTCTGCGGTCCATCCCGATCGTCGTCCTGACGACGTCCGAAGCGGAGGAGGACATCGTGCGCGCCTACGACCTGCACGCCAACGCCTACGTCCCCAAGCCGGTCGACTTCGCCGAGTTCGTCCGGGTGATCAACCAGATCGACGACTTCTACCTGAGCGTCGCCCGGCTCCCGTCCCGGCCCGACCGGCGATGACGGCCGCTGCCGGAACCGGGCGCACCGCCGAGCAGGGGCGCCTCGACGAAGCCGACCACCAAGGCGTGGCATGGCGCCGGTGGGGTCCCTACCTCTCGGAACGGGCCTGGGGCACCGTGCGCGAGGACTACTCCGCCGACGGCGACGCGTGGGCGTACTTCCCCTTCGAGCACGCGTCGAGCCGTGCCTACCGCTGGAGCGAGGACGGCCTTGGGGGCGTCTGCGACGACCAGCAGCTGGTGTGCCTCGCCCTGGGCCTGTGGAACGGCGTCGACCCGACCCTCAAGGAACGGGCCTACGGGCTCACCAACGCCCAGGGCAACCACGGCGAGGACGTGAAGGACTACTGGTGGTACCTCGACGCCACCCCCACCGGGTCGTACCTGCGCTGGCGGTACCACTACCCACAGGACCCCTTCCCCTACGACGACCTCCGGGGCACCAACGCCGCCCGCAACCGGCTCCAGCCCGAGTACGAGCTGCTCGACACCGGTGTGTTCGCCCGGGACCGCTACTGGGTGGTCACCGTGACGTGGGCCAAGGCCGACCCCGACGACCTGTGCTGGCTCATCGAGGTGCGCAACGCCGGCGCCGACGCCGCCACCATCGAGCTCCTGCCGACGGTCTGGTTCCGCAACCGATGGACCTGGAAGCCCGGCAACGCGCGCCCGACGCTGGCGCTGTCGCCCGGCCCGCCGGGCACCGGCTCCGCGGCGGCCACCGGCGCCGGCGGCGCCCCGGCGCCCGAGTCCGACGCGCCCACCGCCGTCCGGGCCGAGCTCCCCGAGCTCGGGGGCTGGTACCTGGTCGGCACCGGCGAGCCGCTGTTCTGCGACAACGAGACCAACCTGCGCCACCTCTACGGCGTCCCCGGCCCGGCGTACCCCAAAGATGGCATCGGCCAGCACGTGATCCACGGGATGCCGACCGTCAACCCGGCCGGCACGGGCACCAAGGCGGCGCTGCGCCGCCGCCTGACCGTGGCCGCCGGCGAGACCGCCTCCATCCGCCTGCGCTGGTCCCGCCGGAGCGACGCCGACCTCGGCGACGGCTTCGACCGGGTCGTCGCCGGGCGCCGGCGCGAGGCCGACGAGTTCTACGCCTCGCTGGCACCCGAGGACGCCACCGCCGACGAGGCCCTGGTGCTGCGGCAGGCGGCCGCAGGGATGCTGTGGTCCAAGCAGTTCTTCCACTACAACGTGGAGCGCTGGTTCGACGGCGACCCGGGTCAGCCGCCGCCACCCCCGCAGCGGCGCGAGGTCCGCAACGGCGACTGGCCCCACCTCGACAACCGGGACCTGATCTCCATGCCCGACCCGTGGGAGTACCCGTGGTACGCGTCGTGGGACCTGGCCTTCCACTGCGTCGCCCTCGCCCACCTCGATCCCGAGTTCGCCAAGCGGCAGTTGGTCCTGCTCGGGCGGGAGTGGTACCAGCACCCCAACGGTCAGCTCCCCGCCTACGAGTGGAACTTCTCCGACGTCAACCCCCCGGTGCAGGCCTGGGCGGCCCTCCGGGTCGCCGAGATCGACGCCGCCAAGAGGGAGGCTCGCGGCGAGGAGGGCGGCGTGGACCTCGCCTTCCTCGAGCGGGTCTTCCACAAGCTGGTGCTCAACTTCACCTGGTGGGTCAACCGCAAGGACGCGGCCGGGGACAACGTCTTCGCCGGCGGCTTCCTCGGCCTCGACAACATCGGCCTGTTCGACCGGTCGCGGCCCCTACCGGTCGCCGGCCGCCTCGAGCAGTCCGACGGGACCGCCTGGATGGCGATGTTCTCCCTCAACCTGCTCGAGATCGCCCTGCTGCTCGCCCACCACAACCACGTCTACGAGGACGTGGCCACCAAGTTCCTCGAGCACTTCACCTACATCGCCGCCGCCATGGGCGGCCAGGAGCTGTGGGACGACGACGACGGCTACTTCTACGACGTGCTCGCCTTCGACGACGGGACCCGCACGCCCATCCGGGTGGTCTCGATCGCCGGGGCGATCGCGCTGTTCGCCGCCGCCATCGTCGAGGACCACGACCTGGCGGACCTGCCCGACTTCCGTCGGCGCCTCGAGTGGTTCTGCCGGTACAAGCCGGAGTACGCCTCCCACGTCGCCCACCTGCAGGAACCGGGCCACGAGGGCAGCCGCCTGCTCTCGGTCGTCGACCAGACCCGCCTCGTGCGCATGTTGCACCGCTGCCTCGACCCGGGCGAGTTGCTGTCCGACCACGGCGTGCGGTCCCTGTCGGCACGCCTCCGGGACAACCCGTACACCATGCAACTCGACGGCCACAGCGCCAGCATCGACTACGAGCCGGCGGAGTCGACGAACTACCTCTTCGGTGGCAACTCCAACTGGCGGGGACCGGTGTGGTTCCCCCTCAACTACCTGCTGATCGAGGCCCTCGACCGCTACGGGCGGTACTTCCACGACCACCTGCGGGTGGAGCACCCGACGGGATCAGGGGTGCAGCTGACGCTGTCGGAGGTGGCGGACGACCTCGGCCGCCGCCTCGTGTCGATCTTCCTGCGCGGCGCCGACGGCCGCCGCCCGGTGTTCGGGGGCACCCAGCTGTTCCAGCAGGACCCCGCCTGGCGTGACCAGGTCTGGTTCCACGAGTACTTTCACGGCGACAACGGCGCCGGGCTCGGGGCGTCCCACCAGACCGGCTGGACGGGCCTGGTGCTGGACCTGATCGCCGACCGCCGCCTCGGCGGGCGACGCTGACGGCAGGCGGTCAGTTCACCCGGCGGGACCGCCCCTCCCAGTAGGGCTGGCGGAGCTTGAACTTCTGCAGCTTCCCGGTGGCGGTGCGGGGAAGGCTGTCGACGAAATCCACCGAGGTGGGGCACTTGTAGTGGGCCATGCGGTCACGGCAGAAGGCGATGACGGCGTCCTCGTCGAGGCTCTCGTCGGGTCGGCGCACGACGAGGGCCTTGACCGTCTCTCCCCACCGCTCGTCGGGTACGCCGATGACGGCCACCTCGGCCACGGCGGCGTGCTGGTAGATGCAGTCCTCCACCTCGACGGAACTGACGTTCTCGCCGCCGGTGATGATGACGTCCTTCTTGCGGTCGGCGATGACCAGGTAGCCGTCCTCGTCGACGTAGCCCTCGTCGCCGGTGTGGAACCAGCCTTCGGCGACCGCCCGGCTCGTCTCCTCCGGCTGTTGCCAGTACCCGGCGAAGACGTGGTTGGAGCGGGCCAGGATCTCACCGTCCGGGGCGGTCCTGACCCGGACCCCGAGGGCGGGGACCCCGGCACGGGCCTGCATGCGTGCCCGCTCGAGCGGCGGGTTGTCGTCCCACACCACCGGCGCCCGGTTGATCGTGAGCAGAGGCGAGGTCTCGGTCAGCCCGTAGATCTGGATGAACTCCCACCCGAGGTCGACCTCGACCCGCTCGATCGTGCGGGACGGAGGGGGCGCACCGGCGACGACGATGCGCACCACGCTGCGCCCCGGGACGTACTGAGCCCGGGCCATGCGGGCCGCCGCCGCGTCCAGGATGGCGTTGACCACCGCCGGGGCGCCGCAGAGCAGCGTCACGTCGTGCTCCTCGACCCGCCGGAGGATCTCCTCGCCGTCGATCTTGCGGACGACGACCTGCTTGCAGCCCATCGCCGTGACGGCGTAGGGCATCCCCCACCCGTTGCAGTGGAACATCGGGAGGGTGTGCATGAACACGTCCTGCTCCCGCACCCCGACGTGCCAGCCGAAGGTCACGGCGTTGAGCCAGCAGTTGCGGTGCGTGAGCTGCACCCCCTTCGGCCGCGCCGTCGTGCCGCT
>DASSZM010000061.1:0-4761 GCA_035702855.1 Acidimicrobiales bacterium | reverse complement strand
GGCCGCGTGGGGCTCGAGCGTCGGGGTGGGGTTGCCGGGGGCTGGCGTCACCACGGGCGGGTGGGGTGGGGGAGGGTTGGGCGGGTCACGGCTCGCTCCGCTGGTCGGTCGGGGTCTGCCCCGTGAGCGCCGGGGCCTGGGCGTGGTGGGCGGTGACGGCGTGGGGGTCGGTGCCGTCGTGGCCGCAGGGGTTCATGTGGACGGTGACCGAATCGAGCCTGCGGACCTGGTGGAGGAGGCGGTGGCGGGCGTGCTCGGCGATGTCGTGGGCGGCGCCGAGGGTGAGGGTGGTGTCGGCGGCGAGGTCGGTTTCGGCGTGGAGGGCGTGGCCGACCCAGCGGAGCCGGACGGTCTCGACGCGTTGGACGCCTGGCGTGCCGGCGAGGACCGACTCGGCTCGGGCGACGAGGTCCGGGTCGACGGCGTCCATGAGCCGCCGGTAGATGTCTCGTGCGGAGCTGCGGACCACCACGAGGATGCTGACGGTGATGAGCAGGCTGAACACGGCGTCGGCGGTGCGCCAGCCCGCCGCCAGGCCGATGGCGCTGGCCACCACGGCCAGGGAGGTGAAGCCGTCGGTGCGGGCGTGGTAGCCGTCGGCCTCGAGGGCGGCGGAGCCGATCCGCCGCCCGGTCCGCAGCCGGTAGCGGGCGACGATCTCGTTGCCGGCGAAGCCGACCAGGCCGGCGACCGCCACCCACGGCAGGTGGTCCACCGGGGTGGGGTGGAGCAGGCGGCCGACCGCCTCGTAGGCGGCGACGACCGCCGAGGCGGCGACGACGAGGACCACGAACACGCCGGCGAGGTCCTCGGCCCGCCCGTAGCCGTAGGTGTAGCGGCGGTCGGGCGGGCGCCGCCCGATCCAGAACGCCACGGCGAGCGGGCCGGCCGTGAGGGCGTCGGCGAAGTTGTGGATCGTGTCGGCCAGCAAGGCGACCGACCCGGAGAGGACCAGGATCGCCAGCTGCACCACCGCCGTGGCCGCCAGGCCGCCGAGGGACACCTTCAGGGTGCGCATCCCCTCCCTCGAGGAAGCCACGGCGTCGTCGACGCTGTCGGCCGGGTCGTGGCTGTGCGGGCGGAACAGGCCTTCGAGGACCCCCCGCAGTCCCCCGTGGTGATGGTGGTCGTGCCCGTGCCCGTGGCCGTGCGAGTGGTCGTGGTCGTGGTCCTGGTGGGGCTCAGTCATGGTCGGCTGCCCTGGTGATCTGGTGGTCGGCGTGGAACATCGCCTCGGCGATGAGCCTGCGCACGTGGGTGTCCCGGGCCCGGTACAGGACGTGGCGGCCGTCCTTGCGGGTCTCGACCAGGCCGGCCAGGCGTAGCTTGGCGAGATGGGCGGAGACGATGGACACGCTCGTGGCGAGCCGGGCCGCCAGGCTCGACACGTCGAGCTCCTCGGCGGAGACCAACCACAACAACCGCAGGCGGGTCGGCTCGGCCAGCATGGCGAAGGCGGTCACCGCCGCCCGTACCTGCCCGTCGCTCGGCAGCTCCACGGCGGCCGGAGCAACCGGGGCGGCGGGCGCGCCGCCGTGCTCGGGACGGGACATGGATCTCACGATACTCCGATGATGGTGCGAACGACAGGGCTGTAGTGTCGGCGGGGTGAGCCACACCGCCACCTGCGAGCAGGACGGGCACGTCGATCCCGTCCCCGTCGCCGTCGGCGACCGACCCGGCGGCAGGGCTGCGCCGGGGGTCGGGCCGGAGGGGAGGCGGCAGCGGTGGTGGTGGTGGGGGTCACTGGCGACGCAGGCCGAGGTGCGCTGGGCGGCGCTGGCGCTGGTGCTGTTCCTGCTCGCCCTCGCCGCCCGGGGGGCGGGGGTGGGCTGGGCGGCCGACGTGTGCTTCGCCGGCTGCTACGCCACTGGCGGCTGGGAGCCCGGTCTGGCCGGGCTGCGGGCCCTGCGGGACCGCTCACTCGACGTGGACCTGCTCATGGTCGTCGCCGCCCTGGTGGCGGCCGGGATCGGTCAGGCCCCGGACGGTGCGCTGCTCATCGTGATCTTCTCCACCTCCGGGGCGCTCGAGGCGGTCTCCACCCGGCGCACCCGCGAGGCGGTGACCTCGCTGCTCACCCGGGCCCCGGAGCGGGCCAGCCGACTCGACCAGGACGGCACCGAGTCCATCGTCGACGCCGAGGCGCTGAGGGTCGGGGACCGGGTGGTGATCCGCCCCGGCGAGCGCATCGCCGCCGACGGGCGGGTGCTCACCGGGGCGAGCGACGTGGCCCAGGCGTCGATCACCGGCGAACCGCTGCCCGTGGCCAAGACCCCGGGCGACGAGGTCTTCGCCGGCACCCTCAACGGGGCGGGGGCCCTCACCGTGGAGGTGACCCGCCCGGCGGCCGAATCGGTCGTGGCCCGCATCGTCGCCCTGGTCCAGCGGGCGAGCGAGACCAAGGCCCGCACGCAGCTGTTCATCGACCGGGTCGAGCAGCGCTACTCGATCGGCATGGTCACCGTCACCCTCGCCCTGTTCGTCGTCCCCCTGCTCCTCGGCGCCGCGCTCCAACCGACGCTGCTGCGGGCGATGACGTTCATGATCGTGGCCTCCCCGTGTGCGGTGGTGCTGGCCACCATGCCCCCCTACCTGGCCGCCATCGCCAACGCCGGCCGCCACGGCGTGCTGGTCAAGTCGGCGGTGGCGATGGAACAGCTCGGGGAGACCACCCGGGTCGCGTTCGACAAGACCGGCACCCTCACCCGCGGCGTGCCGCGCCTCGACACCGTCCGTACCCTCACCCCCGGCCTCGGCGAGCAGCAGCTCCTGGCCCGGGCCGCCGGCGCCGAAGCCGCCAGCGAGCACCCCCTCGCCCGGGCGGTCGTCGACGCCGCCCGCGCCCGCGACCTGGCCGTCCCCGCCGCCGGCGGGTTCGTCTCCCAGCCGGGCCGGGGCGTCACCGCCACCGTCGACGGCCACCGGATCAGCGTGAGCCGCCCCGACCGGTGTGACGAGGCCCCCGGCGCCCTCGCCCGGGCGGCCCGCCGCGCCGTGGCGGAGCTCGAGGGCGCCGGCCGCACCGCCGTCGTCGTCACCGTCGACGGCGAGCCCGCCGGCGTGCTCGGCCTGCTCGATCAGGTCCGCCCCGACGCCGCCGTCGCCGTCACCCGGCTCCAGCAACTCGCCCCGGCCGGTCCGGCCGTCCTGCTCACCGGGGACAACCCGAGCGCGGCCGCCGCCCTCGCCGCCGAGGTCGGCATCGGCGAGCTGCGGGCCTCGCTGCTGCCTGCCGACAAGGTGACCGCCGTCGAGGCCATGCAGGCCGACGGTGCCCGCGTGGCGGTGGTGGGAGACGGCGTCAACGACGCCCCCGCCCTCGCCGCCGCCCACGTGGGCGTGGCCATGGGGCGCCACGGCTCGGACCTCGCGCTCGAGACCGCCGACGTCGTCGTCGTACGCGACGAGCTCGGCGCGCTCCCCGCCGCCCTCCGCCTCGCCCGCCACGCCCGCCGCGTGGTCACCGTCAACCTCGCCTTCGCCGCGCTCGTCATCGCCGCCCTCGTCAGCGTCGACCTCGCCGGGCACCTCCCCCTGCCCCTCGGGGTCGCCGGCCACGAGGGCTCCACCGTCGTGGTGGGCCTCAACGGCCTCCGCCTCCTCCGGCGGCGGCACTGGCGACCCTGAATCAGGGTGCGGGGCGGGGGGCCCGGCTTCACCGGGCCGCCGACCAGGCGGCGTAGCCCGCCAGGACGACGAGGACGCCGGCGGTGACCAGCCGGATGCGCCGGATGCTGACGAAGCGGAGGAGCGTCCGGCCCCCGGTGACGGCGATGGCGGCGACGGCCCAGAGGGCGGCCACCGCGCCGACCGCCACGGAGAACGGCGCACCGTACCTGGCCGCCAGGTCGGCGGTGAGGATCTGGGTGAGGTCACCCCACTCGGCCACGAAGATGACCGCGAAGGCGCTCAGCATCGCGCTCCGGGCGGTGGGGACCCGCTCGACGGTCTCCTCCTCCCCGGAGCGCGACATCCGCCACGACAGCACGGCACCGGCGAGGAAGGCGGCGGCCACGACCGCTTCGACCGCCCGGTGGGGCAGCAGCGCGAAGAGCGCGACGCCGACGGTGACGGCGATGGCGACGTGGGCGACGAACGCCGCCGCCGCGCCGAGCCACACCTGCAGGGGTCGCCCCCGGGTGGCCAGCACCAGGCTCGCGAACATGGTCTTGTCCGGGAGCTCGCCGATGAACACGATCGGGAAGCTCACCAGGACGACAGCGGGAGACACGGCGCAACCAGTGCCCTTTCCGCCGAGCGGAGCAGACGCCACCGCCCGGCCACGACGAACATGGACCGAACGGCTGGTCTTGCCCACCCGCCGAACACGGGCCCGGGGACCGGGCGCCCATCGGCGCCAGCATGTCGATCTCCCGGCGAGGAGCTACTCCCCAACCGGCCCGCAGGCTAGCGCACGCCGGGCCGGCGGCGAGGTGCCGGCCCCCCGGTGATCACCCGTCGGCGTCCTGGCGGGGACGACGGTAGGTCGGGCGGAAGGCGTCAGCGGCGCGTGCCGGGCGGCGGTGCGGTGGGCGACGCGGCTCGGCCGGGTCCGTTCCGATGTGCCGGCGCGCGCCCGACCACGGCGCCGGCGGCACGATGAGGCGATCGGCGAGACGGTACGCCACCGTCTCGTAGTTGACCCGCCAACCCCGGAAGTCCGGCCAGGCCTCTTCGGCGCTGCGCTCCAGGGGGAAGCCGGCCTCCGCCAACATGGTGACCGCCCGCTCGAAATCGGCGTAGGGGAGCTCGATCGGG
>DASSZM010000157.1:0-19232 GCA_035702855.1 Acidimicrobiales bacterium | reverse complement strand
ATCGGTCGAGGTGGTGCCCGGCGACGTGGCGATCGTCGAGGCCGGCGACAAGGTCCCGGCGGACCTCCGGCTCGTCGAGTCCGTCGAGCTGCGGGTCGACGAGTCGGCGCTGACGGGCGAGTCCCTTCCCGTCGCCAAGGACGAAGTGGCCCTGGCGGTGGGCACCCCGGTGGCCGACCGCAGGAACATGGTCTACTCCGGCACCCTCGTCACCCACGGCACCGGCCTGGGTGTGGTCGTGGCCACCGGGGAGGAGACCGAGCTGGTTGAGATCCACCGGCTGGTCTCCTCCGCCGAGGAGCTCGAGACGCCGCTCACCCGCAAGCTGGACCGCTTCAGCAGGCTCCTCACGGTCGTGATCGTCGGGTTGGCGGCGCTCACGTTCCTCGTCGGGGTGGCGCGGGGGGAGAGGGTGGCCGCGATGTTCAGCGCCGCCGTGGCCCTCGCCGTCGGTGCCATCCCCGAAGGGCTGCCCGCAGCGGTGACGATCACCCTCGCCATCGGCATGACCCGGATGGCCGCACGCCGCGCCGTCATCCGCCGCCTGCCCGCCGTCGGGACCCTCGGCAGCACGACCGTGGTGTGCTCCGACAAGACCGGCACGCTCACCCGCAACCAGATGACGGTCCGGGCGATCTGGACGCCGGAGGCGTCCTACACCGTCACCGGGTCGGGTTACGACCCCACCGGCGAGGTCATCGACCCCACCGGCGCCGTGGTGGGGGAGGCGGACCCGCTCGGGGGGGACGGGGCGGCGGCGCCCCATCCGGTCGAGCCGGCCACCGGGTCGGCTCTCTGGTGGACGCTGGTCGTCGGGGCTGCATGCAACGACGCCCACCTCTCGGGGGCGGGGGAGGGCACGGCCGTCGTCGGGGACCCGACGGAGGGCGCCCTGCTCGTCGCCGCCGGGAAGGCCGGCGTCGCCCCCGCAGCGGTGCGGGCCCGCTTCCCGCGCGTCAGGACGCTGCCGTTCAGCTCCGAACGCCGGTCCATGGCCACCCTGCACGACGACCGGGGCGCCCGGCTGGTCCTCGCCAAGGGGGCGGTCGAGCGGATCGCTGGAGCTGAGCCGTTCGATGCGGGGAGAGCACGGCCGCGAGGTGCCGATCGACGTCCCGGCGGTGCTCGCCGTCGCCGACGCCTACGCAGCCGATGGGCTCCGGGTGCTGGCCACGGCGATGGCGCCGGTGCCCACCGGCTACGTCCTGCGGCCCGACGACCCGCCGGCCGGCCTGGTGTTGACCGGCTTGCAGGCGATGCTCGACCCACCCCGCGAGGAGGCCGCCACGGCCGTCGCCTCGTGCCACAGCGCCGGCATCGCGGTGAAGATGGTCACCGGCGACCACGCCTCGACGGCGGTCGCCGTGGCCGCCCGCCTGGGTGTCCTCACCGACGACGACTTCGCCACCATCGAGGCGGCGGTGGAGGAGGGGCGGGGCGTCTTCGACAACCTGACCAAGTTCATCGCCTGGACGCTGCCGACCAACATGGCGGAGGGATTCGTCATCCTGATCGCCATCCTCGCCGGCGCCACCCTGCCGCTCGTGCCCGTCCAGATCCTGTGGATCAACATGACGACCGCCGTCGCCCTCGGCCTGACCCTCGCCTTCGAGCCCAAGGAGCCCGGGATCATGCGACGGGCGCCGCGCGACCCCCGCCGCCCGCTGCTCACCGGCTCCCTGCTCGTGCGGATCGCGTTCGTCTCGGCGCTGCTCGGCGGCGCGTCCTGGCTGTTCCACTGGGAGCAGTCGATCGGCTCCTCGGGCGCCGTCGCCCGCATCGCCGCCCTCAACCTCTTCGTCGCCGTGGAGGCCGCCTACCTCTTCGCCTGCCGGTCGCTCACCGGCTCGGTGTGGCGCATCGGCTTCTTCAGCAACCGGTGGGTGGTCGTCGGCGTCGCCGTCCAAGCCGTCGGGCAGGCTGCCATCACCTACCTGCCGCCGATGAACGACCTGTTCGGCACCGCCCCCCCTCGGCGCAGGGTCCTGGCTCCGGATCCTCGCACCGGCCGCCGGGGGGCCGGGCCGCCGTCGATATCAAGTAGCTTGACATTGGGGTACGCATCCGGGGATACTCGCCCCGACGTCGTCGACACGACGGCCGGGCGGGGATCGTCGAGCCGGCTTGCCGGCCGAGCGAGGAGAGGACATCGAACGTGACATCGCAGCAGCCGGAGCGGTCGTGGACGGCGCCGGAGGGGACCGTCCGCATCGAGTTCGAGGGCCCGGTCGCCTGGCTGTACTTCAACCGGCCCGAGAAGCGCAACGCCATGAGCCCCACCCTGAACCGGGAGATGCTCGCCGCCCTGGAGCTGCTCGAGGGCGAGGACGAGGCGCGGGTGGTGGTGCTGACCGGCGCCGGCCAGTCGTGGTCGGCCGGCATGGACCTGAAGGAGTACTTCCGCGACGTCGAGCAGGCGCCCCCCCACGTCGAGGTCCAGGCGCGCCGTGACAGTGCCGAATGGCAGTGGCGGCGGCTCATCCACTACTCCAAGCCGACGATCGCCATGGTCAACGGCTGGTGCTTCGGCGGGGCGTTCACGCCGTTGGTGTGCTGCGACCTGTCGATCGCCGCGGAGAACGCCGTGTTCGGGCTGTCCGAGGTCAACTGGGGCATCCCGCCCGGGGGCTTGGTGAGCCGGGCGCTGGCCGAGACGGTGCCGAGCCGCGACGCCCTGTGGTTCATCATGACCGGTGAGACCTTCGACGGCGTGCGCGCCGCCCAGATGCGGCTGGTGAACGAGGCGGTTCCCGCCGAGCGGCTGAGGGAGCGCACGCTGGAGGTGGCGCACAAGCTCGCGTCCCTCAACCTGCGGGTGCTGCGTGCCGCCAAGGTCGGCTACAAGAAGGCTCGCCTGCTGTCGTGGGACGAGGCCGAGGACTACCTCTACGCCAAGCTCGACCAGGCGGTCCTCGGCGACCCGGAGGCGGGCAAGCAGCAGGGCCTCGCCCAGTTCCTCGATGCCAAGACCTTTCGCCCGGGCCTGGACGCCTACGAGCGCCCCGCCGACGCGCCGGTGACCGAGGGCCGGTAGGGGGGCCGCCTGGTCGCTGGCCCGGGAGGACCGGTAGGGCGGCCGTCCGGTCGCTGGCGCTAGCCCGGGAGGGCCGCCGCCCCGCCGTCCGCCCGGAGCTGGCGACGCAGGATCTTGCCGGACGGCGACCTCGGGATGGCGGCCACCACCTCGATCGCCCGGATCCGCTTGTAGGGCGCGACCCGCTGCGCCACCCAGGCCAGCAGCTCGGCGGTGTCGATCGGCGTGGTGGCAACCACCCAGGCCTTGGGGATCTCGCCGGCCTCCGGGTCGGGGAGCCCGGCGACGGCGGCATCGGCGACGGCCGGGTGCTCGAGGAGGACCGCCTCGAGCTCGGCGGGCGCCACCTGGTATCCCTTGTACTTGATCAGCTCCTTCAGGCGGTCGACGATCCACCACACGCCGCCGTCGTCCACGCGGGCGATGTCGCCGGTGCGGAGCCACCCGTCCTCCACGACGGTGGCGGCCGTGGCGGCGGCGTCGCCGAGGTACCCGGCCATCACCTGGGGGCCTCGCACCCACAGCTCGCCCTCGCCGTCGGTGTCGGCGCCGGTGGCCGGGTCGACCAGCCGGGCCTCGGTGCCGGCGACCAGCACCCCGACCGATCCCGGTGGGCAGTCGACCGAACCGTCGTCGGGCACCCAGGTGACGCCGGGGCTGGCCTCGGTCATGCCGTAGCCCTGCCCGACCGCGACCCCGAGCCGCTGCTCCGCCCGGGTCGCCACCTGCGCGTCGAGCGGGGCGGCGCCGGAGACCGCGTGACGGACCGACGTCAGGTCGGCCCCGGACGCCGCCTCCGACAGCAGCTGGAGGGCGACGGGAGGCACCAGGTGCAGCCAGGTGACGCCGTACTCGGCGACGAGGTCGAGGTAGCGGCGCAGCTCGAAGCGGGGGAGCGTCACGATGGTCGCCCCCCGCCGGATGCCCGTGTCGAGGATCATCGACAGCCCGTAGATGTGGAACAGCGGCAGGGCCGCCAGGAACCGGTCGTCGGGCCCGACGTGGTAGATGCCTTCGTGTTGGACGATGGCGCTGACCAGGTTGCGGTGGGTCAGCACCACCCCCTTGGGCTGCCCGGTCGTCCCGCTGGAGAAGGCGATGACCGCCGGGTGCTGCGGCTCGCGCCTGGGGCGCACCGAGAGGGCGTCGGGCGAGGAGGCCGACGTGAGGTCCCGGAGCTCCAGCACCGGGATGCCGAGCCCGTCTGCCGCCGCTGGTGCCGTCGCCAGGCACCCCTCGTCGGCCACCAGCGCCGTCGCTCCGGCCAGGCGGAGCAGCTTCGTGAGCTCCCCGGTCGTGAAGGCGGGGTTCAACGGCACCATGGCGGCCCCCGCGGCCAGGATGCCGTAGAAGGCGATCGCCCATCGCGGCTGGTTGGGGGCGAGCAGGGCGACGGCGTCGCCGGCGCGGACCCCCCGCCGCGCCAGAGCTGCCCGGACGCCGCCGACGACGGCCGGCAGGTCCGCGTAGGCGACCGTCTCGGCGGTGACGCCGTCGACGAGCGCGGGTCGCTGACCGCGCTGTCCGGCGCGCTCGAGGACGAACTCGACGAGGTCCTGGTCGGGGACGTGGGGATCGGGGTACGGGCTGCGGTGGATCACCGCACGCCCAGAGCCGAACGAACTATATCAAGCATCTTGACACGCAGTATCGCCGTGGGCGGGAGGGGTGTCAACCGATCGGCCGGCTCCCGGTCTCTGGTCGGCGCTCACCGTGGCCCCTGGGCGCCGGTTGCTAGCGTTCGGGGGGATGGCTGGGGCCGAGCGCGCAAACCGGGAGGCACCGGAGCGCGGCGCCCGGCTCACCTACCTGGTGAAGCAGCTCGAGCTCGCCATCCGGGCGGACATGGACGTCATGGCCCGTGCGCACGGCCTGACCACGCTGCAGTACACCGCGCTGACGGTCCTGCGGCGCCATCCCGGCATGTCGGGTGCGCAGCTGGCCCGCCGGTCGTTCGTCTCCGCCCAGGCGGGCAGCGAGATGATCGCCACGCTCGAGCGCAAGGGGCTCATCAGCCGGCAGCCCGATCCCGGCAACCGCCGGATCCTCCGGGTCAGCTTGACCTCCGAGGGTGATGCCGTCGTCGACGCCTGCGACGGCTGGATGGACAAGCTGGAGAAGCAGATGGTGCACGACCTCGGCGCGCCGGAGCGCAGGGCGCTGCGCGCCGCCCTCGACTCGTGCATCCGTGCGCTGTCACCGCCGCGAGCCGGCGCGCGGCGCTGAGCGCCACCCGCGCCCGGCGCTGACCGCCGGCACCCCGGAGCGCCCCGCGACCCGGCGAGGCCGTCGGCCCGTCCCTGCCGTCAGGGTGTCGCGGGCGGGAGACGGCGAGCCCGGGGAGCCATGTGCGGCCTCGGGCTGCGTCTCACCCGAACCGACGCGGCGATCGCGAAGCTGCTCGACCTGCCTGCGGTCAGCTACCTGTCCCTCGCCGTCGGCCGCTGGGACGCCGTGGCCACGCTGCTGGTCGCCTCCCCGGCGGAGGTGGTCGCCGAGACCGACCGCATCCGGGGGCTGCGAGGGGTGGACAGCCTGGAGAGCTGGACCCACCTCCAGGTCGTCAAGGAGGACTACCGCCTGCAGCTGGCCGGGCCGGGATAGCCGCTGCAGGCGGAGGTCCTCGCAGGGAGGGGAAAAGGCCTCGGCTTCCCCGGTGAACGGTCGCGTCCGGGGGCCGGCCCGGCTGCTTCAGTGGGCGAAGCGGACCTCGGGGAGCAGGCGCCCGAGCCAGACGGGCTGGTGCCAGGCGGCGTGGCCGGCGAGGCGCAGCAGCACGGGCAGGAGCACGAGGCGGACGACGATGGCGTCGAGTGCCACGGCCACCGCCAGGATGACGCCCATCTCCTTGGGGGCCAGCGGGCCGGAGAGGGCGAAGGTGAGGAAGACGGCGACCATCACGACGGCGGCGGAGACGACGACCCTCCCCGAGGTCTGCACCGAGCCGACCATCGAGTGCTCCGGGTCGGCGTGGGTCTCGTAGCGTTCCTTGGCGGCCGACAGCAGGAACAACGTGTAGTCCATGGCGACCCCGAAGACCATGGCCCCGAAGAACAGCGGGGCCCAGGCGTCGACGAAGCCCTGCGGCGTGAAGTGCAGGAGCCGGGACAGGTAGCCGTCCTGGAAGATCAACCGGGCGACGCCGAACGCCCCGGCCACCGACAGGCTGGTGACGACCACGCCGCCGAGGGCGACGAGGGGGGCGCCGAGGGCGACGAGGAGGAGGAGGAACCCGAGCCCGGCGAGCATGCCGAACACCACCGGCGTGCGCTGGGCGAGGGCGTGCTGGAGGTCCACGTTCTCGGCGGCGGCGCCGCCGACGAGACTGCCGGCGGGCAGTCGGTCGCGGAGCTGCGCGATGGTGGCGGCGGTGGCGGGGGTGGAGGGCCCACTGGTGGGCACGACCTGCTCGAGGCTCCAGCCGTGGCTGGTCGGGCCGGGGAGCACGGCGGCCACCCCGGTGGTGGAGCGGGCCGCCGTCGACGCGGCCCGCTGCTCCCCGGCGGGGCTGAGCACCTGGAGGGTGCCCGGGAAGCCCTTGCCGAAGGCGGCGCTGACCTGGGCGTAGCCGACGCGGGCGTTGGCGGTGGCGGGGATGATCGTGATCGAGGGCATGGACGTGCGCAGGCCGAGGACCGGCAGCGCCGCCAGCACGAGCACGGCGAAGGCGGCGAGTCCGGCGGGCCACGGGTGCGCCCACAGCAGGCGCCCCCAGGCGTGCAGGCGAGCGTCCAGTCCCCGGAGCGCCTCCCGCTCGGCGCCGTGCCGCCGGAGGCGGATGGGCGCGGCGTTGACCCTCGTGCCGAGCTTGCCCAGCACGGCTGGCAGGAGCGTCAGGGTGGCGGCCAGCACGGCGACGACCGACAGCATGATGCCGAGGGCCATCGAGCGGAACGCCGGGCTGGGGACGATGAGGATCGAGGCCAGGGAGGCGAGCACGGTGGCTGCCGAGAACGCCACCGCCTTGCCTGCGGTGGCGACGGTCTCCGCCACCGCCGCAGCCGTGCCGGCCCGGTCGCCGGGGCGGACCTGGCGACGCTCGAGCGCCGAGCGGAACCGCACGACGAGGAACAGGGCGTAGTCGATCCCCAGCGCCAGGGAGAACATGAGGGCGAAGTTGAGCGCCCAGATCGACACCGGCGTGGCGTGGTTGACCAGCACGAGGGCCCCGGCGGCGACCAGCAGGCCGGCCATGGTCAGCATCAGTGGGAGCCCGGCGGCCACCACGCTCCCGAAGGCGACCACGAGGATGGCCAGCGTGACCGGCCACGACAGCATCTCGGAGCGCATCATCGCCGAGTGGTTGGCGGAGTTGAAGTCCGCCCACAGGGCGCTGTCGCCGGTGAGGGTCACCGACACGGACCCCCGGCCGAGGTGGGCGAGCGGCGTGGCGAGGTGACCGGCGGCGCGGACCATCGTGTTGGTGCCGGCGGCGGCACCGGCGGCCACGACGGCGGTCCGCCCGTCGCGCGAGATGCTCGTGCCAGGCTCGGGCGGCACGACGGTCGACACGTCCGGGTTGGCGCGCAGCATGCCCTCGACCCGGGCGATGACGGCCCGGGCCGCCGGGTCGGCGGCGATCGGGCGGGCGTGGTCGACGACCACGACCTGGAGGGCGCTGGAGCCGAGGCCGGCGAAGTCGGCGCGGATCAGCCGGCGGGCGTGGACGGACTGGCTGGTCGAGTCCTGCCAGCCGGCGCCGGCGAGGGCCGACTCCACCTTCGGGGCGAAGGCGCCGAAGACGGCGACCACCAGCAACCACACGACCAGCACGGGACGGAGGTGCAGCCCGCACCACCAGCCGAGGCGCGCCAGGCCGCCCGAGGGAGGGTTGCCCGGCCCGCTGTCGGACCGGGCGGTGGGCCCTCGATCTGCTCCTGCACTTGACACGCGCGTCCTCCTGATACCCGGTGGGGTATGAGAGCCTATACCCCTGGGGGTGTCAGTCGGCAAGCCGGCCGCCTCGGTGTACCCCGGGGGGTAACATGGCGTAGGCGGCGACCGATGCCCGCCACTGGAGGCTCACATGGACCTGGACGCCGAAGCGCTCGACGGGGTGGTCAAGCGGCTCCGCCGCGCGCAGGGGCAGATCGGCGGTGTCATCCGCATGATCGAGGAGGGCAAGGACTGCGCCGACGTCCTCACCCAGCTGGCCGCCGCCTCCCGGGCCGTCAACCGGGCCGGCTTCAAGCTGGTGGCCACGGGCCTCCGGGACTGCATGCTGCACCCCGACGAGTCGACCGAGCTGTCCGAGGATCAGCTCGAGCGCCTCTTCCTGTCACTCGCCTGAGCAGGCAAACGAGGAGGACGATGGCCTACACCCGCTCGATCACCCTGCCGCTCCCCTTCGAGGAGGCGGTGCCCGCCGTCAAGGCGGCATTCCAGGGGCAGGGCTTCGGGGCGCTGACCGAGATCGACGTGCGGGCGACCCTGCACGAGAAGATCGGTGAGGAGCTGGAGCCCTACCTCATCATCGGCGCCTGCAATCCCCGTCTCGCCCACCGTGCTCTCGGGGCGGACCGGCAGGTGGGTGCCCTGCTGCCCTGCAACGTCGTGGTCCGCCAGGCCGACGGCGGGGTGGTCGTCGACGCCCTGGACCCGTCGGTCATGATCGGGCTGTCCGACAGCCCGGAGCTGCGACCGGTGGCCGAGGAGGCCGCCCGGCTGGTCGCCGCCGCCCTCGACGAGCTGACCCGGTCCCACCCGGCCGGCTGACGCTGAGCGGGGCGGCCGCCCCCGCAGCGGGCCGGCGTCCCCGCGCCGGTCAGGGACGGAGGTAGGCCCAGCCCTCGCGCTGGCGGCGGACGAGCTCGCCGACGCCGGCGGGTACGACCGTCACCCCCGGGAGGAGTTGGTCCTCGCTGGTGCCGGTCCCCCGCAGGGTGTTGGCGCAGACCGCCACGATCACGCCACGGGCCAGCAGGTCGCCGATCCGCCCGGCCTCGGGCGCCTCGCGCAGCACTGCTGTGTACGCCGGGCCGTGGACGACCAGCTCGACGGGGGAGCCGTCGTCGAGGTCGGCGAGCAGGTTGGCGACGTTGGTGACGACGCCGGCGTGCTTGGCCGGTTCGGGGTCGTCCAGGTGGACGACGACCCCCGGCCGGGACCGCCCCGGGTCGGCGCCGCCGGTCACGGACGGCTCCGGGCCATCGACGCCCGCACCGCCTCGAGGGCGCCGGGGGGGAAGTCGACAGCGCCCCCGAGGGTCGCGGCCGCCAGCTCCGCCTCGGCGCTCTCCTCGATGGCGACGACGAGCCGGGCGGTGGCGACCGGCCCGGTGCCGAACGCCAGCAGGCCGTGGTTGGCGAGGAGGACCGCGCTCGTCGTCGGTTGGGCGGCGAGGGCGCCGGCGATGCCACGCACCGAGGCGTCCGAGCCGCGCGGGCCCCACGGTGCGACCGGGATCTCCTCGGCCTGCCCGAAGCGCAGGAGCGGCTCGGTGCGGCACGGGAGGGGGCGCTGGGCGAGCGCGTAGGCCGTCGCCGACGGCGAGTGGGTGTGGATCACGGCGCCGACGTCGTGCCGCGCCCGGTAGACGGTGGCGTGCATGGCGACGATCTCGGCGTTGTCGGGGGCGAGCGTCCCGTCGAGGACCGTGCCGTCGAAGCCGACGGTGGCGAGCTGCTCCGCGGTCAGGTCCCGGACGGCGCCGCTGCTCGTGAGGAGCATCCGGTTCCCGTCGAGGCGTGTGCTCAGGTTCGCGTGGCCCGAATGCGACATCACGCCGGCGGTGAAGAGCAGGCGGACGGCGTCGAGGATCTGGCCGCTGCGGTCGGGCTCCATGGCATCTCCTGGGTCGTGACGACGGGGACGGCGCGCCGGTGAGCGGGCGCGTCACCTCCCTCGCGTCGATGCGGTCGAGGCAACGAGCAACGTACCCCAGGGGGTACTAGCGAACCACCTCGGACCGAGGGTTGCCGGAGACCGGCTCGTGTCCCGGGTCCGTCCCCGGCACGGGAGTCGACAGGGGGCCGGGCGCGCCCTGCCGGGCCGTGCCCGGGGCGCGGGGCACCTTGGGTACGCCGCAGGCGGCGGGCCGTCGCCGGGACCACAGGTAGGCCACGAGGACCGCCGCCGCCACGAGGCCCCAGGTCACCGCGGCGTTGCCCGAGAGGCTGCCGACGGCGTAGGCGGCCAATGCGACGAGGACGAACTGCACGCTCCTGCAGGGGACCACGCCGTCGAGGCTACCGGCCGGTTCCCCCTCAGCACGGCCGGGCCGAGACTGGCCGCGCCCGCCATCGAGCTGTATAGTACGTACATTCCTACGTTTCTCCTGGCCACCGTGGGCCTGCACGAGCAGGTCGGGCTCGGCATCGCCGCCGGCCTCGCCGCCCTCGGCATCTTCGCGGGGTGGCTGGGGGCGGCCATCGGCATCGGGGGTGGCGTCATCGTCGTGCCCGCCCTGGTGCTCGGCTCCGGGTTCGACACCGAGGTGGCCGTGGCCACCTCGCTCATCGCCGTGGTCGCCACCTCGGCGGCCGCCGGGAGCGCCTACGCCGGCGCGGGTCAGACCAACCTGCGGCTGGCGCTCGCCCTCGAGATCGCCACCACCGTCGGCGGCCTGGTGGGCGGCGTCGTGGCGGTGTTGATCGCCCCGACGGCGATCGACGCCGTCTTCGCCGTGGTGATGCTGCTCACGGCCGCCCTCGTGCTGCGGGGCCGCGACGAGCACGGCAGCGCCGAGGAGGCCGACAAGAGCGAGCCGGCGTTGTCCAGTCAGGCTTCGCTCCCGGCGGCGGAGGCGGGGGGGCCGGCGGGGGGCGTGGCGCAACTGGTGGCGACCGGGAAGCGGGTCGGGTGGGAGGAGCGCGGGAGCCTGGGCGGCGCCTACCTCGACCAGGCCACCGGCTCCCCGGTGCGGTACCGGGCGGTCCGGTTGTGGATCGGCTGGTCCGTGTCGCTCCTGGCCGGCATGCTCTCGGGCTTGCTCGGCGTCGGGGGCGGTTTCCTCAAGGTCCCGGCCATGCACCTCGGCATGAAGGTGCCGATCAAGGTGTCGGCGGCGACCTCCAACTTCATGATCGGCGTCACCGCTATCGCCAGCCTCTTCGTGTACTTCGCCCGGGGGTACGTGCTGCCCCTCGCCGCCGCCCCGGTCGCCCTCGGCATCGCCCTCGGCGCCTACGCCGGCGCCCGCAGCTCCCAGCGGGTGTCGGCGGCGACCCTCCGGCGCATCCTCGCCGCGGTGCTCGTGCTCGTCGCCGTGCAGATGGGTCTCAAGGCGGTCGGGGGCCTCGGTGTCTGACGCCGGGCGGGCCCAACCGGCCGGTCCTCGTACCAACACGGCGGTCAAGGTCGTCCTGCGCTCCGGCCTGGGCCTGTCGCTCTCCCTCCTGGCTGTCGGCCTGGTCGTCCAGCTGGCCAGTGGTCACCACCGGGCGGACCGGGTCCGGATGTTCGCCCCGCTCGCAGCCCCGACGGCGGGCGAGAAGATCCTCGCCGTCGGCACCCTGGTGCTCGCCCTCACGCCGGCGGTGGGGGTGCTCACCGTTGTCGCCAGCTGGGTACGCGAGGGCGACCGGGTCTTCGTCGGTGTGGGGGCGGCGGTCATCGCCGTGCTCGGCGCCGCGGTGGCGGTGGGCGCGCTGCACTGACGGCGAGGACGGCGGTCGCGCCTGCGACCCGGGACCGAAGGACCCTGCGTGAAGGCGCGGACCCTGGCTGTAGGCTGTGGCCCGTCGACGGGGCGTCGTGCTGGGACGGTGACGGGACGGCGCCAGCAGCCATCCGCCGGAAGGGGAGCAGCCATGCGAGGCGCTCGGCAGGACGAAGGCCCGACGTGGCCGGGTCACGGCCTGTCGCCGGAACGGCTGCGCGCCCCGGCCGCTCCGCCTGCCCGGTTCGCCCGCCGGTGACCGACGCTCCACCGGGAGGGACGGAGCCGCCTGGCGACCGGCACGGGCTCGAGGACGCCTTCGAGCGGGTCCTGGCGGCCACCCCCAAGCTCGTCATCGTCCCGGTGGTGATCCTCCTGCTCGCCGGGGTCGGCGCCTTCGTCTACGACGCCGACGTCCTCGTCGAATCCATCCGGGAGGTGATCCGCCACCCGGTGCCGGTCGGCAACAAGATCGGGCTGTTCCTCCTCATCGTGGACCTGGCGTTGATCGGCGCGACACTCATCATCGCCGCCATCGGGCTGTACGAGCTGTTCATCAGCCGGGTGGACACCGGCGGCCGCCGGCGGCTGCCCGCGTGGCTGGAGGTCCGGGACCTCAACGACCTCAAGGCCCGGGTCATCGCCATGATCGTGCTGGTCGCCGCCGTGAGCTTCGTCGAAGTGGTGGTGGACCTCGGCAGCGGCCTGGAGGTCCTCGAGGTCGGTGGCGGCATCGCCCTGGTGATCGGCGCCCTGACGCTGTTCGTGCGCTTCGGCAGCCAGGGCCCCGGCGGCAGCAACCACTAGCGCCGGCGGGCCGGTGCGGCCAGCACGGCGGCGGCGGCGGCGAGCACGGCCACGGCGAGCAGGGCGACGCCGGGCCAGCCCCAGGCCTGCCAGGCCAGGCCGGGGAGGTAGGCGCCGAGGGCCCCGGCCCCGTAGTAGCAGCTGAAGTACAAGCCGCTGGCGGTGCCCCGGTCGACGTCGGTCGACGAGGCGACACCCAGCTGGACGACAGTGACCCCGGAGAACATCCCGGCGGCGAGCAGCCCCAGCCCGGCGATCACGGCCGGCAGGGACCCGACGAGCGTGAGCGCGCTGCCGGCGACGGCGAGGCCGAGCGAGCCGAGCGCGGCGCGCTGCCAGCCCCACCGGTCGGCGACCCGCCCGGCGGACGGACCGATGGCGCCGACCACCCACAGCACGAACACCAGGCTGCTCGCCTGCGGGCCGAGGTCGAACGGCGGCGCCTGGAGGCGGTACACGACGTAGGAGAACACGCCGATGAAGACGAAGAGCAGGGCGCTGCCGGCGGCGATCGCCCGCCGGAGGCGGGGGTTGCGGAGGTGGGAGGCGACGGCGCCCAGGCTGCGGGTGGTGCGGGTCGCCGGGGGGCCCTCGGGGAGGGAGCGCCACATCATCGCCGTGCCGGCGCAGGGCAGGACGGCCAGGCTCGCCAGGGCGGCGTGCCAGCCGATCACCGCGGCGAGGAGGGCGACGCCGAGCCGGCCGACCAGGCCGCCGACGACGAGGGCGACGACGTAGTACCCCATCGCCCGGCCGGCGAGGCGGGGGGCGAAGACCTCTCCGATGTAGGGCACGCCGACGGTGAGCAGACCCGGCATGCACAGGCCCTGCAGGGCGCGGCAGGCCAGCAGCAGCCCGAAGCTCGGCACCACGGCGAGCGCTGCCGTCGGGACCACGAGCAGCCCGCTGGCGAGCAGGATCGTGCGTCGCCGCCCGTGCCGGTCGGAGTAGGCACCCCACAGCCAGGCGCCGGCGGCGACCAGCAGCACGGTGACCGAGATGCTCAGCCCCGCCTCGGAGGGCCGCACCCCGAACGAGCGCGACAGCGCCGGCAGGATGGCCTGGGTGGAGTACATCGTGGCGAACATCCCGGTCGCCCCGACCAGGAACCCGAGCATCGACGGGGCCGGCGTCGCGAGGGCACCGCTCACGGTGTCGATCGTCGGCCCGTCGCTCCGCAGACGTCCCACGCGCTTCCCCCGCTCACCCACCGACCGAAGGCCCCCCGCCACGTCGTTTCTCACCACGAACCAACGTTTATCCCGATGATACCTGTGACGCGTGTCGCCGACAAACGCCCCTGGCGCCGCCGGTGGGTCAGCTCGCCGTCCAGCCCCCGTCGACGAGCAGGTTGACCCCGGAGATGAACGTGGCGCCGTCGCCCGCCAGGAACAGCGCGGCCCGGGCGACGTCGGTGGGCTCGCCGAGACGGGGGAAGGGCGTGCGCGCCCTCCACCACGCCAGACGTTCGTCGTCGTGGTCGGCGGGGCTCGTGCCCGTGACGATCTTGCCGGGGGCCACGGCGTTGCAGATGATCCCCTGCCCGGCGTAGTCGGCCGCCACCTGGCGGGTGATGTAGACGACGCCGCTCTTGGAGGTCCCGTAGGAGACGTCGCCCGGCGCGGCGAGCATGCCGTGCTGGGAGGAGATGTTGACGATCCGGCCCCGGACGCCGGCGTGCGCCGGCTGGCGCAGCATCTGGCCGACGACGAGCTTGGTGAGCACGAAGACGGCTCGCAGGTTGACCGCGAACACCCGGTCCCACTCCTCGAGTGACGTCTCCAGCAGGGGCTTGCCGACGAAGGTGGCGGCGTTGTTGACCAGCACGTCGATCGACCCGTGGGCGTCCACGACCGTGGAGACCAGCCGCTCGATCGCGGCGGGGTCGGCCAGGTCCGTGCCGACGAAGCGGGCGACCCCGCCCGCTTCGGCGATGGCGTCGCAGGTGGAATGGCCGCCCTCCCGCGGGGAGGGCTGCAGGTCGGCGACGACGACCTGCGCCCCCTCCTCCGCGAACAGCAGGGCGATGGCCCGCCCGATCCCGGCGCTGGCGCCGGTCACCACGGCGACCTTGCCGTCGAGCGAGGAGGTCACCTGGTCAGTGTGACCGATCGCCGTTCGCCGCCGCCCGCCGTGCCGTGGCCGCGCAGCACCGCCCGGCGCCCGGCCTGCCCGCTCGACCCGGGCCGACGGGGCCCGGACCCTCGCCGCCGGCTTCCGCGTGGTGCAGCCCGAGGCCCGAGGCCCGTGGGCCTGGTGTGGCCAGTGGGGCAGTCGAGGCAGCGTGCCCGGCCTCGTAGCCGGCGAAGTGGGGGTCGGATCCCGAAGTGGGGGGGAATGCCGAGCGTGCCAGGGCGACGGTGGACCCTCACCTCGGGAGCGGACCCCCAGAACAGCGCCCGGCCCCCAGATCGGCCCCCAACTCGCCGCCCGGGGGCCGCCCGGGCCGGTGGCGACTGGCGCCCCAACCGGACCGTGGGGAGCGCCGCGCCCGGCAGTGCCTCCGACCAGCCCCAGATCATTGCGCTCCGTGGCGCTCACAAGACCGAGGTCTGCGGCCGGCTCGCATGCCGCCGCCAGGCGACCGCTGTCGCCAGGACCGCAGCCACGGCCCCGACGGCCATGGCGGCGCGGTCGCCGGAGACGGCGGCCACGCCGAGGTGCCCACCGGCAGCGAGGGCAACGGTGGGCAGGAGGGATGCCCCGACGGCGGCGCCGACCTGGCGGGCGGTGTTGATCACGCCCCCCACCAGTCCCTGGTCGGCGTCGGCCATCCCGTCGCTCGCGACCACGATCGATCCGAACGAGGTCCCGGCCGTCCCGAAGCCGACGAGCGTGACGGCCCACAGCACCCCGTCGTAGTGGTGGGCCGGGAGCTGGGTCAGCGCCAGGAACCCGACGGCGGCAGCCGCACCGGTGATGGCGAGCAGGCGGCGGGTGCCGCCCACGTGGCGGGCGATGCTCGCCCCGAAGATGCCGGCGAGGAACCCGACCGCCCCCTGCGGGGCGATGACCAGGCCGGCGAGGAGGGGCGACTGGTGCAGGTCCTGCTGGAGGTACAGCGACAGGACCAGCATCTCGCCGCCGTTCCACAGTCCGAGCAGGAGGGCGACCAGGCTGCCGTCGCGCAAGCCACGATGGCGGAACATCGACAGGCGCACGAGCGGTTCGGGATGGCGCGCCTCGGCGGCGACGAAGCCGGCGGCGGCGACGGCGGCGACCGCCACCGCCCCGATGACGAGGGGTGACCCCCAGCCGAGCACCACACCCTCGGAGACGGCGAAGACCGCCAGCGCGACCGCTCCCGTGATCAGGATGGCGCCGCGCAGGTCCAGGCGCCGCAGGGCGCCGTCGAGCCGCCCGGACTCGGTGGCCCGGAAGGCCCCGAGGGCGAGGACGACGGTGACGATGCCGACGGGGACGTTGACGAGGAAGACCGACCTCCAGGTCGTGAGCTGGACGAGGACGCCGCCGAGCACCTGACCGGCGACGAAACCGAGGGACGCCGTCGCCCCGTAGAGCCCCAGGGCCCGGGCCCGCTCCCGGCCCTCGGGGTAGCCGGTGGTGATGAGTGAGAGCGCCGCCGGCAGGGTCAGGGCGGCGCCGATGCCCTGGACGGCCCGCGACACGAGGAGCATGGCGGCATCCGAAGCCATTCCCCCCGAGAGCGACGCCAGGGAGAACAGGGCCAGGCCGGCGACGAACAACCGTCGCCGCCCGAGGAGATCGGCGGCGCGGCCCCCGAGGACCAGGAGACCGCCGAAGGTGATGGCGTAGGCGGTCACCACCCAGTCGTCGAGGGAGGCGGGCAAGTGGAGGTCCCGCTGGATCGAGGGAAGGGCGACGTTCACGATGCTGAAGTCGAGGACCATCATGAACGAGGCCACGAGGATCAGCGGGAGGCGCAGCCTCGACAGCCGGCCGCCCGCCGCCGGGTGCTCCTCGCGCCGCGACGCGGCTGCCGGCACCGGGGATCGCCGGTCGGCCTCGGCGGTCGCCGCTCGTGCCTCGGTGTCCAGACCTGCCCGTACCGCGCCCCTCGTCTCGCTCATTATCCGCTCCGTTGCGTATCGTTATCTACCAGGCCAACGCCGGGGAGCCCGGTCTTGTTCCCCCGCCGCCGGTGGTGGGCGCACCACGCCGGGCCGGGCCCGAGCAGGTGCCGAACCGGACCGCGTCGTCCGTGGAGTCCTCCTGGCGGACCCGGCTCACTCCCGCGCGCCGAGGCCGGCGACGACGTAGTCGACGACGGCCCGGACGAACCCCTCGGTGATCGGCAGGTGGCCGTTGAGCAGCCGGTGGTAGGCCGGGCCGAACAGCACGTCGATGGCCACCTCGACGTCGGCGTCCCCCGGGATCTCACCCCGCTCGGCCGCCCGCTCGAACATCGTCCGCCACTGGCCACGGATCGGCTCCACGACCCGCTGCCGCCACGCCGCCGCCAGGTCCGGGTCGTCCTGGGCGGCGGCGATGAGGCCGGTCAGGGACCGGGCGGTCTCCGGCTCGAGCACCGCCCGCCTCCAGGCGCGCAGGGCGCGCAGGAGGTCCGACCGCAGGCTCCCGGTGTCGGGCAGCGGCTGGAGGCGCAGGAAGCGGTCGACGAAGGCGTCGAGGGCGAGGCTGCCCTTGGAGCTCCACCTCCGGTAGATGGTGGTCTTGGCGACCCCGGACCGGGCCGCCACCTCCTCGATCGACATGTCCGCCACGCCGCGCTGGGCGAGGAGGGCCGCCGCCGCATCGAGGATGGCGCGATCCGCCTTCTCGCTGCGGGGCCGTCCCCGTTGCGGGCGCTTGTCGCTGCCGTCCTCGTGCACGACCGCCAGGGTACCGGCCGATCGAAATCGGTACGCTACGTTGCGTAGCGGTCGGCCTGGTTACTGCGCTCCCGCCAACGCGTCGACGCGAGCGGCCATCGCGGCGTCGGGGTCCTGCTGGGGGGCGGCGAGGAGGTGCTCGGCGGCCAACTCCTCCCCGGCGTCGAGGAGGTAGGCGACGCGTGCCACCGTCATCAGCCGGTCCAGGGTGTGGCGGAAGAAGCGGGCGCCGTGATCCGGGTCCTCCATCGCCCGCCGGGCCTCCTCCAGCCCGCAGTCGAGTTGCGCCTGCGCCCGGGCGCCGGCGGCGGAGCCGGCGGAGCGGCACAGTTGGCCGAGGCGGTCGGCCACCACGTCGAGGATCGGCAGGCGGCGGAGGTCGGCGAGGACCTGGGCGACGAGGACGTTGTGGGTGCCCTCCCACGATTCGTAGACGATCGAGTCGCGATACAGGCGCGGCAGGACGCTGAACTCCTCGATGGTGCCGTTGCCGCCGAGCACCTCGATGCCCTGGCGCACGGCGCCGGTGGCGTCGACCGAGCAGGCGTACTTGGCGGCGTTGACGAGGAAGCGGTGGTAGAGGACGGCTTCCTCGTCCGCCGTGCCCGCGTCGATCCGGTCCTCGAGGGCGGTGAGGGCGAACACGAGGTGCAGGGCGCCGGTCCAGGACACGCGGAGTTGCGCCAGGATGGCCCGGACGGCTGGGAACTCGTCGATGCGGGCACCGAAGGCACGCCGGTGCCGGGCGTAAGCCGACGCCTCGAGGTAGGCGCGGCGCATCATGCCGGTGGCGCCGACGGCGGTCATCCACCGGCTGGTGTTGAGCACCACGCCGACGGCGGTGCGGAAGCCGTGCTCGACGGGTCCGACTGGCCAGGCGGTGGCACCGTCGAGGTCGATCTCCCCCGACGCCATGCCCCGGGTGCCGAGCTTCTCCTTGAGCCGCCGCAGGGCGAAGCCGTTGGGGGCGCCGTCGAGCAGGCGGGGCATGACGAAGCAGCCCAGGCCGCGGGTGCCGGCGGGGGCGTCCGGGACCCGTGCGGTCACGAGGAACTGCTCGGCGTCGGCCATCGAGCAGAACCACTTCTCGCCGCGCAGCGCGTAGCTGCCGTCCGTTCGCGGCTCGGCCACCGTGGCGTTGGCGCCCACGTCGCTGCCGCCCTGGACCTCGGTGAGGAACTGCGAGGCGCGCTCGGCCGTGCGGTAGTCGCTGCGCACGAGCCGGGGGAGGAAGCGGTCACGGATCTCGTCGGAGGCCGCCCGGCGCAGGGCCCGGGCGAGCCCGATCGTGCACACCGCCGGGCAGGCGTGGCCCGCCTCGCCCTCCAGCGACAGGAGGTAGAGCAGCGTGGCCTGCTCGAACGCCCGGCCCGGCTGGGCGGAGTGGGCGACCAGCCCGCTGCCCCACACGACCGCCCCGGCGGTGTGGTAGTCGGGGTCGAAGGTGATCTGCTCGACGCGCCGGCCGGCGGCGTCGTAGCGGGCCAACTCCGGCAGGTGCGCCCGGTGCTCGTAGCGTTGCGCCGCCGGGGCGACGACCTCGACGACGTTGCGGCCGAAGGCGCGGGCGACGGGCTCGAGCGCCGCCCGGCGGTCGGCCGGTAGCGCGCCGGCGAGGAGCGCCCGGAGCGGCCCGTCGGCCTCGTACGGATCGGTGGGGAAGGCGCCCCGCCACGAGGCGAGGTCACCGCGGGCCGTCTCGAGTGTCACGTCCCAGTGTCGCACCGGTGCCCGGCACCGGTGCGGCGCGCTCAGCCGGCGGGACGGATGTTGAGGTTGGACCGGAAGACGTTGCCGGGGTCGTAGGCCGCCTTCACCTCGGCGAGGCGGTCGTAGCTGGCGCCGTAGGTGGCCCGCACCCGCTCCTGTCCCTCGTCGTCCATCATGAAGTTGGCGTACGCCGCGCCGGCCGAGTACGGGTGGGTCGCCTCCCAGTAGTCGACCGCCCAACGCTTGATGGCGGCGGCGTTGCCCGGGT
>DASSZM010000087.1:0-3600 GCA_035702855.1 Acidimicrobiales bacterium | reverse complement strand
GCCACCGGAGCCGCCCGAAGGGTTCTGGTTCTCGGCGAGGTGCTGCCACCACAGCGCGTCGTTGTAGGGGGCGCGGTCGTTGCGGTAGACGTGGAGGTCGTAGACGCCGTCCTTGGTCGCCATGCGGATGTCGAAGACGCGATGGCGGACGGCACCGCCGTGGGCTTCGGTGTCGGCCTCCACCGCGAGGACGCGGGCCCCGCCGCCGTCGTTGGCGTTGGCGTAGGCCACGGCGTTGGTGCACTCGTCGCCGGCGACGGCGCAGGTGGTCCTGCCGTGGGTCGGGGCGCTGCTGGAGGCGAAGGCGGCCGGGCCGGCGCTGGCGAGCGCGCCGCCCCCCAGCATGAAGGCGCCGAGCCCGACCGCCGAGGCGGTCAGCGCCCTTCGGGGTCGCCGGTTGCGGGCGCGGTCGGCTGCCGCAGGGATGGCGGGTGCATGGTTCATCGAGGGCATGTCGGGGATCTCCTTGAGTCGGGGGGCGGTCGGGTGGCTGCCGATGGTCCGGCGCAGGGGCGGCACGGGATCGGTCGTGGCTCCTGGTCGACCGCAGGCGGCGGTGAGGGGGTGCGGCACCCGCACCGGCGACATCCAGCGCGTCGTCCGGGGTCCCGGGCTCCTCGGCTGCGTCGAGGCTCCGCCATGCGCACACGATGACCGACGAAGCTTGGATGGCGGAGGGCCCCAGGTTTAGAGTCCGCTAATCTGCCGGGCTTCGCAGGCGGTAGCCGGCACCGCGTACCGTCCGGATGAGCGGCGGCAGCCCCGGCCGGTTGAGCTTGCGTCGCAGGTAGCTGACGTAGACCTCGACGACGTTGGTGCCCGGGTCGAAGTCGTAGTCCCAGACCCGGGCGAGGATCTGGGACCGGGACAGCAGGTGGTCGGGGTGGCGCATGAACAGCTCGAGCAGCGCCCACTCCCGGGGGGCGAGGTCGATGCGGCGCCCGGCGCGCCAGGCCAGCTTGGTCAGGAGGTCCAGGCGCAGGTCGTCGACGACCAGCTCGGTCGAGCTGCGCTGCTCGACGCTTCGCAACGCCGCCCGCACCCGGGCGAGGAGCTCCTCGAACGCAAACGGCTTGGTCACGTAGTCGTCCGCTCCTGCGTCCAGGCCGCGCACCTTGGCGGCCGTGCCGTCGCGGGCGGTGAGCACGATGACCGGCACGCCCCGCCGCTCGGACCGCCACCTGCGCAGCACCGACAGCCCGTCGGTGCCGGGGAGGGCCAGGTCCAACAGCACCAGGTCCAGGTCGTCCCCCGCGGCCGCGGCCAGGGCGAGGGCCTCGTCGCCGTCGCGGGCCACGGTGGTGGCATAGCCCTCGGCCTTGAGGCCCTTGGCCACGAACGCAGCGATGCCCTCGTCGTCCTCGACGATGAGGATCACCCGTCGTCGTCCTCGCTGCCGACCCCGCCCGGGCGGAGGCAGCTCCCCGGGAGCACGATCTCGACGGTGGTCCCCTGCCCCTCGACACTGTGCAACCCCACCCGGCCGCCGTGGGCCTCGGTGACCGCCTTGACGATGGCGAGCCCCAGACCCGTTCCCTCCTGACCGCTCGACCCGGACCGACGGAACCGACCGAACACCTCGCCCTGAGCCGCCGCAGCGATACCCGACCCGGTGTCGGTCACCCAGAGCACCACCTCGGTGGCGCAGCGGGCACCGAGCTCGATGCCGTCGCCGGTGACGGTGGCCTTCACCGCGTTGTCGACCAGATTGAGCAACGCCCCCCGCAGCTTGGGCGCGTCGACGACGACCACCGCGTCGGGCACCGCAGCGAGGGTCCAACGGCGCTCCGCCAGCACCCTCGCCGCCGCGAACAGGTCCCCCATGAGCTCCCGGAGAGCGACCGGGGCGGCCTCCACGAAGTCCGGGGCGAAGGACCGGCCGAGCAGCAGGAGGCGGTCGACCAGGACCGACATCCCTTGCAGCTCGTCGATCACGCGGGCCGTCGTCTCCACCATCTCCGCCCGCTCGGGCGCCGGGTTGCGCGCCAGGACCTCCAGGTGCCCACGGGCGACGGTCAACGGCGTGCGCAGCTGGTGCGACACGTCCGACAGCAGCTGGCGCTGCGCGTCGAGGCCCGCGGCAATGCGCTCCCGCATCTGATCGAACGCCGCCCGGAGACGCCAGACCTCGTCACCTCCAGCCCCGTCCTCCCCCGGCGCCCCGCCGAGCCGGCCGCCGAGGTCCCCCACGCTCGCGGCGACCGCCGCCTCGGTGACCGCCCCGACGGTCCGCAACAAGCGGCGCATGACCAGGAACGAGCTGAGCAGCCCCGCCGCCACCGCGACGACCGCCTCCCCAGCCGCCAGGAGCAGGACCTGGTCGCGCTGCGCCGCGAGACCAGCAAGGCTGGCGGCGGCGACCAGCACGCCGACGGTCGAGCCGCGGGTCGTCCGAATCGGGGTCGCCAACACCAGGTAGCGGGACGTCCCGACGACGACGTCCCGCAGCTCCGAGCGCAACGGCGGCGCGGCCATCCACCCCGTCACCGTCGGGCGCGCCGCCAGCGCCCCCGCGCCGGCGCTGGCCAGGATCGCCTGACCCCGCAAGCCGACGACCAGCAGGTGGCCCCCGGCCAGCACGTGAGTCTCGAGGTACCCACGCGAAAACGCCTCCATGGTCTGGCCGAACGGGCGCTGGGCGGCAGCCCGGGCGTACTCGGGCCCCTCCTCCGACAGGTCAGTCACGACGGTGTGGGTGTAGTGCGAGCTGAACCCGTGCACCACCTCGATCATGACCGTCCCCAGGACCGCCACCAGCAGGGCCCCGTGGACGACCAGCACCCTCGTCCCGCTGCCGAGGCGCCACGCCCCGCGCCCCGCCGAGCGCCAGCGGCGTGGCCCAACCGGGGCGGGGGCCGTCACCGATCCGCGGTACCAGACGGCGAGGTAGGAGCAACTGACCCCCCACCCACCCTGGCCTGCTCGGCCTCGCGTGAGTCGCTCCCGACGGGCGCCGGCAAGCTCGTCAACGGACGGGAAGGCAGGACCACCTCGACCGGCCGTCCCGAACCCGCTCCTCGCTCCGCCGCCACCGACGAACCGACTGCCGCGCCGCCCGCAGGCACCGTGACCGCACCAGGAAGCCTCGTCGCCGGCGACGGCGCCGCCGTCCGGACGGCGATCGTCGCCGCAGCGGCCACGGCCAGCACAACCAGGGCTGCCCACAGGCCACGCACCGTTGTATTCTTCCCCACGCGGGAGGGACCCCGCAGGCAGCCTCTCGCCACCCCGATCGCCCACGTCGCGGGCGGCATCCCGCTCCTGGGTCCGGCGGCGGCGCTGATCTCGGGCGTCAGCTGCGGGCATCGGGAATCGAGCATCGGGGCGTTCTGGCCCACCCGCCCTGGCGGCGCTGGCCCTGCGCTGGTCAGCGGGCGGCGGGGGCCACCCCGCCGCGCGACTCCCGGCCCGGTGTCGCCCCGTCGCGCGCCTCCCCGTGGTCCGACCCCGGGCCGCCCCGGGGCGCCACCGACGGCTCGGGCACCGGCGGGCGGACGGGCGCGCCGCCACCGGGGGCGCCGGCGAGCGAGAAGCGGGCCACCAGACTGAAACGGTCCCCCCGCACCAAGGTGCGGCGCCACTCCACCGGGCGGCCATCCA
>DASSZM010000026.1:0-12477 GCA_035702855.1 Acidimicrobiales bacterium | reverse complement strand
GGGACCCCGGGTGTCACCGACCACGACCTCCTGGAAGCGTTGTGGGACCTCGTCTGGGCCGGGGAGGTGACCAACGACGCCTTCGCCGCCGTGCGGGCCACCGTGGGCTCCGGGGGGCGTCCCGGCCGCCGGGCCCCGTCCCGCTCCGCCGGCACCCGTCCCCGCCCCCGTCCGGGGCGCCTGAGCGTGCTCGGACCGCCCCGCGGGCAGGGGCGCTGGTCGCTGGTCGAGCGGGAGCTCGGCGTCGCCGAACCCGTCGACCCGACGACCGCCGGGGTGGCGGTGGCGGGTCTGCTGCTCGAGCGCCACGGCGTGCTCACCCGCGAGGCGGTCCGGGCCGAGGGCGTCCCGGGTGGCTTCGCTGGCATCTACCCGGTGCTGCGCACCATGGAGGAGTCCGGCCGGTTGCGTCGCGGTTACTTCGTCGCCGGCCTCGGCGGTGCGCAGTTCGCTCTGCCCGGCGCCGTCGACCGCCTGCGCGCCGCCCGGGACGTCGGGGTCGGGGTGGGCAGCCCGTGCGGGGCGGGCGGGGCGGTGGTGCACGTGCTGGCCGCCACCGACCCGGCCTGCGCCTACGGATCCGCCGTCGGCTGGCCGGCCAAGGGGGCGTCACGCGCCGCCGGGGCCTACGTCGTGCTCGTCGACGGGCTCGCCAGCCTCTACCTCGAGCGCGGCGGCCGCAGCCTCGTCGCCCTCCGCGAGGCCGACGGGACCTGGGAAGCCGCCGCCGTGGAGGGGCTGGCGTCCCTCGTCGCCTCCGGGCGTGCCAGCCGGCTCGCCCTCCAGCGCTACCCCGAGCAGCTCGGCCCGGTGCTGCGCGGCGCCGGCTTCGTCCCCACCCCCAAGGGACTCGTCCGCTACGCCTGATGCCCGAGGGCGACACGATCTTCCGCACCGCCGCCTCCCTGCGGCGCTGGATCGGCGGCCGGGAGGTCACGGCGGCCCCATGCGTCCGGCTCGGGGTCGATCTGGCCCCGCTGGTCGGCCAGCGGGTGGAGGCGGTCGACGCCCGCGCCAAGCACCTCCTCATCCGCTTCAGCGGGGGCCGGACGCTGCACACCCACATGCGCATGACCGGCTCCTGGCACGTGTACCCGACGGGCGAGCGGTGGCGGAAGCCGGCGCACGAGGCCCGCGTCGTCCTCGAGTGCGGCGCCCGCACCGCCGTCTGCTTCAACGCCCCGGTGATCGAGCTGCTCGACGAGCGCGCCCTGCGCTCCCACCCGTCGCTGCGCAGGCTGGGACCGGACGTGCTGGCGGCGACGCCGCCGGATCCATCCGCCCTCCCGCCTCGGGCGGCGGCGCGTGCCGAGGCGTCGCCGACTGTCGCCGAGCTGCTCCTCGACCAGCAGGTCGTGTCGGGCATCGGCAACATCTACCGCTGCGAGTCGCTGTTCCTCTGCGGGGTCGACCCGCGCACCCCGACCGCCCACCTGGCTCCCGCCACCCTCGAGCGGCTCGTCGCCACCGCCACCCGGATCATGGGTGCCAACGCCGCCACCTCCGCGATCGCCCGCGACTTCGACGCCGGCCCCGAGCGGCCCTGGGTGTACGGGCGGGCCGGACGGCCCTGCCGGCGGTGCGGGACCACGATCCGGCGGGAGGCGTTCGGCCGCCAGGCCCGCTCGCTGTACTGGTGCCCGGGCTGCCAGACCGGGGGCTGAGCCGGGGCCGGTGGCCCGGCCCGAGCTGCGCCGGGGCCGGGACCCGCAGGGCGCGTACGCTCGGCCGCCGTGGTGCACATCCGCGAGGTCACCGAGGTCGACGACGAGGTGGTGGCGGCCGTCGCCCGCCTCCTCCCGCAGCTGTCGCGCTCCGCGCCGGCCCCCACCGCCGAGGCGGTGGGGGCCATCGCCACGTCGCCGGTCACCCGCCTGCTGCTCGCCGTCGACGACGGCGGCACCGTCGTCGGCACCCTCACGCTGGCGGTGTTCCCCATCCCGAGCGGTGTGCGGGCCTGGATCGAGGACGTCATCACCGACGAGGCGGCGCGGGGGCAGGGCGTGGGGGCGGCGCTCACGCACCGGGCCCTGGAGCTGGCCCGGGAGGCCGGCGCCCGCACCGTCGACCTCACCTCCCGGCCCGCCCGGGAGGCCGCCAACCGGCTCTACCGGCGGTTGGGCTTCCAGTTGCGGGAGACCAACGTCTACCGCATCGACCTCGACTGAGGCGGTCCACCGCCGGGCCTGCGCGGCGGTACCGTCCAACCGTGCCGGCCCGTGCCCGCCGCTCCCGCCTCGCCGTCTGGCTGGCCCCGCCCGCCGCGGTGGTAGCCGTCGTCGTCATCGCCGTGGTGGTCACCTCCACCCTCGGCGCCGGCGGCACGCCCGACCACCGCCGGCCGTTGAAGGCCGCCGCGTCCGACGCCGCCCGGTCCGGGGGCACGGCCACCACCTCCCCGGTCGGCCCGACGGGCACCGCCACGACGACGCCGCCCTCCACCACCACGACCACCGCCCCTACGACCACGACCGCGCCGGCCACCACGACCACCACCGCCACCCACCAGGGTGCGCTGGCGCCGCTCGCCGGCAACGGGTTCGGACCGCAGACCAGCGTGCAGCCGACCGCCTCGACCGCGACGTTCCGCGCCGAGATGGCCTTGCTGTGGGACGCCATCCGCACCGGACGGGCCGGGCCGGCGATGCCCGCCTTCTTCCCCGAGGCCGCCTACGAGCAGGTCAAGGCCCTCGGCGACGACGCCGCCGACTGGACCGACCGGCTCGTGGTCCACTTCCGGCTCGACGTCGCCGCCGCCCACGCCGCCCTCGGCCCGGGGGCCGCCTCCGCCCGCTTCGTGGAGGTCCTCGTCCCCAGCCAGCTGATCCAGTGGGTGGCGCCCGGGGCGTGCTACAACACCCTCGGCTACTGGAACGTCCCCGGCTCGCGCCTCGTCTACGAGGAGGGCGGCCAGGAGCGCTCGATCGGGATCGCCTCGCTCATCTCCTGGCGGGGGTACTGGTACGTCGTCCACCTCGGTTCGGAGGTGCCCCCCCCGGACAGCGGGGTGGTCGACAACCCCTCCCCGGGCGTCGGGGTCTTCGGGCCGCCGGGTGGTTGTTGAGCGCCGGGACCGGGGCGGCCGCTCGGTCGAGGCCGGCCGCCGGTAACGTCCCGGGCCGTGCGCAGCCGGACCGCTCCGGGGGCAGGCGCCGGAACCCCGGTGTGACGCCGGGCCCGGCGGGGCGGCGGCGCGCCGCCGCGGTGGCGGTCCTCGCCGTGTACGCCCTCTGCTCCTGGGCGATCGCCCTCCCCCTCGGCCTGGCCCCGAGCAGCCACCTGCCGACCTGCGCCTGTGCCGACGTGGCCCAGGAGACGTGGTGGCTGGCGGTCGCCGCCCACGCCCCCTTCGCCCTGCACACCGGGGCCGTGGACGTCCCCCGCGGCGTCAGCCTGCTCGACAACGCCAGCTTCCCGCTGCTCGGGGCGCTGCTCGCCCCGGTGACCCGGTCGATCGGCCCGGTGGCCTCGCTCGTCATCCTGCTGCGCCTGGCGTTCCTCACCTCCGCCGTCGCCGCCTACGCCGTCCTGCGGCGCCTGCGGGGCACCGACCTGGGTCCGGCGGTGGGCGGGGCCCTGTACGCCTTCTCGCCCTACATGACCCACCAGGCGGGCAGCCACTTCTTCCTCGCCTTCGGCCCGCTGCCACCCCTGCTGCTCGGTCTCGTCCACCGGCGGATGACCTCCCCGGCACGGCGCACCTGGCCGGCGGGCGTGGCGCTCGGGCTCCTCGCCACGGCGCAGTTCTTCATCGACAGCGAGGTGCTGTTGCTGACGGCGGTGGCGGCGGCCGCCACGCTGGCGGTCTTCGCCGGGTGGGAGCTCGCCCGCCGCGTCCCGCTCCGGGCCCCGGTGCGCCGGCTGGCAGCGCTCGTCGGGCCCGCCGTGGCGGTGGCGGCGCCTTTCCTCGCCATCCCCGTCTGGGAGACGCTGACCGGACCCGGTCGGCTGAGCGGCTCGACCCAACCCAACGCCGAGGTGGTGGGCGTCCTCGCCACCTTCTTGCCCGGCGACCGCGCCGTCGTCGCCGGCTTGTGGGGCGGGTGGCGCGCGGCCGCCGGCACCTACCTCGGGCACAGCTCCTACCTGGGGCCGCTGCTCGTCGTGGTGTGCGTGCTCGGCGCCGTCCGATGGTGGCGGGCGGACGGCCTCGTGCGGTCGGCGGGGGTGATGGCGATCGTCGCCTGGGTGCTCCAGCTCGGCGCCCACCTCACCTGGCGGCTGCACCCGACCGCCGTCCCGCTGCCGTTCGACGTGCTGCAGCACCTGCCGCTCTTCGACGACATCATCCCCAGCCGCTTCAGCGAGCTGGTCGGCCTGGGCGCCGGCGCACTGGTGGCCGCCGTCGTCGACGGCATCGCCACCGACGCCCGCCGCGCCGTCGTGGCGCGTCGCGAGGCCGGGCCGACAGGTCGTGCGCGCGCCGCGGGGGGGCAGGGCCGGCTCGGCCCGGTGGTGCTCTCGGCCGCCGTCGTCGTCGCCGCCCTCGCCCTGGCCGCACCGGACCGGGGGTTCGGGGCGTTCGGCACGGGCCCGGCCGGGACGTTCGCCCGGGCCCGCGGCGGGGAGGTCCTGGCCGGCTCGCCGGCGGCGCGGATCCCCCACGGGGCGGTGGTCCTGGCCTACCCCGTGCCGGCCTTCCCCGACGACCAGGCCATGTTGTGGCAGGCGGTCGGTGGCCTGCGGTTCCGTCTCGTCGGCGGCTACGCCATCCGCCCCGGACCCGGGCGACGGACGGACCGGGCGCCACTGCTGCCCCCGCCGGTCGCCCTGCCGCGGGCCCTGGTGGAAGCCTCCACCCGACCCGGCACGGTGCGGCCCGGCTCGCCGGCGTGGACCGCCGCGGCGCGCGCCCTCCCCGCCTTCCTCCGCCGCAACCGGGTGCGGGCCGTGGTCGTCGAGGGGGCCGCCCCGGGCGCACCCGGGGTCGACGCCCTGGTGCGGGCGGTGCTCGGACCCCCCACGACCACGAGCGCCGGTCTCGCCGTGTGGATGGTGCCGCCGGGCTGATCGGGCCGCCGGGCTCAGCGGGCCGGGCCGAGGCCCCGGCACCTCACGACCCGTCGGGGTCCGGCCCCAATTCCTCGACCTCGAGCAGCGTGAAGCCGTCGATGATGGTGCGCAGGACCTGCTGGGCCACCCTCGGGTCGAGTCCCCGCTCCTTGGCCGTCTCCCCGATGGCCACGAGCATCTCGTCCTCCCGGTGCCGGTCGACGACGCCGAGGTGGTGCGTGCGCTTGAAGGTCACCACCCGGCCGACCAGGCGTTGGCGGCGGGCGAGCAGGTCGACCAACTCGACGTCGACCTCGTCGATCTGCCGGCGGATCTCGGCCAGTTCCGGGGGCGTGGGCTCGCTCATCCGACCATCTTGGCAGCAGCGGCGCCCGGCGCCGGTTGGAAGTCTGAATCGTGCGCGGCGGTACGATGCGAGGAGTTCCAACCATCGACTCTCGCCACGAGGGGGACCTGTGACCGACTCCATCACTGTCACCGACAACCGCACGGGCGAGGCGGTCGAGATCCCCATCGTGGACGGGGGTGTGTCCGCGGACGAGCTCCGTAAGCTCATCCCGGGTGTCTGGATCAGCGACCCCTCCTTCATGACCACGGCGCTCGCCTCCAGCGCGATCACGTACCTCGACGGCGAGGGTGGCGTGCTCCGCTACCGGGGCTACCCGATCGAGCAGCTGGCGGAGCGGTCCAGCTACCTCGAGGTGGCGTACCTGCTGGTCCACGGCGAGCTGCCCGACGCGGCGCAGCTCCAGACCTGGACCGACGAGATCCGGATGCACACCTACCTGCACGACAACTTCCGGAAGCGCTTCCTCGACGGGTTCCACTACGACGCCCACCCCATGGGCATGCTCGTCTCGGGGATGGCGGCGCTGTCCACGTTCTACCCCGAGGCCAAGAACGTGACCGATCCGGCGGTGCGGCGGCGCCAGATCATCCGGATGATCGCCAAGGTCCCCACGCTGGCGGCGGCGTGCCACCGCTACAGCGTCGGGATGCCGTTCGTCTACCCCGACAACAACCTCTCGTTCACGGAGAACTTCCTCTCGATGATGTGGAAGGTGGCGGAGCCACGCTACGAGCCCGACCCGGTCCTCGCCCGGGCGCTCGACGTGCTGTTCATCCTCCACGCCGACCACGAGCAGAACTGCGGGACCCTCGCCATGCGCACGGTCGGCTCGGCGCACGCCGACCCGTACATCGCCGCTTCGGCCGCCGCCGCCGCCCTGTCCGGCCCGCTGCACGGGGGCGCCAACGAGCAGGTGCTGCGCATGCTCGCCAGCATCGGCCACGTCGACAACGTCCCGGCGTTCATCGCCGACGTCAAGGCCGGCAAGGGCAAGCTGATGGGCTTCGGCCACCGGGTCTACAAGAACTACGACCCCCGGGCCAAGATCGTGAAGCAGACGGCCGACGCCGTGTTCGAGGTCACCGGCCGCAACCCGCTGCTCGACATCGCCCTGAAGCTCGAGGAGGTGGCGCTCTCCGACGAGTACTTCATCTCCCGGAAGCTCTATCCCAACGTGGACTTCTACTCCGGGCTGATCTACCAGGCGATGGGCTTCCCGACGGAGATGTTCACCGTGCTGTTCGCCATCCCCCGGGTGGCCGGTTGGGTCACCCACTGGCAGGAGTTGCTGGAGCAGGACGCCAAGATCTACCGCCCCCGCCAGCTGTACGTCGGGCGGGAGAGCCGGGACTACGTACCGCTCGAGCAGCGGTCGTAGCCGTCGTTGCCGGCATCCTCGCCCGCCGAGGCCGACGCCGCCAGTGGAGCGGCCGTTGTTAGGTTGAGGTGGTGAGAGGTCGGCTCCGGGCTGCCCGGGCGCTGCTGGTGACGCCCGAGGGTCGCAAGATGTTCCGCTACAGCATGGCGTCGGTGGTGTCCGTCGTCGTCAGCGTGGCGTTCCTGGTGCTCTTCGACGGGGTGTTCCGCTGGGGCGCGGTGATCTCCAGCACCCTGGCCACCGCCATCGCCACCATCCCCTCCTACGAGCTCAACCGCAAGTGGGCGTGGGGCAGGACCGGCCGGGGCCACCTGTGGCGGGAGGTCGTCCCCTTCTGGGTCCTCGCCTTCATCGGGTGGGGCTTCTCCACCTACTCGGTCAAGCTGACCGAGTCGGCGCTGGCCCACAGCGGCCTGGCGCACCTGCTGCGCACCGGCCTGATCGCCGTCGTCTACATCGCCGCCTTCGGCGTGCTGTGGATCGTCAAGTTCATCATCTTCAACAAGGTCCTCTTCGCCAACCGGGCGGGCGAGCTGCCGCCGGCGCTCGACGGGCGTTCGGGAGTCCCTAGCTGAACCCCACCCAGCTGGCCTCCGCCCGGGCGGCGAAGGGGTTCATGCCCGACGACGAGGGGATGGCCCTGTACCGGGCAGCGCTGACGGCGGCGCAGGCCGTGGCCGGGCCGATCCTGGAGGTCGGCACCTATTGCGGCAAGTCGGCGGTCTACCTCGGCGCCGCCGCCGAAGGCGCCGGCACGGTGGCCGTCAGCGTCGACCACCACCGGGGCTCGGAGGAGAACCAGGCGGGCTGGGAGCACCACGATCCCACCGTCGTGGACCCGGGCACCGGCCGCATGGACACGCTGCCGTTCGCCCGGCGGACCCTGGAGGCCGCCGGGCTCGAGGGGCGGGTCGTGCTGGTGGTGGGGGAGTCGGTGACCGTCGCCGCCGTCTGGGACCGGCCGCTCGCCTTCCTGTTCGTCGACGGCGGCCACGGCGAGGCGGTGGCGTGGGCCGACTACCGGGCCTGGGCGCCCAAGGTGGCGCCCGGCGGGACCCTGGCGATCCACGACGTGTTCCCCGATCCCGCCGACGGCGGGCGGGCCCCCTACGAGCTGTACTGCGACGCCCTCGCCTCGGGGCGGTGGGTCGAGCTCCCCGGCGCCGGGTGCGGCAGCCTGCGGGTGCTCCGCCGACGCTGAGCGGGCTCAGCGCCCCGCAGCAACCGGCCCGCCGCCCGCCGGGCGGTCGCCCGCCGGCCGGCCCGCCTGCCAGAGGCGCAGCCGCAGCCGGGCCAGGCCGGCGACGGTCCGGGGCACGCGCCGCAGGATCGGGGTGCGTGGGGGTCGCTGCTCCTCGACGGTGACGGGGATCTCGGCCAGGCGGAGACCGGCCCGCTCCGCCCGCAGCACCAACTCGGTGTCGAACAGGTCCCGCGAGGAGCGGACCCGGTCCACCAGTGGGCGCAGCGGGTCGGCGCGCAGCAGCTTCAGGCCGTGCGTGTCGCTGACCCGCAGCCCGAACCCGTAGCGCATCACGAGGGAGAAGGTGCCGGTGACCAACCGGCGTCCGGCGGTCCGCCGGTCGTCGGCCCCGGCACCCCGCTTGGTCCCGATCACCACGTCGAGCGACGGGTCGGCCCCGAGCCGGTCGAGTGCCCGGTCGAGGAACGCCAGGTCCACGAGGTCGACGTCGAAGTTGGCGACCAGCTCGCCCCGCGCCGCCCGGAACCCGGCCCGCAGGGCGGCGCCGTAGTCCGCCCGGCGCAGCTGGAGCACCCGGATCTCGGGGCGCCCGGCGGCGGCACGCCGGGCGACCTCGACGGTGCGATCGGTGGAGCCGTTCTCCACCACCACGACCTCGCCGGCGAGGTGCCGGACCCGCACCCCCTCGACGATGGCGGTGAGGGCCTCCTCCAGGTAGGCCTCCTCGTTGTGCGCCGGCACGACCACGCTGACCAGCGGGGCCGGTGGCACCGCCGGCGCGGCCGGCGGCGGAGGCAGCGAGAAGGCGGCGCTCATGCTCGCTCCAACGCTACCGGTGTCGCCCGGCCCGGTTTGACCAGGTGGCGGCGAGCGGCAACAGTCTCCCCTCCATGGCCGCCGACCTCCTCCGGGTCGCCCTGCTGGTCTACCGGGGCAACCCCCACTCCGGCGGCCAGGGCGTCTACACCCGCTACCTGGCCCGCGAGCTGGTGGGCCTCGGCCACGAGGTGACCGTGCTCGCCGGCCAGCCGTGGCCCGTCCTCGACGACGGCACCGGCTTCGTGGGGGTGCCGAGCCTCGACCTGTACCGGCAGCCGGACCCGTTCCGCCTGCCCCGCCTCTGGGAGCTCCGCTCGGCGGCGGACGTGGCCGAGTTCGCCATCATGTGCACCGGGGGCTTCCCCGAGCCGCGCACCTTCAGCTGGCGGGTGCGCCGGGTGCTGGCGGCGCAGCGGGGGCGGTACGACGTGATCCACGACAACCAGACATTCGGCAGCGGGATGCTGGACCTGATGGCGGACGGCTGGCCGCTGCTCGGCACCTGCCACCACCCGATCACCGTCGACCGGACCCTCGACCTCCGCCACGCCGCCACCTGGCGGCGGAAGCTGTCGCTGCGCCGCTGGTACGGGTTCCTCGCCATGCAGAAGCGGGTCGCCCGGCAGGTGCCGCGCATCGTCACGGTTTCGGAGTCCTCCAAGCGTGACATCGTCGAGCAGATGCGGATCCGCCCCGAGCGCCTCGCGGTGGTCCCCATCGGCGTCGACCACGAGCGCTTCCGGCCCCGCTCCGACGTGGCGGTGGTGCCGGGCAGGATCATGACCACGGCGTCGGCGGACGTCCCGCTCAAGGGGCTCGTCCCGCTCCTCGAGGCGGTGGCCAAGTTGCGCGTCGAGCAACCCGAGGCCCACCTGGTGGTCGTCGGGCGCCTGCGGGAGGAGAGCCCCGTCCCGCGGGTGCTCGCCAACCTCGGCCTCGACGACGGGGCGGTGCGCTTCGCGTCGGGGGTCAGCGACGAGGGCATGACCCGCCTGTACGCCGAGGCGGCGGTGGCGGTGGTGCCGTCGCTCTACGAGGGGTTCTCCCTGCCGGCGGTCGAGGCGATGGCGTCGGGCACCCCGCTCGTCACCACCACCGGTGGGGCGCTTCCCGAAGTGGTCGGGCCCGACGGGGGGGCGGGGCTGCTGGTCCCGCCCGGTGACCCGGGGGCGCTGGCGGCGGCGATCGGCCGGGTCCTCGCCGAGCCGGAGCTGGCGGCCCGGCTCGCCGACGCCGGCCGGCGCCGCGTCCTCGAGCGGTTCACCTGGCGGGCGTGCGCCGTCGCCACCGCCGAGCACTACCGCTGGGTGATCGACCGGCGCCGAGCGGCCGGAGGCGTCCCGTGCTGACCGTCCGCTACGACCGGCTGGGTGTGCGGCCCGGCGACCGGCTCCTCGACCTCGGCGCCGGCGGCGGCCGCCACGCCTTCGAGGCGATGCGGCGCGGGGCGGCGGTGGTGGCCCTCGACGCCGACGCCGGCGAGGTCGAGGACGCCGTCGGGATGATGGCGGCGCTGACCGCCGACGACGCATCGACCCGGGAGCGGGGCGGGGCCGGTGCCGCCACCGTCGGCGACGCCCGCCGCCTGCCATTCGCCGACGGCTGCTTCGACCGGGTGATCGCCGCCGAGGTCCTCGAGCACATCCACGACGACCGGGCGGCGATCGCCGAGCTCGCCCGGGTGCTGCGGCCCGGCGGGACGATCGCGGTCACCGTGCCGCGTTGGCTCCCCGAGCTGGTCAACTGGGCGCTCTCCGATGAGTACCACGAGACGCCCGGCGGCCACGTCCGCATCTACCGTCGCTCGACCCTGGAGCGGCGCCTGGCCGACGCCGGCCTGGTGGTGACCGGCCACCACCACGCCCACGCCCTGCACAGCCCCTACTGGTGGCTGCGCTCGGCGGTGGGGGTCCAGCGGGAGGACCATCCGCTCGTGCGCGCTTACCACCGGCTGCTGGTGTGGGACATCACCGCCGCCACGCCGCTCACCCGGGTCCCCGAGGCGGTGCTCAACCCCGTCGTCGGCAAGAGCGCCGTCGTCTACGCCCGCAAGCCCGGGCCGTGAACGGCGCCGCCGCTCTCAGCGCGTCGGAGGTCGCCGCCACCGCCGGCTGGATCGCGTCGGTGCAGCTGCCCGACGGCATGATCCCCTGGTACCCGGGCGGCCACGCCGACCCGTGGAACCACGTGGAGGCGGCCATGGCCCTGCTCGTCGGCGGCCGCCGGCCGGAGGCCGAGGCGGCGCTGCGCTGGCTGGCCCGCACCCAGCTGGCCGACGGCAGCTGGTGCCTGTACTACCTGGCGGACGGCGTCGAGGATCCCCGGCGGGACCCCAACGTCTGCGCCTACCTGGCGGCGGGCCTGTGGTACCACCACCTCGTCACCGGTGACCGTCGCCTCCTGGCCGAGCTGTGGCCGGTGGTCGAGGCCGCCCTGGGCTTCGTGCTCCGCCTCCAGCAGCCGGGCGGCGAGGTGCTCTGGTCGATGGACGCCGACGGCACGCCGGGACGCTACGCACTGGTGACGAGCTCCTCGTCGATCCTGCACAGCCTCCGCTGCGCCGTCGCCGCCGCGGCCGTCCTCGGGGAGGAGCGGCCGGACTGGGAGCTGGCGGCCGGCCGGCTGGCCCACGCCCTGGCGCACCGGCCGGAGCGCTTCGAGCCGAAGGACCGTTGGGCGATGGACTGGTACTACCCGGTCCTCGCCGGCGTCGTGACCGGCGGCGCGGGCCGGGCCCGCCTGGCCGAGCGGTGGGACGACTTCGTCGAGCCCGGCCTCGGCGTGCGTTGCGTGCGGGACAACCGGTGGGTGACGGCGGCGGAGACCGCCGAGTGCGCCCTGGCCCTGCACGCCCTCGGCCAGGCGGACGCCGCCGCCCGGCTCCTCGACTGGACGAGGCACCTGCGAGACGGCGACGGGGCCTACGGGACCGGCTGCGTGCACCCGCAGTGCGTGCGGTTCCCCGGTGGCGAGCGCTCGACGTACTCGGCGGCGGCGGTGCTGCTCGCCGACCACGCCCTCGCCGAGGGGCCGGGCGCCGGGCTGTTCCGGCCGGGTGGGTTGCCGGCGGTGGTCGCCATCGCCGACGCCGAGGGCGCCGCCGAGCGCTAGGGCCGCAGGCCGGCGGCGGCCGCCCGCCCCGAGGCGACGCAGGCGGGGATGCCGGCGCCGTCGTAGCCGGAGCCCGCCAGGGTGACGCCGGGGGCGCGCCGCTGGAGCTCCGCCCGGATCCCCGCGACCAGGCCGAGGTGCCCGACGGCGTAGTGGGGAAAGGCCCCGGGCCACCGGCTGACCCGGGCGGCGACGGGTTCGCCCCGGGCGCCGAGGGCCTCGCGCAGCTCGGCGGCCAGCCGGTCCACCAGCTGCCCGTCGGTGAGCTCCTCCGCCCCCCGGTCGCCCTGGCGGCCGACCGAGACCCGCAGCACCACCCGGCCCGGCGACGCCCAGTGCGGCCACTTGCTCGACCCGAACGAGCACGCCGTCATCAGCCGCCCCTCGCCCGGCGGCACGAGCACGCCGTTGACCCCCGGAGGGGGGGTGAGGGTCGCCTCGTCCCAGGCCATCGTCACGAGCGTCACCGACGTGGTCCGGATCCCGGCGAGCCCAGGCGGGGCCAGGGGCCCGAGCAGGCCGGTGGCGACGGCGGCGGGCACGGCCAGGACGGCCCCGTCGAAGCGACCGGCGCCGTCCACCGTCACCCCGCCGCCGGCGAGG
>DASSZM010000148.1:0-14919 GCA_035702855.1 Acidimicrobiales bacterium | reverse complement strand
CCCCCGGTGCGGCGGGCCGCCGGCCGCTGCGGCGGCGAGCACCGCGACGGCTACGTTGTTGCGCCGTGCCCACCGACAAGCGTGCCCGCCACAAGGCCTACCGCCAGGCCAAGCAGGCCCAGCTGCGCCGGGCCCAGCAGCGCCGGCGCAACCTGCGTCGCGGCGGGGTCGTCGCCGGCGTCGTGGTCGTCGCCCTGGTCGTCGCCGCCCTCACCGCCGGTGGTGGCGGCAAGAAGAAGTCGACCGTCGCGACCAACTCCGGCACCGCAACGTCGACGACCACCGTCCCCCCCGGCGCCGGCAGCGCCGCCGCCTCGCCGGTGTCGGCGTCGGTGGCGGCCGCCCTCACGCCCCGCACGCCCCCGGCCAGGAGCGCGGCGTGCTCCAACCCCTCGACCGCCTCGACCAGCACGTCGACCACCACGGTGCCCGCCAAGGGCAACGCCGTGTCGATCGTCCCGGCGCCGGCGAAGATCGGCTTCCCCGACCTCAACGGGTCGTCGCCCCGCTACACCAAGTTCTCGTCGGCCCCCCCCTTCTGCATCAACGTCAACGACAAGTACGTGGCGACCATGAAGACCACGGCGGGGACCATGAGGATCCAGCTGCTCCCCCGCTACGCCCCGGTGACGGTCAACAACTTCGTCTTCCTCGCCGGCTACCACTACTTCGACGGGATCGTGTTCCACCGGGTCATCCCCGGCTTCATGGACCAGGGCGGCGACCCGACGGGGACCGGTACCGGCGGCCCCGGCTACGAGTTCAAGGACGAGCTGCCCAAGAGCGCCGCCGCCTACGACGCCGGGGCACTGGCCATGGCCAACTCCGGGCCCAACACCAACGGGAGCCAGTTCTTCATCACCGTGGGCAAGGGCGGCCAGCAGCTCCAGCCCAGCTACACCATGTTCGGCCAGGTCGTCTCGGGCATGTCGGTCGACAACAAGATCAACGCCGGCGGCAACCCCAGCCCGTCCGCCAACGGTGTGCCCCCCAAGACCCTCTACAAGATCCTGAGCGTCTCGATCAGCGCCACGCCGGTCTCGTCGTAGGCTCGGGGGCTCCGGAGAAAGGATCCCCGTGACGACCCCCTGCCCCAACCCCGACGGTTCGAGCCCGAAGCAGCAGACCTTCGACGGGCCGCCCCCGATGTGCATCGACCCGGCCAAGCGCTACAGCGCCGAGATGGTCACCTCGAAGGGGACGATGACCATCGCCCTGGACCCCATCGCCGCCCCGAAGACGGTCAACAACTTCGTCTTCCTGGCCCGCTACCACTACTTCGAGGGGATCGTCTTCCACCGGGTCATCCCCGGCTTCGTGCTCCAGGGCGGGGACCCGACCGGCACCGGCCGGGGCGGGCCGGGCTACCGCTTCGAGGACGAGCTGCCCCCGGCGGGCCGCTACGAGGTCGGCTCCCTGGCGATGGCCAACGCCGGTCCGGACACCAACGGCAGCCAGTTCTTCGTGATCTCCGGCCCCCAGGGCGTCCGCCTGCCGCCGCAGTACTCGCTGTTCGGCAAGGTGGTCTCCGGGCTGGACGTCGTCGCCACCATCGACCAGCTCGGCAGCGGGTCGGGCAAGCCGAAGGAAGCCGTCACCATCGAGTCGGTGACCGTCACCGAAGCCGACTGAGCAGCCGGGACCGGCGCCGGGGTCAGGCGGCGGCCACGGAGGCCAGGGCGTCGAGCCCGCGTTCCCGACCCTCGACGTAGACCGCCACCCCCCCGGCGCCGGCCGCCCGCCAGGTCCCGGCGGGCTCCCGGATCAAGGCGGTGCGCTCGTCGACCGCCACGATCCGCAGGTCGCCGGTCGCCAGCTGCACGGTGCGGTGGGCCTTGTCCTCGGACCACAGGTCGGAGTGGGGCATGACGGCGAGGCCGGGCACCAGCCCGAGGCCGAGGGTCAGCGCCCCGCCGCGCGGGTCGACCATCGGGTCGCCGAGCACCATCGCCCCGGCCGACGAGCCGGCGACGACGGCACCGTCCCGCCAGGCGTCGACCAGCGCCGCCCACAGCGGGGAGCCCTTCAGCACCGACCGCAGGTGCAGGGGCGACCCCCCGCTCAGGTACACGAAGCGGGCGGCGCGCACGGCGGCGGCGTTGGCCGGGTCCTCGGCGTCGCCCCGGGAGAGGACCATCAGGCCCCGCACGGGCGCCCCGAGCCGCCCGAACCACGCCCGGGCGGCCTCCACGGTGCGGTCGGGGTGCTCGTAGGCGGCGGCCGTGGGCAGGACGAGGACCTCGCCTGACCCGGAGCGCTCCCACAGCTCGGCGTCGAAGTCGCAGCCCTCCTGCCACTCCGCCCCGCCGACGAGGGCGAGGAGACCGGGACCGTCTGCGGGCGGGTCGGCACGGACGGTCATCGGGGGCACCTCGGACGACGTCGGGAGGGCCGGGCACAGTGCCGGGCGCCTCGCGGTGGGCACAGGTCGGGTGGACACGGGGTCGACGCGACGGGTCGGCGGCCGAGCCCGACGGGCTCGGCCTACCGCTCCCGGGCAGGAGTCCCTTCTCCGCCGCGATGGTACGGGGCGGACCGCCCGCCCGGCCAGCCGGACCGGCATACCCACAGGCATCGCCCGGCAATCCACAGCCTCGTCCCCAGCGTGGGGACGAACGGGGGGCAACCCTGGGGACAACGCGCGCTCAGCGCATGCGTCAGCGCACCACGTAGCAGCGGTCGGCGAGCGCCCCGAGCGCCCAGCCCGGGTACAGGCCGAAGAACATGGCCCGGCACCGCTCGCTCCAGCCCAACGCCCCCGCATCCCCGATCCGGTGGTGCAGCGCCAGGATGCCCCCCTCGTAGACCCGGTACTCCGCCCACGACCCGGGGAAGTCCTTGGTCGACGCCACCTCGGCGAAGGGCACCGGGCCGGTGGCGTCGAAGCGACGGACCCGGTTGCGGTGGGTGTGGCCGGCGAAGTAGCCGGCGATGGCCGGGCGGCGGGCCACCAGCGCCACCAGGGCGTCGGTGGAGGCCTGGTCGAGGGCGCTGCCGTCGCCGGTCAGCGCCACCAGCTCCGGGTCGGCGACCGGGTGGTGCCCGAACACCAGCATCGGCCGGTCCGCCCGAGCGGCTCGCTCGTCGAGGGCCTCGAGCCGGTCGGCGTCGAACGCCCCGCCCCCCTGCCCGGCCTGCGTGGTGTCCACCACCGCGACCAGGACACCGTCGAGCTCGTGGAAGGCCACCGGCTCGACCTCGAAGCACGGGCCGCCGGCGGGATGATCGTGGTTGCCGAGGGTGACCGCCAGGCGGTCACCGAAGGCGGGGCGGTAGATGGCCTCGAAGCCGAGGTACTCCTCCCGGGCGCCGACCGAGGTGAGGTCCCCCTTGGCCACCACCAGGTCGGGGGCGGCGGCCGCCATCTCGGCGACGGCGGCGACGCTCATGCGCTCGGGGTAGGGCGGCTCGCCCGGCCCGCTCGACAGGATCGGGCCGATGTCGTCCCGGCCGTGGACCCGCCCGCACTCGAGCTCGCCGATGTGGACGTCGTTGACGGTGGCGATCGTCGCCAGCCGGGCGCCGCCGGGACGGGGGAGGGTGTGCACCGCCACCCCGTCGAGGTCGTGCCCGGTGCACGGCTCGAGGCCCTCGTAGACCCGGGCGCACGCCCCCCGGTAGACCACGGCGTGGTCGTCGGCGAGGGTGTGGACCTCCGGCTCCCCCACCGCCGTCACCCGCTCAGCCATGGGGACCGACCCACGGGCGGTCCCGCCGGCTGATCGTCGGGCGGGACCACCAGCGACCCGAGAAGCGCCACCGGGTCGGGAGGGCCTCGGGGACCGCCGCGGCGGCGACCGGGCGGGGCCAGGCGACCTCCACGGCGGCGACGATGGCCGCCAGCTCCTCGGGCGAGGGGTCCCGCTGCAGGCCGGCAGAGCGGCCGCCCCCGGTCACAGCGGCACGTTCCCGTGCTTGCGCTTGGGGAGCTCCTCGCGCTTCGAGCGCAGCAGGTCGAGGCTGGCGGCGAGCACGCGCCGGGTGTCGGCGGGATCGATCACGTCGTCGACGTACCCGCGTTCGGCGGCGAGGTAGGGGTTGGCGAAGCGCTCGGTGTACTCGTCGACCAGCTGCGCCCGGCGGGCCACCGGGTCGGGCGACTCCGCCAGCTCCCGCCGGTAGACGATGTCGACCGCACCCTGGGGACCCATGACGGCGAGCTCGGCCGACGGCCAGGCGTAGGCCAGGTCGGCGCCGATGCCCTTGGAGTTCATCACCACGTAGGCGCCACCGTAGGCCTTGCGGGTGATCACCTGGATCCGGGGAACGGTCGACTCGCAGTAGGCGTAGAGGAGCTTGGCGCCGTGGCGGATGATGCCCCCGTACTCCTGGTCGGTCCCGGGCATGAAGCCGGGGACGTCGACGAAGGTGACCAGCGGGATGTTGAAGCTGTCGCAGGTGCGCACGAAGCGGGCACCCTTCTCCGAGCTGTCGATGTCCAGCACCCCGGCTAGCACCTGCGGCTGGTTGCCGACGATGCCGACCACGTGGCCGTCGATGCGGCCGAACCCGCAGACCAGGTTCATGGCCCAGCGCCCGTGGTACTCCACGAAGTCGCCGTCGTCGAGGACGGTGGTGATCACCCTCGTCATGTCGTAGGGCTGGTTGGGGCTGGCGGGGATGAGCTCCCCGAGCTCGGGCGTGGCCCGGGCCGGGTCGTCCCCGGTCAGGACCCGGGGGGGCTCCTCCAGGTTGTTGGAGGGCAGGAACCCGAGCAGGTAGCGCACCTCGTCCAGGCAGGACTTCTCGTCGGCGGCGACGAATGCGGCGACCCCCGACTTGGTGGCGTGGGTGACGGCCCCGCCCAGCTCCTCGAGGGTGACCTCCTCCCCGGTCACGGTCTTCACCACGTCGGGCCCGGTGATGAACATCTGTGAGGTGTCGCGCACCATGAAGATGAAGTCCGTCATCGCCGGGCTGTAGACGGCGCCGCCGGCGCAGGACCCCATGATCACGCTGATCTGCGGGATGACGCCCGAGGCGTCGACGTTGCGCTTGAAGATGCCGCCGAAGTAGTGGAGGCCGACGACGCCCTCCTGGACCCGGGCGCCGCCGCCGTCGTTGATCCCGATCATCGGGACGCCCAGGCTGACCGCCAGGTCCATCACCTTGTGGACCTTCTCGCCGAAGACCTCGCCGAGGGAGCCGCCGTTGACGGTGAAGTCCTGGCTGAACACGCAGACCTTGCGGCCCTCGATCGTGCCGAAGCCGGTGATGACCCCGTCGGTGTACGGCCGCTTCTCGTCGGGCAGGCCGGGCGCCCGGGTGCGGGCGAGCATGTCGAGCTCCTGGAACGACCCCGGGTCGAGCAGGTAGTCCAGCCGCTCGCGGGCGGTCATCTTGCCCTTGGCGTGCTGGCGCTCGACGGCGTGGGGTGCACCGGCGTGGCGCGCCGCCTCCTTGCGACGGGCGAGGTCGGCGAGGCGTTCGGCCATGGGGTGCTCCGGCATCGACCGGGGAGGCTACGCGAGACCCTGCGGCGTCCGCCTGCGCCCGGATCGCCGCCGGGGTTGCGCCTCTAGCCTCGGGGGCGTGCCGCCCGTCCCGCCACCGCCGACCCCGTGGCGGTTCCCGAGGGGAGCGGCGGAGATCACCGCCATCGTCGGCGACGAGGAGCTCGTGGCGACCGGCGCCGACCTCGAGCCGGGCACGCTGCTCGCCGCCTACCGGGCGGGGATGTTCCCGATGCCGCTGCGGCGGGGGCGCATCGGCTGGTGGTCGCCGCAACCGCGAGGGATCCTGCCGCTCGAGGGGCTGCGCGTGACCCGCAGCCTGCGCAGGGCGGCGGCCCGCTACGAGGTCCGGGTCGACACCGCCTTCGCCGAGGTCATCGACGCCTGCGCCAACGCCCGGCGGCCGGGAGCGTGGATCGACACCGCCGTCCGCGACGCCTACACCCGCCTGCACCTGCTGGGCTGGGCGCACAGCGTGGAGGCCTGGGACGACGCCGGCCTCGCCGGTGGCCTGTACGGCGTGGCGGTGGGCGGCCTCTTCGCCGGCGAGTCCATGTTCCACCGGCGGACCGACGCCTCGAAGGTGGCGCTGGTCGGCCTGGTCGACCGCCTCCGGGCCGGCGGCGGGCGGCTCCTCGACGCGCAGTGGGCGACCGACCACCTGCGCAGCCTCGGCGCCGTCGAGCGCAGCCGTGACGAGTACCACCGCCTCCTCGAGGAGGCGCTCGCCGCCCCGCAGCTCCGACTCGACGGCGGCGGCCCGCCGCCGGGCTCCCGGGGGGCCGGGCCCGCCAGGACCGAGCCCGACGGGACCGCGCGTCCCTAGCCGCCGGCCCGGGCGGCGGCGAGCCGCTCGGCGCGCGCCGCCAGCCCGGGGGCGTCCAGGTCGGCGGCGAGGTCGGCGAACCCGGCCTCGGGGCCGCGCCAGCGCAGCTCCCCGACCCCGCCGGCGAGCAGCTCCCGGTCGACGCGCAGCGTGGCCAGCAGCTTGAACAGCCGGGCCCGGTCGCGCTCGCGCTCGAGGGTGGCGGCCAGGGTGGGCGCCCCCCGGACGTCCACCTCCCAGTCGCGGGGGTCGGGAGGGATGGCGTCGATGCTGCCCCAGCGGGCCAGCACGGCGGACGCCGAGCGCGCCCCCCACCCGCGCAGGCCGGGGAACCCGTCGGCGCTGTCGCCGACGAGCGCCAGGTAGTCGGGGATGGAGCCGGGGGCGACCCCGAACTTGGCGACGACGGCGGCCTCGTCGAGCACGACGCCGCGGCGCCGGTCGAGCTGCACGACCCGGTCGCCGGCGACGCACTGGCCCAGGTCCTTGTCCGGCGTGCAGATGAGGACCTGCTCGACCGCCGGGTCGTCGGCGGCGACCGCCGCCAGGGAAGCCAGGGCGTCGTCGGCTTCCACCTCCACCATCGCCCACACCGGGACCCCGAGCAGCTCGAGGCCGTCCTCGAGCGGCCCGGACTGGGCCCACAGCACCGGGTCGACGCCGCTGCCGTCCTTGTAGCCGGGCCACAGCTCGTTGCGGAACGACTCGATCACGTGGTCGGTGGCCACCCCGACGTGGGTGGCGCCCCCCTCCAGCAGGGCGAGCACCGAGCCGAGCACGCCGCGCAGCGCCGCCACCTCGACGCCGCGCCCGTTGACGTGGGACGGCGCCCCGAAGAAGTGGCGGAACAGCTCGTAGGTCCCGTCCACCAGGTGCACCTTCACCCGAGCGGCTCCTGCTCGGAGACCGTCCGGAGACCCTCGGGCCGGAGAGGGACGCAGCCACCTGGACACCGCTGGCGGTCGAGGTCAGGACAGTCGACGGAGACGATCACGACACCGCGACGCTAGACGGCGCCGCCGCCCCCGGGTCGAGCCGGCCGGCCCGCCCCGCGCAGGTGACAGCCCCGCTCAGCGAGCCGGCGCCGGGTAGTCGCCGGCGGCCAGATCCTCGAGCAGGGTGGGGTGTCGGGGCTCCTCCCCGAACCGGGCTCGGGGGGGCGCCCGACGACGGCTGGTCGAGGGTGAGCAGGCCTCCCAGGACGCCGAAGGTCTCGGGCGGCACGGACTCCACCGGCACGGCCATAGCGGCGCCGATGGTCTCGGCGAGCGACCGCATGGTGTCCCCCTCGGCGCCGACGGCGTGGAGGACGGTGCCGGGGGTGGCGTTCTCGGGAGCCAGGCAGAACAGCCGGGCCGCATCGAGGCGGTTGACGGCGGGCCAGCGCTGGGAGCCGTCGCCGACGTAGGCCGACACCCCGGTCCGTTGGGCGTGGCCGATGAGGATCGAGCAGAACCCGTACGCGGCGCCCCGCAGGTGCACGGAGCGATGGCGGCCACCGCCCGGGCCTCCTCCTCGATGCCGACCTGCAGGTTGGCGAAGTCGTTGCTGAAGGCCAGGTTGACGACCCCATCGGCCTGCTCGGCCGCGGCCCGGATGCCGGCGAGGTCGGAGAGGTCGCCCCGCAGCGGGGTGGCCCCGGCGGCGGCGATGGTGGCGGCCGAGGCGTCGGAGCGGGCCAGGCCCGAGACCCGGTGGCCGGCGGCGACGAGGTCGGCGGTGACGGCGGCACCGATGCCGCTGCTGGCTCCGTGACGAAGACGAGCATGGGGCCCTCCATGGACCGTGATGCGACTCTTCTCCCATCACCGTCCACCCCTCATGGGACGAAGGTCGCATCACCTACGATGGGCCCGTGCCTCGCTGGGAGCCCGACACCCGGGAACGGCTGGTGGTTGCCGCCCTGCACCTGTTCTCCGAGCAGGGCTACGACGAGACGACGGTGGCCCAGATCGCCGAGCGGGCCGGTACCACCAAGAGCACCTTCCACCGGCACTTCCCCGACAAGCGGGACGTGCTGGCGGCAGGGCAGGAGACCCTGTCGCGCCTCCTGGCCGAGGGCATTGCCGCCGCCCCGGGGTCGGCCGCCCCGCTGGAGGCGGTCGGCGAGGGATTGCGCCGCGCTGCCGGCGCCTTCCGCCCCGAGATCTCCGCCCGGGTGGCGGCCGTGGTCGCCACCAGCGCCGAGCTCCAGGCCCGGGCCGCTCTCAAGCAGGTGGGCATGACCGCCGCCATGGCGGAAGCCCTCGAGAGGCGGGGGGTGGGCGGTCCGGTGGCCCGCCTGGCCGCCGAGATCGGCGGGCTCGCCCTCAAGGACGGGTTCGCCGCCTGGGTGGCGGGGGGTGCCACCGGGGATCTGGGCGAGCTGGTGCACACCGAGCTCGACCGGCTGCGGGCCACGGCGTCGCGGCTCTGATCCCGGTCACAGGACGAGGCCGTCGGCGCGGGCCCGCCGGTACCACAGCTCCAGGGTGAGCAGCTGCCAGACCTGCTTGGAGCGGTCCTCCCGTCCCGCCCGGTCGGCGGCGACCAGGTCGCCGACCGCCCGTTCCCGCAGGAAGCCGCAGCCGACCAGCTCGCCGCGGACCAGGACGTCGTCCACGAGCTCCTTCAGGTCCCGGCCGACCCACGCCCGCAACGGCGCCGAGAAGGAGCCCTTCGGCCGGTCGATGATCTCGTCCGGCAACCACGCCCGGGCCGCCCGCTTGAGCGCCACCTTGCCCGAGCGGCCCCGGACCTTGTCGTCGCCGGGCAGGGCGAACGCCGCCCGGAACACCACGGGGTCGACGAAGGGCACCCGGACCTCGGTCGACGCCGCCATGCTCGCCCGGTCGGTGTAGGCCAGGTTGAGGCCCGGGAGGAACAGGCGGCTGTCGGCCAGGCACATCCGGTTGACGTGGTCGGGCAGGGCGTTGTCGTCGTAGACCGCCAGGTGCTCCCCCACCACCTCGTCGACGGCGGGGGCCAGCTCGGGGGCGATCAGGCCCGACAGCTCGGGCGGGTCGTAGAGGCTGTAGCTGCGGCGGAAGGCGGCCTCCTCGGGCAGGTCGGAGAAGGAGAGGAACCGTTTCGCCCACCGCACGTGGCGCAGGCCCCGGCCGCCGATCTTGACCGGCACCCGGTCGACGACCCCGGCGGTCAGCCGGCGCGCCGGGCCGGGGAGGGTCCGGTAGCGGGCGGCGAGGGTGCAGGCCAGGTGCTTGCGGTAGCCGCCGAACAGCTCGTCGGCGCCCATGCCCGACAGGACGACCTTGACGCCCGCCGACCGGGCCGCCGCGCACATCAGGTAGGTGTTGATGGCCGCCGGATCGCCGACGGGCTCGTCCAGCATGGCGACCACCCGGGGGAGCAGGTCCACCACGTCGGGGGCGATCTCCATCTCGTGGAGGGTGATCCCGTAGCGCCGGGCCACCCGCCGGGCGTACACGGCGTCGTCGGGCATGGCCTCCAGGGCGTTGTCCTCGGGCCGGAAGGTGATCGTGTAGGCGTCGACCTCGTCCTTGAACCGCTTGGCGAGGACCGAGACGATGCTCGAGTCGAGGCCGCCGGAGAGAAACGTCGAGACCGGCACGTCGGCGACGAGGTGCGCCTCGACCGAGGCCTCGATCGTCGCCGCCAGGTCGAAGGGGCCGATCGGGTCGCCACCGGCGGCGGCCGCGGCCACCTCGGCGATGTCCCAGTAGCGCACCACCCGGTGCGACCCGTCGGGCCGGAACTCGGCCCACGTCCCCGACGGCAGCTTGTGCACACCCCGCACCGCGCAACGGCTGTCGGGCACCCAGTAGAACAGCATGGAGGCGACCATCGCCCCGGCGTCGATCGCCAGCCCGTCGCCGACCGTGCCGACGAGCGCCTTGAGCTCCGAGGCGAACACCACCCCGTCCTTGCGGGGGAAGTAGTGCAGCGGCTTGATGCCCAGCTGGTCGCGGGCGAGGAAGAGGGAGCCGGTGCGCTCGTCGAAGACCGCCAGCGCGAACATGCCGCGAAAGCGCCCCAGGCACGCCGGCCCCCAGCGCTGCCAGGCCTCCAGGACCACCTCGGTGTCGCAGTCGGTGGCGAAGGCCGCCCCGCCGGCCTGCAGCTCCCGGCGCAGCTCGCGGAAGTTGTACAGCTCGCCGTTGTAGCTCACCGCCAGGCCCCCGCGCCGGAGCGGCTGCTGCCCGTGTGCCGGGTCGATGATGGCCAGGCGCCGGTGGGTGAGGTTGACCTGCACCCGGTCGTCGGCGAAGCCGTAGTGGCCGTGCCCGTCCGGGCCCCGGTGGGCGAGCCGGTCGGCCAGGCGGCGGGCGACCGGCTCGCCGTCCGCCTGCTGGTAGGCGCCGGCGATGCCGCACATCACCGCGACGTGCCGGCGGGCCCGGATCCGACGACGGCTGCCTTCATGGGGGTCCTCGCTTCGGCTGGTGGACAGCACCGGAGCGGCCGGTCGGACCCGCGCCCGGTGCGCTTCCCCGTAGAGAGAGCCGCCCCCCGCCGCAGATACCTCCGGACCGGCCGGCCCGCCCGACGGGTTGCGGACCGGCACCCCGCTCAGGGCCGTTCGCCTCTGCCGCCGCAGGGCACGGCTCCGCAGAATGAGCGGCCGGTTCGATGACGCGCCAGGCCTCCACTCCGCCCACCCGGGACACCGGGACCCCGACGGCGCCGCCGTCGCCGCCAGCCTGGCGCCACTGGCTGTGGCTGGTGGCGCTGGTGGCGTTCGTGGTGCTGCTGTTCTTCCTGCCGAGCGGCCAGCCGGGTGCGACCACCACCAAGCTCACCTACTCCCAGCTGCTGGCCGACGCCTCGGCCCACAAGGTCGACACCATCACGATCCGCTCCGACGGGTCCGCCACCGGCGACCTGAAGGACGGCAAGCCGTACGAGACGGTGATCCCCGCCCAGGCCGGGCAGGGCTTCCTCGACGAGCTCCAGGCCGACGGGGTCCGGATCACCGGGACGACCCACGGGGGCTCCGCCGGCAGCACGATCCTCACCCTGGTGCTGCTGCTCGCCCCGTTCCTGATCTTCGGCTACCTGTGGTGGCGGCTCTCGCAGGGCGCCACCAGCCGGATGTCGGGGGCGGCGGGGGTGGCCCGGTCGCGGGCCCGGCTGTTCGACGAGGAGCGGCCGGGCACCAGCTTCGCCGACGTGGCCGGCTACGGGGGGGCCAAGGCGGAGGTGAAGGAGCTGGTCGACTTCCTCCAGCACCCCGACCGCTACACCGGCGCCGGCGCCGTGCCGCCCCGGGGGGTGCTGATGGTCGGTCCGCCCGGCACCGGCAAGACCCTGCTCGCCCGGGCCGTCGCCGGGGAGGCGTCGGTGCCGTTCTTCTCGGTGACCGGCTCGAGCTTCGTGGAGATGTTCGTCGGAGTCGGCGCCGCCCGGGTGCGGGACCTGTTCCAGGAGGCCCGCAAGCGGGCACCCGCCATCATCTTCATGGACGAGGTGGACGCCATCGGCTCCCGCCGCTCGGGCAACAGCGCCCTGGTCTCCAACGACGAGCGCGAGCAGACCCTCAACCAGCTCCTGGCCGAGATGGACGGGTTCGACCCCGCCACCGGCATCGTCGTGCTCGCCGCCACCAACCGGCCCGACGTCCTCGACCCCGCCCTGCTCCGCCCCGGGCGCTTCGACCGCCAGGTCGTCATCCCGCTCCCCACCCTCGTCGACCGCCGGGCGATCCTCGCCGTCCACGTCCGGAGCAAGAAGCTGGACCCGGGCGTGGACCTCGACGCCGTGGCCCGGGGCACGCCCGGCTTCTCGGGCGCCGACCTCGCCAACCTCGCCAACGAGGCGGCGATCGTCGCCGTGCGCGCCAGCCGCACGGTGCTGACCGCCGGCGACTTCGAGGAGGCCCGCGACCGCATCATCCTCGGCCGGCGCGAGGGATCCAACGTGCTGCTGCCGGAGGAGAAGCACGCCGTGGCGGTCCACGAGGCGGGCCACGCCCTCGTGGCCGTCTACGCCGACAAGGCGGACCCGGTCTCCAAGGTCACCATCCTCCCGGCGGGCCAGGCCCTCGGCGCCACCCAGCAGCTGCCCCTGATCGAGCGGCACCTGTACGGGGAGGACTTTCTCCACGACACCCTGGCGGTGCTGCTCGGCGGCCGCTCCGGCGAGCTGGTCGTGCTCGGCCAGGGGTCCACGGGCGCCACCAACGACCTGGCGAAGGCGACCGACCTGGCGATCAAGATGGTGCGGGAGTTCGGTCTGTCCTCGAGCCTCGGGCCCGTCGGTTACCCGGCGGACGGGGGTGCCTTCCTCGACGGGAGCAAGGGGCTGTCGACCCGCCCCTACGCCGAGGAGACCCAGGCGATGGTCGACGCCGAGGTGCAACGGCTGCTCCGCCAGGCGGAGGAGCGGGCGACCGCCCTCATCAAGGCGCACCGCAGCGAGCTGGACCACCTCGTCGAGCTGCTCCTGGCCCACGAGACCGTCGACGGCGCCGACGTCTACGCCCTGGCCGGCCTGCCGGCCCCCGAGAACCGCCCCACCGAGGGGGCGGCGCCCCTGCCCTGAACCCGCCGGCGGCGCTCAGCGGGCGGCGGTCGGCCGGGCCCGCTCGTACGGCGCCGGCCAGGGCGCCTCGTGGCCGAGGCGCTGGGCGGCCGCCAGCGGCCAGTGCGGGTCGCGCAGCAGGGCCCGGGCCAGGAAGACGGCGTCGGCGGAGCCGCCGGCGAGCACCTGCTCCGCCTGCTCGGCGTCGACGATGAGGCCGACCGCCGCCGTGGCCACCCCCGCCTCCCGGCGCACTGCCGCCGCGAAGGGCACCTGGTAGCCGGGGCCGGCCACGACCCGCTGCTCGGGGACGTTGCCGCCGCTGGAGACGTCCACCAGGTCCACCCCGGCGCCCGCCAGCTCCCTGGCGACGGCGACGGTCTCCTCCGGCGTCCAGCCGCCGTCGGCCCAGTCGGTGGCCGACAGGCGTACGAGCAGCGGCTTGCGCTCCGGCCAGCTGCTCCGCACGGCCGCCACCACCTCCCGCAGCAGCCGGCTCCTGCCCTCCAGGTCGCCCCCGTAGGCGTCGCTGCGGCGGTTGGTGAGCGGCGAGAGGAACTGGTGGAGGAGGTACCCGTGGGCGGCGTGGATCTCGACCACGTCGAAGCCGGCGGCGTCGGCCCGGGCGGCGGCGCGCCGGAAGTCCCCCACGACCGCCCCGATGCCGGCGGCGGTGAGCTCCTCGGGCGGCGGCCACCCGCCGTAGGCGATCGGCGACGGGGCCACCGTGACCCATCCCCCGCCGGCGAGGGGCACGGCGCCGCGTCTCTCCCAGGGACGGGCGGTCGACCCCTTCCGCCCGGCGTGGCCGAGCTGGACCCCGGCGGCGGCACCCTGCTGCTGCACGAAGCGGACGATCCGCTCGTAATCCTCCGCCTGCTGATCGGACCACAGCCCGGCGTCCCACGGGCTGATGCGCCCTTCCGGGCTTACGGCCGTCGCCTCGGTCATCACCAGCCCCGAGCCTCCCCGGGCGAAAGCGCCGAGGTGCACGAGGTGCCAGTCGGTCGGGTGCCCCTCCGTCGAGGAGTACTGGCACATCGGCGACACCCACACCCGGTTGCGAAATGTCGTCCCACGAAGCGTCAACGGCGAGAAGAGGATGCTCACCCCGAAGAGGACATCCCGGGCGGCCGCCGCATTCCCGGCAGCAGGACTGCCGCAAGCCGCCAGGCCATCCGCCCAGCAGGCACGGGCACTTCGCGCCCTGCGCAGTGACCCGCCGCCCACCCACGCCCCGCCCCTCGCCGGGCCGCCCGTGGCCCGTCGACGGCGGCACCGCCGGATCGCCGGCCGCCCCGCCGGGCGCCACGAACGGCGCGCCGCGCACGACCGGCACGGCGAATTGAACGGCATTCAGCGAGGTGGCGGTAATGCAAATGCGTCAGCCGGCGGGGACGACCGGGGACAGCAATGGGACGTCGGGAAATACCGGTTCGCGCCGGCACCGCCGCGCTGCGGGTCGCGGCGCGCGCCCGGGGCGCCACATTCCCCGGTCGCCGTTTCGGCTCCCGCCGGAATGCGCCGGTGCGTCGCAATGCACGAGGACGGCCGTTTGGTCCGGCCGGCGGGGGCGCCCGGCCGCCTCGGTCCCGACGGGCCGCACCCCGCCGGCACCCCGGCCCGCACCCCGCCGGCGGGGCACCGGCGCCCGGCCCGGGGGAGGACGGGCGGCGCCAAACGTGGCGCTGACCTGGATCGGCGGATGTGCCGGGCGGCACCCCGATCCCGGCGCCGGCCGCCGGTGGACCAGGAACGGGCATCTTCGACGGTCGGCGGCGACGTCGCCACGATGCGCACTCATTGGACCGTAGAGCAGTGTAAGGCAATGGAACCTCATGAAGGTGCCCGAACGGACGGAACGGCTGCCGCCGCCATTCCGCATCGTCGACTGACGAAGATCACGACCGCAAGCGATTGGTCAGCTGACCCATTCGGCGCGCAATCCCCGGGCTGACCTGCGCTTTCGCAGAAAATCCTCAGAAAAGTTTGCGGCGCCGACGCCGTTGTGCTCATATAGGCGCTGCCCGACGAGCGAACCCGTCATCTGTGCCGCGAGAGCCGCGGTGCGGTCGCCGTTGGCTACCCGTGCGAAGCGCACGACCGACGAGAGAAAGGAAGCGACTGTTGAAGCGCGCCCTCATCTCGGTGGCCGTTACG
>DASSZM010000170.1:0-12663 GCA_035702855.1 Acidimicrobiales bacterium | reverse complement strand
TGGCGGCCGCGGTCGTGGTCTTGCCGACGCCGCCCGGCCCGGCGCACACCAGGACCTCGGCCCGGGCGGCCAGCTCGTCCAGGGCCGGGCCCTCACCCCGCGCCGGCGGGCCGGGCGGATCGGCCCGGCCGGGCGCCGGGGGTCGGGGGGCGTCGGGCACTCAGCGGCCTCCCTGCTCGCGCCGGGCGCCGTCGGGGGCGATCCCCGGGGTTGCGGGCAGCCCGGCGACGGCGCCCTCCAACGCCACGGCCAGGGTCTCCACCTCGGCGGCCCCCAGGTCGGAGGTCCACAGCAACGGGAGGTGGAGCTGGGGGAGGGGCAGCTCGGCGGCCAGCCGCTCGACCTGCGCCGCCTGGAGGTCCTGGCGCCGCCGCCGGAAGGCGCCGGCGGCGTCGAGCGCCGCTGCGACGGCCGGGGAAACCTCGACGCCCGCGGCGGCCGCCGCCTCGGCGGCGTCGTCGGGGAGCGCCAGCGGCGGGATGAGCCCGTTGACCACCACCGGCGCCAGCTTCACCCCGGCGCGGTCCTCGAGGTGGAAGGCCGTCTCCACCAGCTCGTTGACCGGTGTCTCCTCCGGCAGGGTGACGAGCAGCACCTGGCAGCGGGCCGGGTCCGTGAGCAGCTCGAGCACGTCGGCGGACTGGGCACGGATGGGCCCGACGCCGATCGCGTCGAGCATCCCCCGTGCGGTGGTGAGGAAGGTCACGGCGTGGCCGGCCGCGGGGGCGTCGACGACGATCAAATCGGGCCCCGGCCCGGCGCCCGGCTCGGGGGTGCCCGGCCCGGGGCCGCCGGCCGGCTGCGACCGGGCGGGCCCGGACTGCTCCAGCTGCTTCACCTTGCCGAGCACCAGGATGTCCTTGATGCCGGGGATGGCGGTGGCGACCAGCTCCAGGGTGCCCGTCGTGGCCATCCGCTTCGACACCCGCCGGAGGCCGTGGTCGTCGAGGTACTCGACGAGGGCGTCGTCGGGGGTCACGGCACGGGCGCTGATGGCCCCACGCCCGTCGGTGGCCGGTACCAGCGTCACCGACCGGTAGTCGAGCGGCGCCGAGCGGCCGAACAGGGCGGGCAGCGACCCGGTGCTCTCCACGTCCACGAGCAACGTCCGCAGGCCCGACCGGGCGGCGGTCACGGCGAGGGTGGCCGCCACCGTGGTCTTGCCGACGCCGCCCTTGCCGGCCACGATCACGACGTTGGATTGCGAGCAGAACGCTCGGGGCTCCACGGGCCTCCCGGGTTCGGTGGTCGGGCTCGGTCGCCGCAGACGACCCGGTGGCACAACCTAGTCAGGTCGGGGCGCTACGCCGTCCGCTGCCCCCAACGCGCCGGACCGCTCACGTTTCGTGAACGCTGCCCGCCGGGAGTCGGAGGAAAGCCGCAACCGGAGGCGCAACAGACGCAACTTCGCCCTTGTCGACGCTGGCAGCGGCTACTACCGTGACTCCTCCGAAAGGGGGGAATTCACCCGTGAGTGCTCAGCAACTGGACGATCTCTGGCAGGGACGTGCTGCCTGCAGGGGGCCCAACACGCTGATCTTCTTTCCGCCGTCCCATTTCGAGCGCAAGGACGACCGGGAGGCTCGCGAGACGAAGGCGAAATCGATCTGCGGCTCCTGTCCGGTCCGGCGCGACTGCCTCGACTACGCCTTGCGCATCCGCGAGCCCCACGGCATCTGGGGTGGGCTCAACGAGACGGAGCGGCGGGTCCTGCTCGACGCCTGACCGCACCCGATCCCGGCGGCCCGCCGTCGCCGGCCCGTGCGAAGGGCGGTCGCCGCCTGGGCGCGCCCGGAGCCCGGTCGGTGGCAGGGAGCGCGGCCTCACCGGCTGGCGCCGAGCGAGCCTCCCGGGCAGTTGAGGACCTCGTCGCACGCCATGCCGACGAACGGCGCGTACCAGATCCCGCCGGGCGCCACGCCGAGCGGCGCGTAGCTGCGTGACGCCACGGCGACGACGGCGCCGTGGGTGTCGACGATCGGCGCCCCCTGGTAGGCGGCCCCGATCGGGATGTCGTCCGCGATCCCGCTGCTGGACACGTCGTCGACCTCGCCGGCGGCGATGGCCCCGCCGGTCGCGCCGAGGGCCGACACGGCGAACACCGACTGCCCCAGCTGGGGCCCGGGGTGGGCGGGGGCGAGCCGTACCACCGGGAGGTTGCCGACCGGGAGGACGAGCACCGCCAGGTCGTGCGTCGGATCCCAGGTGCGCACGGTCACCGGCCGCGCCCGTCCCGACCCGCTGGCCGGGCGTACCTCCACGCGGGGCCCGGGGACGGTGGTGGCGGCCTGGACGGTGGTGTAGGAGGTGAGCAGCAGCGACTCGGTGGCGCTGGAGGCGACGACGAACGCCGTGCCGACGGAGGGCTGGCCGGCGGTGCTCGACGTCATCACGACGAACAGCGACGGCGTCAGTGACCGGACCAGCGCCTGCTGGGTCGACGGAGCCGTGCCGCCCTGGCGGTCGGCGGCCGCCGCCGACTGGATCTGCGCCCGGCCGGCAGCGGCGACGGAGCGGAGGTCGGCCTCGGCCCGGGCGAACTGGCGCTTGTAGCCGTCGACGAGGGCGTTGACCCGGCGGGTGTTGCCGTTGAGCTCGTGCTGGTAGTAGCCGAACAGGGCGCCCCCGCTGGCCGCCGCCCCGAGGGCGAAGGCGACGGTCACCGCGGCGGCGGTGCGCAGGGCGCGCGACCACCGCTTCCCGGTCGGCGGTGGGGTGTGGGTGCCGGCTGCCGGCGGTGCGCTGCCGGCGGGGCGAGGCAGGACCACCGGGGAAAGGCCTCGCGACGTGGCCTCGGGGTCGGCGTCGGGGGCGGGCGGACCCGGCTGGGCCCAGCCCGTCCGGGTGTTGCCTCCGCCGCCCGGGAGCGGGTGGCCGGCGGTCCCCGCCGGGCCGGCGAGGTCGGTCCGGGTGATCGGGTCCGACGCGGGTCCGCCGGGACCCAGCGGCGGCGCCGAGCCGCCGGTCGCCGGGCCGCCGGCGGCGCCTGTGCCGTTGGTGCCATCGGCGGCGCCTGTGTCGTCGGTGCCGGGGGTCCCTCGGGCGCCCGGGCCCGGTTCCCCGGCGGCGCCCACGTCCCCGGCGCCGAGGTGCATCGCCGCCCACACCGAGGCGAACGGGATCGCCCGGGTCGGTGGGCCGGGATCGGGATCGGGACCGGCAGCGGCCGCCGGCTCGGCGAACGGCGCAGGCTCGTCGAGGTGATCGGTCCAGCCTCCCGCGTCCGGTCCGGGTGCGCGCTCCGAAGCGGCTCCGACGTCCCGATCAGCCATGACGAGCCCAAGCTACTGCCGACCTGCGGCACGGCCGAGGCGCGGCGGTACCGTCGGTGGTGGTGGTGTTCGCCGCTCTGCTGCTCGGGGTCGCCGTCGAGGTGATCGCCTTCGTCGCCGTCGCCGACCGGATCCACGTCCTGCCGGCACTGGGCCTGCTGCTCGTCGTCAGCGCCCTCGGACCGTTGGTCGTGAAGCGGGTCGGGCTGGGCGTGCTCACCAACGCCAGGGCCCGCCTCGCCGCCGGCGAGGAGCCGACCCGTGAGCTGCTCGACGGCCTGCTGGTGCTCGGCGGCGGGGTCCTGCTGTGCGTCCCCGGCTTCGTGGGGGACGTCATCGGGCTCCTGTTGATGGTGGGCCCGGTCCGCCACGTCGTGATCCGCCTCGCCGGCCACCGGGTGGCCCAGGGGGCGCGGGTCGTGCGCTTCGACCGCGGCGGGGTGGTCGACGCCTCGACCCATGATCGCCCACCGCCGGGCCGGGACGGTGGGGAGCCACCGGCACGGTTCATCGGGCGGGCAGGCGCCGCGGGCGAGGCGGATGGCCGGGAGGCGCCGGGCGGGCCGGGCGGGGTGGCGGGGACCGGTGACGCCGGAGGTTCGGGCGGCGCCGGGGGTTCGGGGGGCGCCGGCGGCGGGGACGGCCGGTCGGCGACCTGAGGGGCTCCACTCGGGGCCGGTCCGGCGGTGGTGGCGCCGTCCCACGGGGTCGGCGCGCCGTCGCGAGAGGCGATCAGTGCTGCCGGCGAGGGGCGGGCGTCCCGGCGGCCACGGCATCGAGCAGTCGGGCCGAGCAGTCCCGCATCTCGACGACGGGCGCCACCGCCGTGACCGCCTCGGCGAGGAAGGCGAACGCCCGAGCCCCCGGTCCGTCGCCGAGCGCGGCCGGTGAACCGGCGTCGGAGCCGGCCGACACCTCGGGTTCGATCGGGATGCGGGCGAGGAGGGCGACGCCGACGTCGGCGGCGAGCCGTTCCCCGCCACCCGAGCCGAACAGCTCGTGCCGGTGCCCGTGCTCGCAGGTGAAGCCGCTCATGTTCTCGATCACCCCGGCGATCCGGAGATGGCCGCGCCGGGCCATGTCGGCGGCTCGCGCCGCCACCTTCTGGGCGGCGAGCGCCGGGGTCGTCACGATCAGCATCTCGGCCCGGGGGAGGAGGCGGGCCAGGCCCATCTGGATGTCGCCCGTGCCCGGCGGCATGTCCACCAGGAGGTAGTCGAGGTCGCCCCAGCGGGCATCCTCCACGAAGTGCTGCACCGCCCGGTTGAGCATCAGGCCGCGCCACATGATCGCCTCGTCCTCACCGGAGAGGAAGCCCATCGACAGCACCTCGAGGTGGCCGTCGCCCACGGGCATGGTGACGGGCACGAGCCTGAGCCGCTCGCTCCCCTCCCCGTCGCTGGTCCGGGCCGCCTCGATGCGCCCTTCGAGGCCGAGCATGTGGGGGACCGAGAAGCCGGCGATGTCGGCGTCGAGCAACCCGACCCGCCGGCCGGCGGCGGCGAGGGCGACAGCCAGGTTGACCGTGACGGACGACTTGCCCACGCCGCCCTTGCCGGACGAGACCGCCAGCACCCGCGTCCGCGCCGGGATGGAGGTGGTCGGCGCCTGCTCCTGGGCTCTCGCCCGGGCCCGGTCCATCAGCTCCCGCCGCTGCTCCCGGCCCATCTCGCCGGTGGAGACCACGACGGACGAGACGCCAGGCAGGCTGCCGATGCGGGCGTCGACGTCACGCTGGAGCTGGCCGCGGAGCGGGCAGGCCGCCGTCGTCAGCGCCAGCCGGACGGTGACGCGCCCGTCGGGGGAGATCTCCGCTCCCTGGTACATCCCGAGATCGACGACGTCCGCGCCGAGCTCGGGGTCGATCACCCCGCGCATCGCCGCGCGGACGGTTGCTTCGTCCAGCGGGGCCATGGGCGGAGTGTACCGGTGGCCCTCCGGCTGCCCCGCGGGCGGTGGGTAGTCTCGTCGTGTGGACCGGCTGGTGGTGCTGAAGGCCCTCGCCGACGATTCGCGCTACGCCATCTTCGCCGAGCTCGGCCGGGCGGACCGGGCGCTCTCGACGGTCGAGCTCGCCCAGCGGCTGGACCTCCACCCCAACACGGTGCGGCTCCACCTCGAGCGGCTCCGGGAGGCCGGGCTGGTGCACAGCTCCACCGAGGCCCACGGCGCCCCCGGGCGCCCCCAGCACCTCTGGGCCCTGACGCCCGACGCCCCCGCCCTCGGGCTCGAGCCCGACGGCTTCCGGGTCCTCGCCCACCTCCTGGCCGACGCGCTGGCGGTCGTCGCCCCGGACCCCGACGCCCTCGTCACGGTCGGCCGGCGCGCCGGGGCCGGCCGGGCCGGCGCCGCCGGCGCCCGGGGCTCCCGCTCCGCCCGAGGCTCGCGTCGGCACCCGACGGCGGCCCGCCCGCAGGCCGGGGCCGCCGAGGCGGTGGCGGCGATCGAGGGGATCGTGGCCGAGCTGGCGGACCTGGGCTTCGATCCGGCGGCCGAACGCACGCAGGGCGGCGCGACGGCGGTCGCCTTCGCCAGCTGCCCGTTCCGGGAGCTGGCGACGGCCTACCCCGACCTGGTGTGCACGCTGCACCGCGGGGTCACCGAGGGCATCGTCGCCGCGGTGGGGCGCCGCCACCCGGGCGTCTCGGCGTCGGTGACCGCCTTCTCGACGCTCGTCGACGCCGATCCCTGCCGGGCCGAGGTCGCCGTCGCCGTCGGTGACCGCCAGGGGTGAAACGCCGCGACCCGGCGGTGGGGGGTGACGCTCTGCGCGGATCACCCAGTAGCATTGGCCGAGGGCCGGAGCCGGCCCGCCACAGGAGGTACCGGTGAGCACCACGTCTACGGAAACCGCTCCGATCACCCTGACGGACCTGGCGTCCGCCAAGGTCGCCGAGCTGCTCGCCCAAGAGGGCAACGCCGAGCTCGCGCTGCGGGTCGCCGTCCGGCCGGGTGGCTGCTCGGGCTTCAGCTACGAGATGTTCTTCGACACCGACGTCGCCGGCGACGACGTGCGGTCGCAGTTCGGCGCCGTCACGGTCGTGGTCGATCCGAGCAGCGCCAGCCTGCTGCAGGGCTCGGTCCTCGACTTCAAGGACGGCCTCCAGGGCGCGGGCTTCAGCATCAACAATCCCAACGCCACCCGCACCTGCGGCTGCGGGCAGTCGTTCAGCTGACCCGCTGAGTCCGGGGGCGCCGTGCCGGTCGACCTGACCGTCGACGGGCGCGCCCGGACGGTCCAGCGGGACGGGGTGTCCCTGCTCGAGGCGCTCCGCGACGAGCTCGGCGTCCGCAGCCCCAAGGACGGGTGCAGCCCGCAGGGGCAGTGCGGGTGCTGCACCGTGCTCGTCGACGGCCAACCCCGGGTGGCCTGTGTGACGGCGGTGCGGCGCGTGGCCGGCCGGTCGATCGTGACCGCCGACGGGCTCGCTCCGGAGGTCGTCGAGCCGCTGGCTCGTGCCGTGCTGGCGGCCGGTGGCAGCCAGTGCGGCTTCTGCACCCCGGGGATCCTCTGCCGGCTCGCGGCCCTCGGGCCCCGCCCCGAGCCGGCGGCCGTGGACCGGGCACTGCTCGCCCACCTCTGTCGCTGCACCGGGTGGCAGGGCATCCGGGACGCCGCTCGCAGCTGGCAACCGGCCGAACCCGGCGGCAGCGCCGGTGGTTGCGGTCCCCGGCCGAGCGGGGGTGAGGGCGCCGGCGAGCGCCCGGTCGCCGCCCTGTCGGCGCCGGCGGCGCGGCGAGCCACGATCGAGGGCCGCTCGCCGCAGGCGGTGGGCGTCGACGCCGTGCTGGGTCGGGGCGGGTTCGCCTCCGATACGGCACCGGCCGACGCTCTCGTCGCCGTGCCGGACGGCGCCGGGGGGTGGGCCGTCGGGGAGTCGCTGGCCGAGGCGCGTGCCGCGGCGGGCGTGCTCGCCGGGCGGCGGAGCGGCCGTCCGCTCACCTGGCCGCTCGAGCTGCCGGCGGGCGACTGGGTAGCGACCCTGCGGACGACCTGGGTCGAGCCCGGCTACCTCGAGCCGGACGCCTCGTGGTGCGTGCCCGGCGGCGAACCGGCGTCGGCGCTCGCCAACGGCGGCGCCTTCGGGGGCAAGCTGTCCTCGGTGGCGCCTGCCGCCGCCCGTCGGCTCGCCGACGAGTCCGGTCGTCCGGTCCGGGTGGTCCTCGGCCGGGAGGACGTGGTGCGGATGGGCGCCAAGCGCCCCCCGGTGGCCATCGGGGTCCTCTCCGACGGCAGCGGTGTCGCACGGGTGGCGCGCACCCCCGGCATCGCCGACGCCATCCGGGCGGCGGCTCCGGACCTCGTGATCGAGGAGGTCGACCTGGCCGGCCCCCCGACGTCGGCGGCGCTGCGGGCAGCCGGCTGGGCGGAGGCGGCGCTGGTCCTGGCGGCCGCCCGGGGCGACCGGCAGGTGACCGTCCGGGCGCCGGACGGCGGCGAGGCCACCGCCACCGTCGATGTCGCCGATGACGGGCGCCCGGTGCGGGTGCGGGTGACGGTGGCCTGCGGCGACCCGCTCGACGCCGTGGTCCTGCGCTCCTACGTCGTCGGGGCCGCCCACATGGCACTCGGATGGGTGTGCTCCGAGGGCATCGCCGTCGACGAGGAAGGTCGACCCGAGGACCTCACGATCCGCTCCTGGGGGATCCTCCGGGCGGTGGACACGCCGCCCGTCGAGGTCACGATCGCCGACGGCGGGGGACCGCCGGTCAACGGGTCCGACGCCGCCTTCGCCGCCGTGGCGGCCGCGGCCTGGGTGGCGCAGGGCTGCCCCCCGACGTTGCCGACGATGCGCGACCTGCGCCGGAGCTGAACCCGGTCGGGACCACGTCACCGCGGGTGAGCGCCACCGGGCGGGTGAGCGTCGCCGCTGGGTAATGCCGGGCACCGGGTCATCGGGCGGTAGCGTCCGTGACCATGAGTGACGCATCTCCGTCCCGCCCGGTCGGCCCCTACACGCCCATCGTCCGGTCCGGGGGATGGCTCATCGTCTCGGGGCAGCTGGGGTTGCGCGACGGGACCCTCGTCGACGGCGGCGTCGAGGCCCAGCTGACCCAGGCCATCGCCAACCTCGCCGCCCTCCTCGCGTCCGAGGGTGCCGACCTCGGATCCGTGGTGAAGACCACGGTCTTCCTCACCGACATCGACGACTACCCGGCCATGAACGCCGCCTACGTCGCCGCTTTCGGGGAGCACCGCCCCGCCCGCTCGGCGGTGGCGGTCGCCGGGTTGCCGCTCGGCGGCCTGGTCGAGATCGAGGCCTGGGCCAGCATCGGCTGATTGCGGGCGCTGCAGGTGGGCGTTGCGTTGCGGGAGGGCGGCCCCGGAGGTGGCCGGCCGGCCACCCGGTGAGCGATGATGGCGGTTGTGGCCGGCGCCATCCTCATCGCCATCGTCCTCGTCGTCGTCCTGCCCGCTGCTTTCTGGTTCGTCTGGGGCGCGGTGGCGTGGGCGCTCGGCCAGCTGCTGACCGGGGAGGCCGAGGCCACCCACGAGGGCAGCGAGCTGATCGCCACCAACGTCTGACCGCCGGCTGCCGGCTGCCGGCTCCCGGCTCCGGACCAGGCGGCCGGGCGCCGTGCGGGGCGCGCAACCGGGCGCCGACCGCGGCTACCCGACCTTCACCCCGTCGCTGCCGCGTGGCGCGGTCGACCCGGTGCCCAAGGCGCCGAAGAGTGGGGGCGCGAGCGCAATCTGGGGGTGACCGGATCGATTGGGGGTCGAGGGTGGCCCTACCTCCGTAGGGCAGTCTCCCCAAGCCGGGCTCGGACCCCCAAGGCGCCGCATTCTCCCCAGTCTGCGCCAACCGATTGGCCGGTTTGTCACGGTTTCAGGGTCCCTGCCCGCCCAGGGCCCGCCGGGGCGGCCGCCGGGCCCGCCGGCCGCCGGGTGGCGCCCTCAGGCCCCCCAGCGCGTCTGGCCGAACCGGTACCCCACGGAGCGGACGGTCGAGATGAGCGCCGCGTGCTCCTCGCCGAGCTTGGCCCGGAGGCGCCGCACGTGCACGTCGACGGTGCGGGCGCCGCCGTAGTACTCGTAGCCCCAGACCTGGGAGAGCAGCGCTTCGCGGGTGAACACCTTGCCGGGGTGGGTGGCGAGGAACTTGAGCAGCTCGTACTCCATGTAGGTCAGGTCGAGCGGCCGGCCGGCGATGGCCGCCTGGTAGGTCTCCAGGTTGAGCACGAGGCTGCCGTACTCGACGAGCTCGGGTCGGCCTCCCTGCCCGGCGCGCCGCAGCAGGTGCGCCAGCCGGAGCTCCAGCTCGGGTGGGTCGAACGGCACGACGCAGAAGTCGTCGAACAGGTCCTCAGCCGGATCCAGCGCCCGGAGGTGGTCGGCGCCGACCAGGAGGAGGAGGGGCGCCAGGGGCAGGTCCCGGTGGCGTAGGGGCCGGCAGGTCGCCAGGGCGCCCTCGAGGTCCCCGCCGGCGGCGATGACGACGCCGGCCCAGCCGCCGTCCGGTGCCATCCCGTCGGCTTCCGCCGGCGACCCGACGGCCTTCCACGGGTACCCGGCGAGGTCGAGGGCGCGTGCCAACTCGGGCGGTGGCGGGTCCGGGTGCACGAGGAGAGGTTGCACGATCAGCGGAGACGGACGACCGGTGTCGGTGGGCGGGCGGGGGTCGGCGGCCGAAGGGTGACGGGTGAGGGACGAAGGAGGAAGGAGAGCGGAGGACCCGCTCAGAGCGTCGGAAGGTACCGGCGCAGCTCGAAGGGCGTGACCTCGGAACGGTAGGCGACCCACTCGGCGCGCTTGTTGCGCACGAACCACTCGAAGACGTGCTCCCCGAGCGTGTCGGCCAGCAGCTTGGACTGTTCGAGCCGGTCCACGGCGTCCGCGAGTGACGACGGCAGCGCCTCGATCCCGAGCTCGCGCCGCTCGTCGCTGCGGAGGTCGTAGAGGTTGGTGGCCAGCTCCGGTGGCAGCTCGTAGCGACCCTCGATGCCGGCGAGGCCGGCGGCCAGCACGGCCGCCAGGGCGAGGTAGGGGTTGCACGCCGGGTCCGGGGCTCGGTACTCGATCCGGGTCGAGTCCGGTTTGCCCGCTTTGGTCGGCGGCACCCGGACCAGCGCCGAGCGGTTGTTGCGGGCCCAGGAGACGTAGACGGGGGCCTCGTACCCGACGATCAACCGCTTGTAGGAGTTGACCCACTGGTTGGTCACAGCCGTCAGCTCATGGGCGTGGCGCAGCAGCCCGGCGATGAACTGCCGGGCGACGGGCGAGAGGTGATAGGGGTCGCCGGCGTCGTGGAAGGCGTTGGTCCCGCCGTCGAACAGCGACAGGTGGAGGTGCATGCCGGACCCCTGCACCCCGGCGAGCGGCTTGGGCATGAAGGAGGCCACCACGCCGCGACGGGCGGCGAGCTCCTTCACCACCATCCGGACCGTCATGATCGTGTCGGCCATGGTCAGCGCGTCGGTGTAGCGCAGGTCGATCTCGTGCTGGCTGGGGGCGTCCTCGTGCTGGTTGTACTCGACGGGGATGCCCATCTCCTCGAGCGTCAGCACCGTCTGGCGGCGCAGCTCGCTGCCGAGGTCGTTGGTGGTGAGGTCGAAGTAGGAGCCGTGGTCGAGGGGCACCGGTGGCGCGAGCCCGTCGGTCACGCCGCCGCGGGCGAGGTCGCCCGCTCCGTCGCGCGCGAAGTAGAAGTACTCGAGCTCCGGAGCAGCGAAGAACGAGAGACCGAGGGCCCGCGCGCGGTCCAGCGCCCGCCGCAGGACCTGGCGCGGGTCGCCCTCGAACGGGCTGCCGTCGAGGTTGACGACGTCGCAGACGACCCGGGCCGTCGGCGTGCCGTCGGCCAGGTAGGGGAGCAGCTGGAAGGTGGTGGCGTCGGGGAGGGCGAGGACGTCGCTCTCCTGGACCCGGCTGAAGCCGTCGACGCTGGAGCCGTCGAAGGTCAGGCCCTCCTCGAGGGCGACTTCGAGCTCGGCCGGCGTGATCTGGATCGACTTGGGGACCCCGAGCACATCGGTGAACCACAGCTGCACGAAGCGCACGTGGCGCTCCTCGACGGTCCGCAGGACGTAGTCCTTCTGCTGCTCCACCCCCGTATGGTGGCCGACGCCCCGGGGGAGCGGGGGCGAGTTCACACAGCGTTCATCGAACTGGAAAGCCGCCGAAACACGCCGCAGCGAAGCTGACGGACCGTGACGATCAAAGCCGAGTACATCTGGATCGACGGCACCCAACCGACGGCGCTCCTCCGGTCCAAGACGAAGATCCTGAGCTCGTCGGGCGAGCTGCCCATCTGGGGCTTCGATGGCTCGAGCACCAACCAGGCGCCCGGGAGGGCGTCGGACTGCGTCTTGAAGCCGGTCTTCTCCTGTCCCGACCCGATCCGCGGCGGCGCCAACCTGCTGGTGCTGTGCGAGGTGCTGCTCACCGACATGACGCCGCACCCCACCAACACCCGCGCCCCGCTGGTCGAGGTGGCGACGAAGTACGCCAACCAGGAGCCGCTCTTCGGCATCGAGCAGGAGTACACGATGTTCCGGGGCAGCCGGCCCCTCGGCTTCCCGGACCACACCGGGTACCCGGCCCCCCAGGGCCCGTACTACTGCGGGGTCGGCGCCGACGACATCTACGGCCGTCCGCTGGTGGAGGCCCACCTCGATGCCTGCATCGCCGCCGGGCTCTCGCTGTCCGGGATCAACGCCGAGGTCATGCCCGGGCAGTGGGAGTTCCAGGTGGGACCGCTCGGGCCGGTGGAGTGCTCCGACCAGCTGTGGGTGGCCCGCTGGCTGCTGCACCGGATCGGGGAGGACCATGGGATCTCGGTGACGCTGCACCCCAAGCCGGTCCGTGGGGACTGGAACGGCGCCGGGTGCCACACCAACTTCTCGACCAAGGCCATGAGGGAGACCTACGACGCGGTCATCGGTGCCGCCGAGGCGCTCGGCAAGAACGCCGCCGAGCACGTCGCCAACTACGGCCACGGCATCGAGGACCGTCTCACCGGCCAACACGAGACCGCCCCCTTCGACGAGTTCAGCTACGGCGTGTCGGACCGCGGGGCCTCGGTGCGGATCCCCTGGCAGGTCGCGCAGGAGGGCCGCGGCTACATCGAGGACCGGCGGCCCAACGCCAACATGGACCCTTACGTGGTGACCCGCCTGATGGTCGACACCTGCTGCGCGGCCCTCGCCTGACCGGGGTCGGATCTGCCACCGCCTGAGCCGTCGGGCGGCCGAGCGAGCCCCGCCGACGACCCGCAACCGCCCGCCGGCGGTTGCTAGTCGCCCCTGTTCGGGCGCCGGCCACCGGGCGCCCACCGCCTCCGGCGGCGCGCCTTGGCGCCTCCGGGGCGGCCGGCGTCGCCCGGCGAGCGCGGGCCGCCGGGTGTTCGCTGGCCTCCGGCGTCCCCGGGCGCTCGCCCGGCCCCCGGAC
>DASSZM010000076.1:0-4021 GCA_035702855.1 Acidimicrobiales bacterium | reverse complement strand
GACTACCTGGCGATCATGTCGGCCTTCACCCAGGCCCTGCTCGTCGAATGGTCCGCCCAGGACGTCGTCGACCACGGCGTCGACCTGCCGGTCGAGGTGGTCGCCGCCCGCTGCCGGTCCCTGGCGGAGCACGGCAACCTCCTCCTGTCACCCCGGGAGGTCCGGGTCAGCTCCATCGCCGAGTACCAGAGCCAGCCGGCCCGCTACTCGGTGTCGGCCCTCGGGGCGCGCCTGCACCGGGAGGTGGAGGCGTTCCTGGCCGTGACCGGCGGCGCCCGGGAGGTGCCGAGGGAGCTGCTGGCGCTGATCGCCGAGGGCCTCGCCGGCCTCGACCCCGACGGCGACGCCCGGGCGCTGGCGGGGGCGGTGTCGACGATCTTCGCCCAGTTCCAGGACTTCGCCGGCTCGGTGACCGACTTCTACACCTACATCGGGTCGGTGCTCACCCGCAGCGACCTCGACGGTGACGAGTGGTCGGGCTTCAAGGCGCTGCTGATCGACTACCTCGAGAGCATCGTGGAGAGCGTCCGGCTCCACTCGCCGGCCATCGCCGCCGCCCTGGCCCGCCTGCACCCCCGGATCGACGACGTGGTGGCACGGATCGGCGACGCCGGGTTCGCTGCCCTGGAGGCGTCGACCCCCGGCGGGGAGGGGACGCAGCGAGCACAGGGACGCCGTCGGGAGGACTGGTCGGATCTGGAGAAATGGTTCGCCGGTCCCGGCTCCCGCCAACTGCGCGAGGCCGCCCACCGCGCCGTCGGTTCGTTGCTGTCGAGCTTGAAGCGCATCAACAGCGCTTCCACCAATGAGGCGTCCCTGCGCAGGCACTTGCTGAAGCTGGCCGGCTGGTTCGACGGGGCCACGCCCGCCGAGGCGCACGTGCTGGCGGCCGCTGCCTTCGGCGCCTACCCGTCCCGTCATCTGGGGGTGCCCCTCGACGCCGATCTCGACGCCGCCGTGCCGGCCACGGCGAGCTGGTGGCGCTCCCCGCCGGCGCCCGTGCCGGTCGCCCTGCGGGAGCGCGGCGAGCGCCAGCCCCGGGGTCGCTCGGCCCGCGCCACCGACCACGACCTGCAGAAGCGGCTGCTGCTCCAGCGCCGGGAGCAGGAGGCCGAGCGGCGCGACGCCGCCTGCGCCGAGCTGGTGTCGGTGGGTCGCCACCTCGGGCGCGCCCAGCTGTCGGCGGCGGCCATGGGCGTGCTGCTCGAGCTGCTCGCCGGGGCGTCGGCGTCGGGCAGCGCCCGCCTCGCCGACCAGCCGGTGGTGGTCTGGCTGGTGGACGGCCCTGACGACACCGTGATCCAGTCGGACATGGGCGCCCTCACCGTCCACGGCCGCAGCGTGGTGGTGGGCCGCCCGGGTGAGCACGCCCCGCCCGCGGAGGCCACCGGATGAACGACGCCGCCCGTCACCTCCTCCGCACCCCCATCGTCATGGCCGCGGTGGAGCCGGACCTGCACCGGGAGGTGCGCCGGCACGAGGAGGAGCTCGCCCGCTTCTTCCGCGGCTACCTGGGTTACCGGCTCCAGACCGATGCCCGCATGGCGCGGTTGTACAAGGCCGGGCTGGGGCCGGGGACGGGCCGCCCCTTTCTCCGGAGGGACCGGAGCACCTTCACGCCCCGCGACTACACCTACCTGGTCCTGGTGTGCGCCGCCCTGCTCTCGACCCGCAGCCAGGTGCTGCTGTCGGCCGTGGCGTCCGAGGTGCGCCAGGCCGCCGCGGAGGCCGGCGTCGAGCTCGGCGGCGACACGCTCACGGAGCGGCGTGCGCTGGTCCACGCCCTGCGCAAGCTCATCGAGTGGGGTGCGCTCACCGAGGACGCCGGCTCGGTGGCCGACTATGCCGAGGATCCCTCCAAGGAGGCACTGCTCTGGGTGGAGCGGGACCTGATCCGCAGCCTGGTCGCCGTGCCGCTGCGCGAGATCGGCGACCCGGCCGAGCTGGTCCGGCGGGCGTCGGAGGTCGACCCCGAGTCCGTGCGCCACGCCGTTCGCCGCAAGATCGTGGAGCAGCCCGTCGTGATGCTCGCCGACCTGAGCGCCGCCGAGGTCGCCTGGCTCCGCCAGAACCAGCGGCGCGAGGCGCAGATCCTCGAGGACAACCTGGGTCTCCGCCTCGAGATCCGGGCCGAGGGGGTCGCCGCCTTCGACCCCCTCGACGAGCTGAGCGACGTCCGCTTCCCGCGGGAGGGGACCCTCGGGCAGGCCGCCCTCCTGGCCGTCGCCGCCCTGGCCGAAGCGCTGGCCCCCGCCGGCCCGGCCGGGGACGTGCCGGTACCCGCCGGCATGCTCGAAGCCGTCGTCGGCGGGCTGCTGGCCGAGCACGCCGCCCGCTGGTCCAAGGACTACACCGAGGCGCCCGCCCGCCTGGTGGCCGACGTGCGGGACCTGCTCGTCGCCTTGGGCCTTGCGGGCGAGGCCGGTGACGCCGCCCTGCTCCTGCGGGCGGTCGCCGCCCGGTACGCCCCCCAACCGGAGATCCGCCGATGACCGACCAGCTGTTCACCGTGCCCGCCCCGGAGCCACCGCCGCTGCGCCCGCCCGAGCGGTTGGGTCGCTGGGTCCTGCACCGGGCGGGACTGGTCAACGTCTGGCAGTACGACCGGGCCGAGATCCTCTTCGCCGGCGGGCGGGCGCTGCTGCGCGGCAAGAACGGTGCGGGCAAGTCCAAGGCGCTGGAGGTGCTGCTGCCGTTCCTCCTCGACGGTGACACGCGTGCCATCGACGCCGCCGGCCGGGACCGGACCAGCGTGTACTGGCTGATGACCGACGGGCGCGAGCCGGGCAACCACGTCGGCTACGTCTGGCTGGAGTTGCGCCGGAGCGAGCCGGATGGCGAGGAGCGGTTCGTGACCCTGGGCGCCGGACTGAAGGCGGCGAGCTCGACCCGGTCCCACTCGTCGTGGTTCTTCGTCGCCGAGGACCGCCGGGTCGGCGTCGACCTCGACCTCGGGCCGGAGGTCTCCGCCGAGCGGCTGCGCGAGCTGCTCGGCTCCGACGCCGTCACGAGCGCCGCCGAGCACCGCCGCCGGGTGGCGCTCCGGCTGTTCGGCCTGCACGACGAGACCCGCTACGCCAACCTCATCCGCCTGCTGCACCGGCTCCGCGACCCCAACATCGGCAACCGCATCGAGGCCGGTGACCTGGCGACGATCCTCAGCGACGCCTTGCCCCCACCCGACGACCACCACCTCGAGATGGCCGCCGAACGCTTCGACACGCTCGAGCAGATCAAGGAGCAGCTGGACCGTGCGCAGCGGACGGCCACGGCGCTCGCCCGCTTCCTCGACACCTACCGCGACTACGCCCGCGGCGTGCTCCGGGACCGGGCCGGCGCGCTGCTCGCCGCCGACGACCAGCGCCGGGCCGCCGCCCGGGACCTCAAGCGCCTGGAGGGGCAGTCCGCCGATGCCGCCGCCGCCGTGGCGGCCGCCACCGCCGAGCTCACCCGCCTCCGCGACGAGGAGCGCACAGCCGCCCGGGAGCTCGAGGGGCTGCGCGCCTCCGACGCCTACAAGGAGCACCTCGGCCTCGTCGACCGCAGGCGCCTGGTCGACAGCTACCACACGACCGCCGGGCAGGCGGAGGCCCACGCCGCCCAGCTCGCCCGGCTGGCCGGCGATGCCGACTCGGATGCCGGGGCCGCCGCCGAGCGAGCCGACGCCGCGCTCTCCGCCGCCCGGGCCACCCGCGGGCCGCTCGTAACCCTCGCCGCCGCCGCCGGCGTCGACCCGCTGGTCGTGCCGAGCGACGACCCGTCCCTCATCCCCGCTGCTTTCGACGTGGCGGTCGGGCGGCGGCGGGCGGCGGCGCAGGTCCAGGCGCTCGCCCGGGAGGCCGCCACCGCCCGGGCGGCCGCCGCCGCCGCCGACGAGCAGGCCGCCCGCAGCGAGGGCGAGCTCCAGCACCGGCGGGACGAGTCCGAGGACGCCCGCCGAGGGTGGGTGGCTGCGAGCCGTGACTGGCGGGCGGCGGTGGCGGCGTGGGCCCGGTCCTCACCGGCGCCGGTGACGGTCCCG
>DASSZM010000004.1:0-52188 GCA_035702855.1 Acidimicrobiales bacterium | reverse complement strand
GTCCCTCCACCCAACCGGCAGGACCAGGCCGAGTCAGGCGCCCTTTTCCGGGTTCTCGTGGGGGCCCGGCCCTTCCCAGCCGGACTCGCCGACCGCCAGGCGAACCCGCCGAACGTCAGACGAACCCGCCGACCGCCGGCCCGACCGCGCCGACCCCGCCGACGGCAGCCCCACCCGCCGAGCGGGTCCCGGCCCCCGCCGGCCGGGACCCCCCCGACCGGCTCAGGCCCCCGGCCTGCCGGCGCGCACGTCGGCGATCGCCCGGCGGGTGCCTTCGACGCAGCGGTCCATCTGCTCGTCGGTGACGACCAGCGGCGGGCAGTACGCCAGCGCCGAGGCGCCGATCGGGCGGGCGATCACCCCGTGGCCGAGCAGGGCGTCACGCACGGCGTTGGCCGACAGACCCTCGGCCAGCTCGATCGCCCAGATGCCCTGCGTCCCGCGGTGGCCGACGACGTCGGTCCCGTCGACCAGCGAGCCCAGGCCGGCGCCGAGGCGCTCGCCGATGGTGGGCGCCCGGGCGATGAGGTTCTCCTTCTCGAGCAGGTCGAGGTTGGCGAGGGCGGCGGCGGCGACGGTGGGGTGGCCGCCGTAGGTGTAGCCGTGGCGGAACACCGCCGCCTCGTCGGCCTCCAGCGCCTCCCGCACGGCGGCGCCCACGAGCACCCCGCCGAGGGGCAGGTAGCCGGAGGTCACGCCCTTGGCGAAGGTGACGAGGTCGGGGCGGACCCCGAAGTGCTGGGCGCCCCACCACTGGCCGAGGCGCCCGAAGCCGCAGATGACCTCGTCGACGATCAGGAACGCACCCCAGCGGTCGCAGCGCTCCCGCAGGCCGGCGAAGTAGCCCTCCGGCGGCGGGTAGACCCCGCCGGCGCCCACGACCGGCTCGGCGATGACGGCGGCGATGCGGCCCTCGTACTCCGGGCCGAGGTGGTCCAGGGCGTCGAGGTCGTCGTAGGGCACCTGCACCACGTCCGGCAGCAGCGGGCCGAAGCCCTGCTGGTTGGCGGCGAGGCCGGTGGCGGTGAGGGCGGCGTAGGTGACGCCGTGGTAGGAGGGACGCCGGCTGACGACGACGGTCCGCTCCGGGTGGCCGGCCCAGTGCTGGGCGATGCGGGCGAGCTTGACGGCGGTCTCGACCGACTCCGAGCCGCCCGAGGTGAGGAAGACCCGGGCGTCGGGCATGGGGGCCAGCCCGGCGAGGCGCTCGGCGACGGCGTCGGCGGCCGGGTTGGTGAAGCGGTCGAAGGTGTGGAACACCTCGAGGGTCCGCATCTGTTCCGCCACGGCGTCGGCGATCTCGGCGCGGCCGTGGCCGACGTTGCAGTACCAGAGGCTGCCGAGGGCGTCGACGTAGCGGCGGCCGGCGGCGTCCACCACCTCGGCGCCGTCCCCGGCGACGATGTCGACGTAGCTGGAGCGGTCGGCGGCGGGGCGGGCGTAGGCGTGCAGGAGGGGCGGGACATCGGTGCGCATGCCCACATGATCGCGCTGCAAGGATTCGGGAAAGGCCCCGACAACCTTCTCGTCCCTCGGCTTCCGGGCGGACCCGTGAGGTCGATGGGGTCGGCGAAGGAGGGGATGCCATGCAGATCAATCCCACGGCCGTGTCCCCCTACGCCGCCGGCGCCGCGTCCCACGCCGCCCCGAAGTCCGGGGGCGCCCCCGACGGCGACGGCGACGGGTCCGCCGGCGGCCCGGCGGCGGCGGCGAAGCTCGCCCCGTCGACGCCCAGCGGTTCGACCTTCGCCACCTACGCCTGACACCCGCGGCCCGGGCCCGAGTCCCGGGCCCGGGCCCGTCCGGCTCTCGGGCGGGCGGACCCGGGCGACGGGCGACAGGCGACAGGCGACAGGCGACAGGCGACAGGCGGCGGGCGGCGGGCGGCGAGATCGGGCCGCTCGGCGGTCCGGCGGCCGGTCCCGGCCCGATCTGTGAGTAGCAACCGCCCGATTTTCGGTACACGGGTCCTCACAGTTCGAGGAACGCGCCCGGGCGGCCTGCACCCCGCCGCGAGGGTCCGTCGCGCTCGTCGACCCGCTGACCGGCTGCCGGGGTCAGGGGCGCCCGGGGCAGTCGCGGAGGCGCACCGACAGGCAGGTGACGCAGCCCTCCAGCTTCTCGAACTCCCCGATGTCGACGAGCACCGGCTCCCACCCGAGGTCGGCGACCCGTTCGGCGCTGCGGGGGGCGCTGGCCGCCATCAGCACCCGGCCGTCGCCGAGGTCGACGACGTGCGCCCCGCTCTCCTCGGGCATCGGCACGAACCGGGGCCACAACGCCGGTTCGTCCACGACCGGCGGGTAGCCGATGACGGTCCCGTCGGGCAGGGCGGTGACCGCCGACTTCAAGTGCAGCACCGAGCGGACGGGCACGGCGACGACGCTCACCCCGACCGGCCCGAGCACGGCCCGCAGCTGGCGGACCGCCTCGGGGTCGGTGCGCCCGCCGCGGCCCACGTAGAGGGTGTCACCGATCTTCAGCACGTCGCCGCCGTCGAGGGTCCCCGGCGCCCGGATCCGCGCCACGGCGTAGCCGAGTTCTTCGACGGTGGCTGCGGCGCCGGCGATCTCCCCCCGCCGGGTCGGCGCCGCCGGCCGGCCGATCACCGCCACGCTGCGGTGGACCACCATGGTGTCCTCGACGAACACCCCGTCCGGGCAGTCGTCGGCCGCCGGCACCTCGACGGTCGACCAGCCGGCACCCCGGAAGGCGTCGGCGTAGGCGTCCCATTGCTCCGTCGCCCGGCCGAGGTCCACGGCCCGGCGCTCGAGGTGGGTGACGATGCCGGCGTCGAGCTGGGGGCTCGGCCGGCGCACGAGGGCGACGCGGCTCACGACCCGATCATGCCCCACCGCCGCACGGGTACGCTCGAGGCCCCAGTGACCCGGCGCGTCCCGTCCCGTATCCGGGAGCTGGCCGAACGCCGGCTCCGCCACGAGAAGACCTGGAAGCGGGAGCGCTTCCTGCTGCGGCTGGACCGGTGGTGGCCCGACGTGCGGGCGGGCCTCGACGAGGCATACGGGCCCGAGGCGGCCGACCCCCTCGCCGAACGGGTCGTCGCCCTGGCCGCCGGCGCCTACGCCGAGCGCCCCGCCGACCTCGCCCGCCTCGACGAGGTGCGCACCCTCCAGCCGGACTGGTACCAGTCGGAGACGATGCTCGGCTACGCGGCGTACGCCGACCGCTTCGCCGGCGACCTCGCCGGGGTGGCGGACCGCGTCGGTTACCTCCGGGAGCTCGGCGTCACCTACCTGCACCTCCTGCCGCTGCTGCAGCCCCGACCCGGCGACAGCGACGGCGGGTACGCGGTCGCCGACTACCGCAACGTGCGCTCCGACCTCGGCTCGATGACCGACCTGCGCAGGCTGGCCGGGCGGCTGCGGGCGGCGGGGATCAGCCTGGTGCTCGACTTGGTGGTCAACCACGTGGCCCGGGAGCATCCCTGGGCCCAGGCCGCCCGGGCGGGCGACGAGCGCTACCGCGCCTTTTTCCACCTGTTCCCGGACCGGGAGCTGCCCGACGCCTTCGAGCGCACCCTCCCCCAGGTGTTCCCCGAGGTCGCCCCCGGCAACTTCACCTGGGACGACGACCTGGGCGCCTGGGTGTGGACGACGTTCAACGACTTCCAGTGGGACCTCAACTGGGCCAACCCCGACGTCTTCGCCGCCTTCGCCGAGCTGGTGCTGTTCCTGGCCAACGCCGGCGCCGAGGTGTTGCGCCTCGACGCCATCGCCTTCCTCTGGAAGCGGATGGGCACCGACTGCCAGGGCCAACCCGAGGTGCACGCCGTCACCCGCGCCCTGCGGGCCGTCGCCCGGATCGCCACACCGGCCGTCGCCTTCGAGGCGGAGGCGATCGTCGGTCCGCGCGAGCTGGTCCGGTACCTGGGGGAGGGTGCCAACCACGGGCGGGTGTCGGACCTGGCCTACCACAACAGCCTGATGGTCCAGACCTGGTCGACGCTGGCGTCGCGCGACGCCCGCCTGGCCGCCCAGGCGTTGCGGCACCTGCCGCCCAAGCCGCCGAGCACGGCGTGGGTGACCTACGTGCGGTGCCACGACGACATCGGCTGGGCCATCGACGACGCCGACGCCGCCGCCGTGGGGCTGGACGGCTTCGCCCATCGCCGGTTCCTGTCCGACTACTACGCGGGTGACTTCGAAGGGTCCCCGGCCCGCGGGTTGGTGTTCCAGGACAACCCGGCGACCGGCGACCGGCGGATCAGCGGGATGACGGCGAGCCTCGCCGGTCTGGAGCACGCCGGCGACGACCCGGCCGAGCTGGAGCTGGTGGCCGGCCGGATCCTGCTCGCCTACGCCCTGGCGCTCGGTTGGGGAGGCATCCCGATGGTGTGGATGGGCGACGAGATCGCCCTCACCAACGATCCGGGGTGGGCGGCGGAACCGGGCCACGAGGACGACAACCGCTGGGCGCACCGCCCCCGGATGGACTGGGACCGGGCCGAGCGCCGCCACGCCGCCGGGACGATCGAGCAGCGCGTCTGGTCCGGCATCCGCCACCTGGCGGCGGTGCGGGCCACGCTTCCGCACCTGCACGCGTCCTTCCCGACCGAGGTCCTGGCGGTCGCCGACCCGGGGGTGCTCGCCCTGGCCCGCCGCCATCCCGTCGGCACGCTGGTCGAGCTGTACAACGTGACCGAGTCGCCACGTCGCCACCCGGCGGAGCTGCTGGTGCCCGCCGGCCTCGCCGCCGGCGGCGGGGTCGACGCGCTCACCAAGAGCGACGTCCGCCCCGGCGACGACGGCGATCTCCACCTCCATCCCTACGAGGTGCTCTGGGTCGTGGGGGCGCCGACGCCCTGACGGCGTCACCATCCGGGCGCCGAGCGTGGTAGGACGGTCAGGGTCGCTGCCGGGCCGCCGGCGGCCGGGACCGTCGGGAGGACCGCACGTGGAGTACGTCAACCTGGGCACGACCGGCTTGCAGGTGTCGCGGATCTGCCTCGGCTGCATGAGCTACGGGGACCCCAAGCGGGGCAACCACGAGTGGTCGCTGCCGGAGGACGACGCCCGGCCGTTCTTCCGCCGGGCGGTGGAGGCCGGGATCAACTTCTTCGACACCGCCAACGTGTACTCCGACGGCTCCAGCGAGGAGATCACCGGACGCGCCCTCACCGAGTACGCCGACCGCGACGAGATCGTGCTCGCCACCAAGGTCCACGGCCGGATGCGCCCGGGGCCCAACGGGGCGGGACTCTCGCGTAAGGCGATCATGGCCGAGATCGACGCCTCGCTGCGGCGGCTCGACGTGGAGTACGTCGACCTCTACCAGATCCACCGCTGGGACGACCGCACCCCGGTGGAGGAGACGATGGAGGCGCTGCACGACGTGGTGCGGGCGGGCAAGGCCCGCTACATCGGGGCGTCGTCGATGTGGGCGTGGCAGTTCGCCAAGGCCCAGCACGTCGCCGAGACCCACGGCTGGACCCGGTTCGTGACCATGCAGGACCACTACAACCTCCTCTACCGGGAGGAGGAGCGCGAGATGATCCCGCTGTGCCGCGACCAGGGTGTCGGGCTGATCCCCTGGAGCCCGCTGGCCCGTGGCCGCCTCGCCCGCCCGTGGGACACGACCAGCGCCCGCAGCGAGACCGACGAGTTCGGCAAGACCCTCTACCACGAGGGTGACCGGGCCATCGTCGAGGCGGTCGGGGAGGTGGCCGCCGCCCGCGGGGTGCCGATGGCGCAGGTCGCCCTGGCGTGGATGCTCGGCAAGCCGGGGGTCAGCGCCCCGATCGTGGGCGCCACGAAGATGACCCACCTCGAGGACGCCGTGGCCGCCGTCGACCTGCACCTCGATCCCGCCGAGGTGGAGCGCCTGGAGGCGCCCTACCAGGCGCACCCCGTCGCCGGGCACCGCTGACCGGCAGGCCTGCGACGGCCGCCCGGTGGGTATCACCGGAGCATGGCGAAGTACACGGTCAACGACGCCGGGGTCGCGCATGCCCGTGAGCTGATCGACGCCCACCACTACGACCTGCACACCGAGTGGTCCGAGGCGGCCCCCTCCGCCGACGAGGGCAACGACGAGATCGATCGGCACGGCTACGACGGCTATGGACGGTGGCACCTGGCGGTGGACACCGAGGCCTCGGAGGAGACCAAGGACCGCTACGGATTCCCCTACGGCGATTTCCAACGGGTCAACCGGGCGGCGCTGATCCACGCCAAGCAGCGGGCCTCGCAGAACGGGCACGACGAGGTGGCCGGGGCCGCCGACCGGCTCCTGCAGCAACTCGACGAGCGGGCCGGGCGCACCTGAAACCGGCCCGGTGCGACGCCGGGCAGAGCTACGGGGCCGGGATCGGCGGTGCCTCCGCCCGGGCGTGCCGGCAGGCGTCGGGGAGGGAGGCGAACCAGGCGGCCGCCTCCCGCTCGTCGCGGTCGCGCAGCACGGCGAACACGGACCGGCCGGCCGTGTCGAGGTGGATGCTCGCCAGCCCGAGGCGGCGCTGGACCGGGCCCTGCACGTAGCGGACGCTCTGGACCTTGGCGAGCGGGACCCAGTCGGTCACCCGCCGGAGGCGGCCGGAGGTGGTCACGGCGTAGGAGGTGTCCAGCCCGGCGCTCAGGCGCCCGTAGCGCAGCGGTGACTTCCAGCGTGCCCGGCCGGGCGGCCGCAGCAGCGACGCCGACGCGCCGGGGAAGACCCGCTCGGTGATCCACGCCGCCTGGGAGCGGGTGCCGACGGGGAGCAGCGCCTTGCCCGCCTGCTTGGCCGAGCGGTTGCGGCGGCCGCCGATCGCCTTGCCGGCGACGTCCACCTCGACCCGCCACCACCCCATCGGCCGCCACGTCAGGGGCTGCACGAGGCGCAGGGCCTGCACCCGGCCGCGCGGGATGGTCTCGGCCGAGGTCTCGACCAGGCCGGAGCGCACGTGCAGGCCGTCGGCGGTGTCGGCGACGGTCAGGCGGTACTCCCCGTTGAAGCGCCGCCAGATGGCGGTGGCGAACCCGAACAGGTAGGCGATCGACCCGGCGGCGACGCCCTGGGCCACCCCGGGGGCCACCGTGGCCAGGACCGCCAGCGCCACGACGCAGGCCAGCAGCAACACGCTCGGCCCGCTGATGAGCAGCGACACGAGCAGCCGCCGGGGGTCGATGGAGTAGAGGGGCGTCTCGACCGGCGGTCGGGCCGGGGCGGCGGTCTGGCCTGCCTGCCGCGCGTGAGCGGCCGCCAGGAGCTGGGCCCGCAGCGCCTCGGCGTGGGCGAGGGTCAGGTACGACAGCCGCCCCCGGGAGCGCCCGCCGGCCATCCGGACCCGGAGCTCGGCGAGCCCGAAGATGCGCGCCATGCCCGGGCGGACCACGTCGATGGCCTGGATCTGGGTGAGGGGGAAGCGCAGGGACTGGCGCCGGATGAGCCCGGTCTCGATCTGCAGCACCCCGTCGGCGAGGCGCCAGCGGGTGACCAACCAGGTGACGAGGCCGCCGAGCAGCACGAGGGCGACCACCGCCAGGTGGATCCAGTCGTCGCTGCGGGAGCCGCCGGCGGCGGCGGGGAGCAGATAGAGGGCGAGCAGGGCGGCGAGCCCCGGACCGATGCGCACGATCGCCGAGGCCGGGTGGAGCCGCTGCCACTGCCGGAGGTCGGGCGGCTGCAGGTCGGGCGGCTGGGCGCCGGGCGCCGGGCGCCACGGGACCGGGGCCGCCTCGCCCCACCCCGGAGGCACCCCCGCCGGGCCGGCAGGCGCCCCGCCCGGCGGGGCCGGCGGCGGGTCGGGCGGGGTCACAACCCCGCCAGGTGGCTCTCGCCGAGCGCCGACAGCCGATCCCGCAACACGGCGGCGTCCTCCCGGCGCAGTCCGGGGATCCGGGCGTCGCTGGCGGCGGCGGCGGTGTGCATCCGCACGGTGGCCAGCCCGAACGCCCGCTCGAAGGGCCCGGCGGTGACGTCCACGTACTGCATCCGGCCGTAGGGGATCACCGACTCCCGCCGGAACATCACCCCCCGCCGCACCAGCAGGTCCTCGGCGCGCTCGGCGAAGCCCCACCTCCCCACCCGCCGGGACAGCAGCCGCTCGACCAGGACCGCCACGACCAGCACCCCGCCGGCAGCGGCCGCGCCGGCGGCGGGGGCGCCGGTCGCCAACCCGGCGACGACCGCGGCCGCGATGAGCGGCACCGCCACCAGGGCGAGCTCGGTCCGCCGCAGCCGCCGCAGCAGCGGCGAGGGGGACCGCCACTCGTCGAGGACCGGGCCCAGGGTCCCGTCGGGTCCGGCGGGGCGCGCCGACAGCCAGCTGTCCGAAGGACCGCCCACGCTCACGCCCTCCAGCCTACGGTTCCCGCCGGCCGGCTTCGACCGGGGCGGTCCCTAGCATGGCCCGATGGCCACCCTGACCGAGATCGCCCAGCGCGCCGGCGTCTCGGTCTCGGTCGCCTCGAGGGTCCTCAACGGGGATCCCAACCTGCGGACCCGCCCCGAGACGCGCGAGCGGGTCGTCCAGGCGGCGAAGGACCTCAACTACACGGCCAACTACGCCGGGCGGGCGCTGCGGCTGGCCCGCTCCAAGGCCCTCGCCCTCATCGTCCCCGATGTCAGCACCCCCCTCTTCGCCGACCTGCTGGCCGGGGCGGCGGACGCCTCGGGCGAGCAGGACCACACCCTCCTGCTCGGCCGCTCGGACCGGGTGACCGCCGGCGGGGACCTGGTCCGCCGGTTGGTCGGCGAGGGCCGGGTCGACGGGTTCGTGCTGCAGCGCTCCGACGACCTGTCCGACCAGGCCCTCGAGAACCTGGTCGCCAACGACGCCCGGATCGTGCTGGTGGCGTCCCGCACCCCCCGGCGGCGTGGCTCGGTCGTGCTCGACGACGTCGCCGGCGGCCGCCTCGCCACCGAGCACCTCCTGTCGCTCGGGCACCGCCGCGTCGCCCTGATCGGCGGGGTGGAGCGCAGCGACATCGCCCGGCGTCGCGAGCAGGGCTACACCGAGGCCCTCCACGACGCCGGGCTGCGCAAGCGCGACGCGTGGGTCACCCGCCTCGGCTACTCCCCCGACGTGGCGGCGACGGCCGCCCGGAGCCTGATGGCGACCTCCCCGACCCCGACGGCGATCGTCGTGGCCAACGTCAACGGCGCCATCGGCGCCCTCACCGCCCTGCGCCAGGGGGGCTTCGACATCCCCGGCGACGTGTCGGTGATCGCCATCCACGACCAGTGGATGGCGGCGCACACGTGGCCGCCGCTGACCACCGTGAAGATGCCGTTCTACGAAGTGGGGTACCTGGCGGTGCGGCTGCTGCTCGACCAGCTCGCCGGCGCGCCGGCGGAGGACATCGTGGTCCGCGACCCGGCCCCTCTCCTCGTCCTGCGGGAATCGACGGGAGCGCCGAACAGCGCCGTTTGAACAAACGTTTGCTCAGACGGCGAAGAGGCGATAGCCTGGTCCGCGGCAGCGACGTCGGCTGCGAGGGGCCTGCTCGCAGTCCGGTGTCGTCGCCGCGCCCGACGACAGGAAGAGCCCCCGTTGACGCTGCTGCGCAGCACCGCCCCGACGCCCGGCCGCGACCCGGGGACGCGCGGTGCGGCGGTGGGGGAGCCCGAGGGTCGCAACCGGTGGGCGATCTTCGCCATCGTGTCGATCGCCCTGTTCATGTCGTCGCTCGACGGGACGATCGTCGCCACCGGGCTCCCCACGATCCGCCACGCCCTCCACACGCGGCTCAACTGGGTGAGCTGGACGATGACCGCCTACCAGCTGGGGCTGGTGGCGGCGATGCCGATCACGGGGCGGATCGCCGACATCTTCGGGCGCAAGCGGGTCTTCGTCACCGCGGCGGTGGTGTTCACCGGGGCGTCGCTGGCGTGCGGCTCGGTCGACCGGATCGACTTCCTGATCGCCCTGCGGGTCGCGCAGGCCGTCGGCGGCGCCGCCTTCCTGCCGGCGGCGAGCGGCATGGTCGTGGACGCCTTCGGCAAGGACCGTCATCGTGCCCTCGGGCTGTTCTCCAGCATCTTCCCCCTCGGCGCCCTCGCCGGGCCGATCTTCGGCGGGATCATCCTCACCGACTGGACGTGGCGGGGCCTGTTCCTCGTCAACGTCCCCGTCGGCGCCGTGTTCACCGTGCTCGCCGTGCGCTACCTGCCCGGTTCGCCGCCCCGCCCGGGACGTGCCGACCTGGTCGGGTCGCTGCTGATCGGCGCCACCGTGCTCGCCACGATGCTCGCCATCACCGACGCCGGCGAGCGGGGCGCCGCCCTCTGGTCCTGGCGCGTGCTCGTCCCGGCGGCGCTCGCGGTCGGCTGCGGGTGGCTGCTCGTGCGCCGGGCCGGACGGGTGGCGGATCCGGTGATCCCGCTCCGGCTCCTGCGGGGCCGGGCGTTCGCGTCGATGAACGCCCTGAACTTCGTGTGGGGCGCCTGCGTCATCGGGCTCGGGTCCCTGGTGCCGCTCGTCGCCGAGGAGCGCTACCACCTGGCGCCGCTGCCGGCGGGCACGCTGCTCACCACCCGGGCGCTGAGCGAGATCGGGGTGGCGGTGGTCGCCTCGCTCGTGATCCACCGGACCGGCTTCCGCCTGCCCATCGTCGGCGGCATCACGCTCATCACCACCGGGTTGCTCTTCGTGGCGGTGCCACCCCCCGGGATCAGCGCCTACGCGTGGCTGATGCTCGGCGCCACCCTGACGGGTCTCGGGATCGGCCTCTCGGCACCGGCGGCCAACAACGCCTCGCTCGAGCTCGCCCCCGACGACGTCGGCGCCGTGAGCGGCCTGCGGGGGGCGGCCCGCCAGTTCGGCGCCATCGTCGCCGTGGCGGCGACCACCACGGTGATGTCCCGCAGCACCGACGAGTCCCGGATGCTGCTCGAGGCCTTTCTCCTCCTCGGCATCCTCCTGCTGGTCATGAGCCCGCTCGTGCTCGCCGTCCCCGACCGCGACCAGCGCACGCCGGCGCCCCGGCCCGCCGTCGACCGCCCCTGATCCGGCGCGCCGGCCGGCCCGCCGGGCACCCGCCCCGACGGGCCCCGGAGGGCGGCCGCCTACGGCACGGTGGCCACGGGGAACACCCCGCCCCACACGTGGTCGATGCGGACCCGGGCCCCGGTGTGGGGGGCGTCGATCATCAGGCCGTGGCCGATGTACAGCCCGACGTGGTAGATCCCCCCGATCCGCCCGTTGGACGACCAGAAGACCAGGTCACCGGGACGGGCGAAGGCGAGCCGCACGTGGCGGCCCGAGTAGTACTGGAAGGCCGCCACCCGGGCCAGGCCGACGCCGGCGGCCCGCCACGACGCCTGGGTGAGGCCGCTGCAGTCGTAGGCGCGCGGGCCGGTGCCGCCCCACTGGTAGGGCTTGCCGAGCTGGTGGGCGGCGAAGACGACGGCCCGCTGGGCCCGGCTGCGGCGGTGGTGGACGCCGCCGGGGCCCTCCGCCCGGCGGAGCACGACCGAGGCCGGCAGCGGGGCGGCGCTGGCGGAGGCGGGGCCGGTCAGGCCCCGGAGGGGTCCGGCGACCGGCCCGGTGACGAGGGCGGCGGCGGCGGCGAGGCCGACGGCGACCCGGGTGAGCAGGCGGCGCGCGCCCTGGCGCGCCTCGGGGAACGAGGAGGAACGGACATCGGTCCGCTCCGAACGACGACTGGTGTGGTGCTTGCGCATCTCACGCCCTCCTGGAAGAAGAGAGGCCCTCTCGGGCCCTTCCGGTGCTGGTGGAGTGCGGGCGACCGCCTTGAGGCATTCGGCTCGCGGTGTCCGCCACCCGAGGCGCGCCAGCGCGTCGAGGTGGGGCCGGGACGTGATGTCCGTACGAGGTGCAGACGGCAGACCCTGGGGTCGTGGTGCGAGTGGCGGTGCCCCTTTGTTTGGCCCGATGAGGAAGTGGGCAGGTTACGGGGTTGGGCCACTCCCCTGCAAGGGGTGACTACCGCGATGTGGGTGAAGCCGGGAGCGGGCGCGCCCGGCTAGAGGGCCCCGGGCAGCACGTCGGGCGGGCCGGCGGGCAGGAGCCGCGGCGGTGGCTCAGGCGATGGCTCAGGCGGTGATGCGGAGGAAGGCGTCGACCAGCCCGTCGGCGCGGGCGCGCGCCGCCGGTTCCTCGGCGGTGGTCGCCGCCAGCAGCCGGTCGGGGTCGACGCCGTTGGCGACCAGCTCGTCCCGGCCGTGCTCGAGCCAGCGCACCAGCTGGGCCCGGTCGACCTCGGGATGGAACTGCACCGCCAGGTTGCGCCGCACCCGGTACGCCTGCACCGCCACCTCGGTGCGGGCCACGACCTCGGCGTCCGGCGGCGCCACGCAGCGGTCCCCGTGCCACTGGAACCAGGGGCCGGCGCCGAGCAGGTCGGGTTGGGACGACTCGACCGCCACCCACCCGAGCTCCTTGCGGGGGGCGGGCTCGACGGCGCCGCCGTGGGCGGCGGCGAGGGCCTGGGCGCCGAAGCACACCCCGAGCACCGGCACCCCCCGGCGGTCCAGGGTCCGCAGCCAGTCGAGCTCGGCGTCGATCCAGGCGCCGACGGCGGCGCGGTCGTAGACCGACCAGACCGAGCCCAACACGACGGCGACGTCGGCCGCCTCCGGGTCGGGCAGCGGGCCCGGGCGGGCCCCGTCGTGGACGGCGACGTCGAAGCCCCGGGCCTCGAACGCCTCGCCGACGAGGCCGGGCTCGTCCTCCTCGTGGTGGCGCAGGACGACCAGTCGCATCGCCGGCACGATAGTCAGCCGCCGGGGCCCACCCCGAGTCCGCTCAGGTCGCCGGGGCGACGCCGACCCGCCGCCGGCGGCCGGCGACGAGCAGCGCAGCGGCGGCGGCCGCCACCCCCGCCGGCCACCAGGCCAGGGCGCCGGCGAGCACGGCGCCCCCGGCGAGCACGGCGAGCACCGCCATCCGCACCGGCCGCTCGACGCGGTCGAGGCGGCGCTGGGCGAGGGCCAGGTCGGCGGGGGTGCGCGCCTGGGCGGCGGTCAGGACCGTGAGGCCCCGCGCCGCCCCGAACGCCGTGCCGAGCGACCAGGCCACCAGCGGGGAGCCGGTGGCGGCGGCGACGAGGACCAACCCGCCGAGGGCGGCGGTCATCACGAAGGTGGCGAAGCCGACCCCGATCTGCCAGCCGAAGCCGGCGCCGTAGACCCATGGGCGGTACCGGTCGAGCCACACCTCGTTGACCTGCCGGCGCAGGTACGGCGGCGGCGGGCCCAGCCGGCCGGCGTCGAGGGCGAGGGCCGCGAGCAGCACGACCGCCACGGCCCCGCTGACGGCGGGAGGGGTGGCGGCGGCGGCGCCCCCGCCGCCGAGCCGGTGCACGCCGGCGGCGAGGACCGCCAGGGCGGCGCCGAGGCAGGCCCCGCCGGCCACCGCCCCGGCGACGAACCACGCCGCCGTCGGCCCGAAGCGCCGCCCCCGGCCGGCCTCGCCGACGGGGTTGATCGACGACAGCATCGACCGCCCGCACGGCGACCACGTCGAGCGGGCGGCGCCGACCACCACCAGGGCCGAGCCGATCACCACCAGGGCGGTGTGGGCGCCGGGCGTCACGCCACCGGGGCGGCGCCCGCAGCGGGGACCGCGGTCGGGATCAGCTTCAGCTGACCGGCGGTGAGGATCTGGGTGGTGTTGTCCAGCCCGGCCTTCTCCAGCACCCGCCGGTAGACCTGCAGGTCGGCGGCGCTGTGGATCGGCACCTTGGTGTTGCCCGAGACGAACCACTGCGTGGCCGACTCACTGTCCTTGGCGATGAACATGACTTCCTCCAGCCTGAAGGCGAACGGCGGGGGCGGGTAGGTGGGGTCGGGCCCGAGGCAGGCGGCGTCCTGGTCGGCGGTGAAGTCGTCGGTGGCCAGGGTGCGGGTGCACGACGGGTCGATCTCCCACGGCGGGACGCAGGTCACGACCCGGCAGTGGATCCGGCCGATGCAGCCGACGTCCTGGTTGCACTGGCCGTAGCGGAACTGGAAGCAGCCGGTGAGGTAGTGGTCGCAGGACCCCTCGGCGCAGCCGCAGCTGAGCCCGTCGCAGCCCGGGTCGCAGAAGGTGCCGCACCCGGCGCTGCAGCGGCACACGGCGTTGCAGTCCATGTAGTAGCGGGGCCCGTCGCAGTAGACGGACCCCTCCGCCAGCCACCAGCCGCCCATGACCGTGCCCGGCGGGCAGGAGTTGTAGCCGCCGTCGAGGGTGCAGCAGAACTCGGTGTAGCCGGCGCAGCAGGTGCTCGAGCAGCTGCACGCCGAGCTGCCGCAGTACACCGAGTTGCACAGCTCGTGGTAGGCGCTGCGGGGCTCGACCAGCCACCGGGCCCGGCCGGCGGCGAGGGCCGAGCCGGCGAAGGTGGAGCGGACCAGGAAGCTGCGGCGTGACACCCGCCGCTCGAGGGCGCCGGCGAGGCGGTCGGTGAGGCTCACGGGCGGTTCGCCCGCAGGGCGGCGAGGCGGGTGGCGGGCACGAGCACCAGGTAGGCGAACCAGGCGAGCACGGCGGCGGCGAGCACCAGCGGCCAGCCGTGGTGCGCCTGGCGGGCGAGGACGGCGGGGAGCCACCCGGGCGGGGCGGCGGCGGCGACGGCTGCGGCGGCGGCTGCGGCGGCGGCGTCGACGAGGGCGTGGGCGACGGTGGGCGGGGTGTCGGGCCGGCCGAAGCAGCCGCAGGTGGCGAGGGGTCCGCCGCGGGCCCGGGCCACGAGGACGAAGGCGGTGAAGCCGAGGTAGGAAAGGGCGACCGAGGCGGCCAGGGGGCGGGCGGGCCACGCCAGGGCCGCCGCCCCGAGGGCGGCCTCGCCGGCGGCGGCGACGCGCACCACCCGGGCGGCCCGGGGGGCCGGCAGCCGGGGCAGGGCGGCGGCGATCGCCCGGGCGGTGTCGCCCGGGCGGCGGGCCTTGGCCGCACCCGCCCCCACGAGCAGGGCGGCGGCCGCCAGGTACAGCCCGAACAGGGCCATCACGCCGCCCGGGCCTCGACGCGCACCCCGGCGAGCAGCTCGCCGACCCGGGCCGCCAGCCGGGCGCGGGCCGCGAACGAGCCCACCACGACGTAGAGGGTGAACGGCCGCCCCGCCTCGGTGAAGAACCACTGCCCCCCGGCCTGGCCGTCGATCCCCCGGCGCAGGCGGAACGGGCTGAGCTCCGACGGCCGGACCGAGCGGGGCAGGCCCTGGGCCCGGAACAGCTCCCGCCCGACGCTCTCCGCCCCGAACTCGAACAGCACCACGAACACGTCGTCGGGTCCCATCAGCGGGGTGGCACCCCCACCGAAGTCCGCCGTGCCCGGCGGGAGGGCGAAGGTCGCCAGGTGGACGACCGGCTGCGGGATGCCGCCGCCCACCGGCGCCCGCTGGAGGATCCGGCCCTCGAAGCCGGGCGGGAGCTCCACGGCGATGCCCCGACCCTGCAGGTGCGCCACTCAGCGCTCCGGGTGGGCGAGGACGTCGTCGAGGGTGCGGGGGTACAGGCTGGGGTCGCCGGGGTGGACGCCGGCGGCGCGCAGGACGGCGTCGTTGTGGGCCTCGCGCGCCGGGCCGTCCAACCCCAGCGCCGCCGGTGCCCCCCGCGAGGCGCCGGGCGGCCCGTCGTCGGCGGCCGCCCGCTCGATCAGCCCGGCGATCTCGCCGAGACCCCGCCCGACGCCCTCGCCGAGGCGCACCCCGCGCCGCCCGTCGACCAGCACCACGTACGGCGAGCCGGGGACCTCGTAGTCGGCCCAGGCGGCGGTGGTCATGACCACCTCCACCCCGGCGGGCGCCCGGGACGCCACCGCCCCGGCGCTCTCCCACTCCGGGCCCTTGGTCACCGCCACCACCCGCGTCCCGGGCGGGAGCAGGCCCCGCTCGGCCGGGTCGCCGAGGGCGTCCCACAGGGGGGCGCAGCTCGAGCAGCCGGCGCTGAGGAAGGCCAGCAGCGTGCGGGGGCCGGCGGTCACCGACACGACCACCGGGTCCCCGGCGGGGGTGGTGCCCTCGAGGTCGTGCACCCCGGCGGACCGCTCGGCCGGCAGGCGGAGCTCGACGCCGACGCCGACGCCGCCCGGGCCGGCGCGGGGGGCCGCCGCCGGGTCGCCGACGCCGGCGCCGAGGCCGTGCAGGGCGCGGACGATGTCGGCGTGGCTGCGCAGCAGCCCGGTGACCAGCACCCCCAGCAGACCCACGACGACGGCGAGGGTGATCACCACAGCCAGCATCCGCGCTCCTCCCCCGCCGGCAGACCGACACCGCGTGCGGGGCTGCTGGCGGCGGCCCCCGGCGACGGGGCGACTGTAGGAGTGGCGCCGGGGCGGGGTGGTGGATGCCGCCGACCGGGCGGGGGCCCGAAACGGACAGCGGCGGTCACGGCCACCGGGTTGCCGCGAACCGGTGTCGGCGGCGGCGTGCTTGCTACCGTGCTCCCTGCCGCCCGGGCGGGGGTCGGCTCCACCGCACCCTGGGAGGGATCTCACTCGATGTCACACCGTCTCAGTCGCCGACACTTCCTGACCGGTGCGCTGCAAGCCGGAGCGGGCGCGGCCGTGCTGTCCGTGGCCGGGGGGCTCGCCGGCACCGCCGAGGCGCTGGCCGCCGCCCCGGGCGGGGTCACCCACATCCCCGGCGAGCCGCCCACCTACCAGCGCTACGTGTCACGCCCCGACCTGCGGCCGCCGGGGGTGTGGATCACCAAGACGGCGGCCGCCGTCGGGCCCGGCTCACCCCCCTACATCTTCGCCACCCCGTCCGCCGCCCCCGGCGCCACCTACCCGGTCGGCACCCAGCCCGGGCTCATGATCTTCGACCGCAACGGCTGGCTGGTGTTCTTCCGCCCGCAGACCCCCAAGGACGCCCAGCCGTTCGACCTGCAGGTGCAGACCTACAACGGCCAGCCGGTCCTCACCTGGTTCCAGGGGACCCTCGGGCCCGGCTTCGGGACCGCCGGCCAGTACTTCCTGGCCGACGCCGCCTACCGGACGATCCGGACGGTGCAGGGGTCCGACGGCATCCCGCCGGACCTGCACGAGTTCCTCCTCACCCCCGAGGGCACGGCGCTGCACACCGCGTACGAGTACCTGCCCGACCAGAAGCTGTACAACGGGCACGCCATGGAGGTCGACGTGGCCACCGGCGAGCTGGTCTTCGACTGGTCGTGCTACCCGGCGGTGCCGGTGGCCAAGACGTTCCTGCCCGGCAACGCCGACTACTTCCACATCAACTCGATCGACCTGTGGCCCGGCTCCGCCCGCAACCTGCTCGTGTCGTCGCGCAACACCTCGGCGGTGTACCTGATCGAGCGGGCGACCAAGCAGATCCTCTGGCAGGCGGGAGGGAAGGGGTCGTCGTTCACCATGGAGGGGCCGGGCACCCGCTACGAGTACCAGCACGACGCCCGCGCCCTTCCCGACGGCAGCGGGTTCTCCATCTTCGACGACGCCAGCCCCCCGTCGCCGGAGCGCCAGGCGTGGGCGAAGGTGCTGCAGGTCGACACCACCGCCGGCCAGGTCCGCCTCGCCCAGCAGATGTCGCACACCACCCTGCCGTTGGTGGTCGGCAGCCAGGGCAACAACCAGCTGCTGGCCGACGGGTCCCGGTTCGTCGGCTGGGGGGCCGACCCCTACTTCTCGCAGTACGACCCGACCGGAACGATGGTCCTCGACGGCCGCTTCCCCAACGGGGTGGAGAGCTACCGAACCTTCACCGGCAGCTGGACGGGCAGCCCGGTGCTGCGCGAGCTGGCGTTCGTGGTCCACCGCGGGGCGACCCCCGGCTCGTTCACCGCCTACGCCAGCTGGAACGGCGCCACCGAGGTGGCCCAGTGGCGGGTCACGGCGGGGACCTCGGGGTCGACGCTCGCCGAGCGGGTCACCGCCGCCCGCCACGGCTTCGAGACGGCGATGCCGTTCACGGCGTCGGGGGCCACCGAGTTCCAGGTGACCGCCCTCGCCGCCGGCGGCGGCGTGCTCGGCACCTCCGGCGTCGTCCAGGCGAGCTGACCGGGCCCCGGGGACTGACCGCCCGGCCGGCGGGCGGTCAGTCCTCCTGGACGACCTCGACGGTCTGGATCCCGCCGACGAGGTCGCTGATCAGGTTGTAGAGCACGGCGGCCACCGTGTTGACGACGGTCCCGAGCAGGGCGAGGACCCCGACGGCGGCGGCGGCGTACTCGAGCACCGGGAGCGGGTGCAGCACGAACTTGCGCTTGTCGGCGAGGGTGCGCACCGCCCGCTCGATGTCACGGACGAAGTGCAGGTTGACCCCGACGATCCAGGCGACCACCCCGGCGACCAGCACGATCAGCCCGAACAGGACGTAGAAGACCAGGGAGACCTTGAACACCGTCCACACGTCGACGTGGCGGATCAGGCGGCGGACCGGGACCGTCCCGTCGGCGACCGGGATGGCCTGGGTCCGGCCGCCGGCCTCGTCGGCCGGCGCCCACGCGCCGGTCTGCTCGTAGCCCCCGCGGGCGGGAGCCGCCCGCGGGGCCTCGTTGAGGGCGACGTCCTCCACCGGGCCCCGCACGCTCCCGTAGCGGGCCGGGAAGGGCGAGGCGGCTTCCTGGCCGACCGCGGGTCCGGACTGCTCGCTCATGCGCGCACCGCCAACAGCGTGCTCGGGCGACGGCTCGGACTCAAGTCACTCCTGGGATTCGCTGTCGTCGACGGCCAGCACCGGCGCCACGGAGGCGACGACCTGGCCGGCGTCGAGGCTGACGAGGCGCACGCCGGTGGCATCGCGACCCTGGCTGGAGATCTCCCGCACGGGCATGCGCACGGTGACACCGGCGGAGGAGATCACGAGGATCTCGTCCTCGAGGCCGACCATGAAGGCGGCCACCACCCGCCCGCGCTGGGCGGTGAGGCGGATGCCCCGGACCCCGAGACCCCCGCGTCCCTGACGGTTGAAGTGGTGCAGCTGGGTGCGCTTGCCATAGCCGGCGTCGGTGGCGATCAGGATGCTGGTGTCGTCCCGGGCGAGGTCGACCGACACCACCTCGTCCCCGGCACGCAGGTTCATACCCCGCACGCCGCCGGCGTCCCGCCCCATCGGGCGGACGTCCTCCTCGGCGAAGCGGATCGCCATGCCGTTGGCGGTGACCATGAAGATGTCGTCGTCGCCGGCGGTGACGATCACGCCGACGAGCTCGTCGCCGTCTCGGAGGTTGATGGCGATGAACCCGTCCCGGCGGGACTTGTCGTACTCGGAGAAGGTCGTCTTCTTGACCTGGCCCGACTTGGTGGCGAACAGCAGGTAGCGGTCGGCGGGGAACTCGCGGGTGTCGATCAGGGTCTGCACGTGCTCGCCGGGGGCGAGGGGGAGCAGGTTGACGATGGCGGTGCCCCGGGCCGTGCGCTCCTTGACCGGGATGTCGTAGGCCCGCAGCCGGTACACCTTGCCCAGGTTGGAGAAGAACAGCAGGTGGGCGTGGGCGCTGGTGTGGATGACGCGGGTGACGTAGTCCTCGTCGCGCAGGCGGGTGCCGGCGATCCCCCGCCCGCCCCGGCCCTGGGTGCGGAACGCCGAGGCGGGGACGGCCTTGACGTAGCCGGCCCGGGTCATGGTGACCACGAGCTCCTCGTCGTCGATGAGGTCCTCGGCGCCCATGTCGCCGGGGTCGAAGGTGATCTCGGCCAGCCGGTCGGTGGCGAACTCGGCCCGGATGGCGCCGAGCTCGTCCTTGATGACGCCGCGCAGCACCCCCTCGTCGGCGAGGATCGCCTCGAGCTCGGCGACCAGGGCCCGCAGCTCCTCGATGCGGGCCTCGATCTGGGCCCGACCCAGCCGGGTGAGGCGGGCCAGGGTCATGTCCAGGATGTGCTCGGCCTGCAGCTCGGTGAAGCCGAACGGGTCGGCCATCAGCCCCGCCCGGGCAGCGGCCCGGTCCTCCGAGGAGCGGATCAGGGCGATGATGGCGTCGATCAGGTCGAGGGCCTTGAGGTACCCCTCGTTGATCTCGAGGTCGCGGCGGGCCTTGGCCAGGCGGTACTCCGACCGCCGGCGGATGACCTCGATCTGGTGGGCCACGTAGGCCTCGAGGGCCTGCTTCAGGTTGAGCGTGCGGGGCACGCCGTCGACCAGCGCCACCATGTTGACGCCGAAGCTCGTCTGCAGGGGGGTGAGCTTGTAGAGGTTGTTCAGCACGACGTTGGCGTTGGCGTCGCGCTTGAGCGGCAGGACGATCCGGGTCTCCTCGCCGGCGGAGTGGTCCTGCACGTCCCGGATGCCCTCGATCTCGCGGCTGTTGGCGAGCTCGGCGATGCGCTCCTGCAGCGCCTTCGGGCTCACCTGGTAGGGCAGCTCGCTAACCACGATCTGGTCGCCCTGGCGCCCCTCGACGATCTCCGCCCTGGCGCGCAGCTTGATCGAGCCCCGCCCGGTCCGATAGGCGTCGAGGATCCCGGAGCGGCCGAGGATGTACCCGCCGGTCGGGAAGTCGGGCCCCTTGACGTGCTGCATCAGCTGCTCGATCGTGGCCTCGGGGTTGTCGAGCAGGAAGGTGGTGGCGTCGATCACCTCCCCGAGGTTGTGGGGCGGGATGTTGGTCGCCATCCCCACGGCGATGCCCTGGCTGCCGTTGACCAGCAGGTTGGGGAAGCGCGACGGGAGGACCTCCGGCTCGTCCTCCTCGTTGGTGTAGTTGCGCCCCATGTCGACGGTGTCCTCGTCGAGCCCCTCGACCATCTGCATGGCCAGGCGGGACAGGCGGCACTCGGTGTAGCGCTCGGCGGCCGGCGGGTAGTCCGGCGAGCCGTAGTTGCCGTGGAAGTCGATGAGCGGGTGGCGGAGGCTGAACGGCTGCGCCATGCGCACCAGGGCGTCGTAGATGGCCTGGTTGCCGTGGGGGTGGAACCGGCTCATCGTGTCGCCGGTGACCTTGGCGCACTTCACGTGCAGCCGGTCGGGCCGGTAGCCCTGCAGGTACATGTCGAACAGGATCCGGCGGTGCACCGGCTTGAGCCCGTCGCGCGCGTCCGGCAGGGCGCGGCTGACGATGACCGACATCGCGTACTCCAGGAACGAGCGCTCCATCTCGTCCTGGATCTCGATGGGTTCGATGCCGCTCGGGGTGTCGCCGCCCTCGGCGGCCTCGGGCGGCTCGGTGGGGGGCGGGGGCGGGGGGGTGGTGTCGCTCATGGGAGGGGGTCGCTCAGATGTCGAGGAAGCGAACGTCGTTGGCGTTGCGGGTGATGAAGCCCTTGCGGGCCTCGACGTCGTCGCCCATCAGGATGCTGCACGCCGAGTCGGCGAGGGCGGCCTGCTCGACGTCGACGCGCAGCAGCGTGCGGGTGGCGGCGTTCATGGTCGTGGGGCCGAGCTCGTTCCAGTCCATCTCGCCGAGGCCCTTCAACCGGTTGAACTCGTGCTTGCCGGTGGGGTGCTCGGCCAGCCAGCGCTGGCGGGCCACCTCGTCCTTCAGGTAGGTCTTCTGCTTGCCCTGGGTGACCGAGAACAGCGGCGGCTGGGCGCAGAAGACGTGGCCGCCCTCGATGAGGGGGCGCATCTGGCGGAAGAAGAACGTGAGCAGCAGGGTGCGGATGTGGCTGCCGTCGACGTCGGCGTCGGCCAGGATGATCACCTTGCCGTAGCGGATCTTGGCCACGTCGAAGTCGTCGCCGAGACCGGCACCGATGGCGGTGATGAGCGCCTGGATCTCCGCGTTCTTCAGCATCCGGTCGATCCGGGCCCGCTCGACGTTGAGGATCTTGCCCCGGATCGGCAGGATCGCCTGGGTCTCGGGGTCGCGCGCCCGGATGGCGGAGCCGCCGGCGGAGTCGCCCTCGACGATGAACAGCTCGGCGCGGTCGGAGTTGCGGGTCCGGCAGTCGGTGAGCTTGCCCGGCATGCCGGCGCCCTCGAGGGCGGACTTGCGCCGGGTGGCCTCCTTGGCGCTCTTGGCCGCCTCCCGGGCGCGGGCCTCCTGGAGCGCCTTGGTGACGACCTGTCGGGCCTCGGTCGGGTGCTCCTCCAGCCAGTCGGCGAGCTTCTCGTTGGTGACCCGCTGCACCAGGGAGCGGATCGAGGCGTTGCCGAGCTTGGCCTTGGTCTGGCCCTCGAACTGCGGCTCGCGCAGCTTGACGGCGACGATGGCGGTCAGCCCGGCGCGGATGTCCTCGCCCTGCAGGCTCGGGTCCTTTTCCTTCACCAGGTTCTTGGCCTTGGCGTACTTGTTGACCACGGTGGTGAGGGCGGTGCGGAACCCCTCGATGTGCATGCCGCCCTCGATGGTGGCGATGCCGTTGGCGTAGCCGTGGACGCCGTCGGGGTTGTAGCCGGTGTTCCACTGGAAGGCCACCTCGGCGGCGCCCTCCTCGGCCTCGTCGGTGTAGTAGCCGACCCGCTTGAACAGGGCATCCTTGGAGGCGTTGAGGTGACGGACGTAGTCGATGATCCCGCCGGCGTACTTGAAGACCTGGCTCTCGCCACCGGGGCGCTCGTCGACGAAGCGGATCTCGAGCCCGGCGTTCAAGAAGGCGTACACCTGCAGCCGCTCGAGGATGGTCTGCGCCCGGAACTCGACGTCCTCGAAGATCCGGGCGTCGGGCCAGAACGACACGCTGGTGCCGTGGCGGCCGCGGGGCGCCTCGCCCACCACGGCGAGGGGACCCTGGGGCTTGCCGCCGTCGGCGAACTCCATCCGGTGGCGCTCCCCGCCCCGGTCGACCTCGACGACCAGCCGGGCCGACAGGGCGTTGACCACCGACACGCCGACACCGTGCAGGCCGCCGGAGACCTTGTAGCCGGAGCCGCCGAACTTGCCGCCGCCGTGGAGCTTGGTGAGGGCGATCTCGACGCCGGACAGCTCGTACTGCGGGTTGATGTCGGTGGGGATGCCGCCGCCGTTGTCCACCACCCGGCAGCCGCCGTCGGCGAGGAGGGTCACGTCGATGCGGTCGCAGCGCCCGGCCATGGCCTCGTCCACCGAGTTGTCCACGACCTCCCACACGAGGTGGTGGAGACCGGACAGCGAGGTGGAGCCGATGTACATGCCGGGCCGCTTGCGAACGGGCTCGAGACCCTCGAGGACCTGCATGTCGCGCGCGCTGTAGGTGGCGACCTCCGTGGTCTCGACACTCGTTTGCACGGCCATGGGCGCGACCTCTCAGCTCGGGGGACAAAGCGTGTCCCGGCACCGACTCCCGCCCGAAAAATTCCAGGTCAGCACCGAAAACGCAACATTGGGATTCTACCAGAGGGGGGGTGTCGGGCGGCGCTGGCGGGCCGCTCAGCGCCCCCGGCGGGGCCGCTCGCCGGCGACCCGGACGACCAGCTCGCCCACCGGCTCCCCGCCGGCCTCCGACACCCGGCCGAGGACGTCGGCGGCGAGCAGGCGCAGGCTCGAGGCCCACGCGGGGTGGTCGACGACGACGGTGAGCACCCCGTCGCGCAGGGTGCGCGGGGTGGCGTGGGCGGCGACGTCGGGGCCGACGAGCTCCTCCCAGCGGGCGAACACCGCCCCGAGGGTGGTCGGGCGGCCCAGCCCGAGGCGTTCGGAGACCCGGCCCAGGGAGGCGGCCACGGGTCGGGGGTCCCGCTGCGCCGGGGGTGGGGTGGACGGCTGCCAGGTCACGGGAGCAGCTTGCCGCCTTCCACCCGGACCACGTGGCGGGCCTCGGCGCCGGGCGGGGGGGACCCGGCGGTGGTGAGCAGCGCCTGCCCGGCCGGGAGGGCGCCGAGCAGGGCGGCAGAGCGGTCGGCGTCGAGCTCGGAGAACACGTCGTCGAGCAGCAGCACCGGCGCCGACCCGATCCGCTCGGCCACCAGCCGGTGGCCGCCGAGGCGCAACCCGAGCGCCAGGGAGCGCTGCTCGCCCTGGGAGGCGTGGGTGCGGGCCGGCAGCTCCCCGATCCAGCAGCCCAGCTCGTCGCGGTGGGGACCGACGGTGGTGACCCCCCGGCGCAGGTCGTCGCCGCGGGCGGCGGCCAGGGCGTCCACCAGCCCCCCCTCCCAGCTCGCCTGGTAGGCGAGGCGGACCCCGACGTGGCTCCCCCGCAGGCGGGCCGCCTCGGCGACCTGGGCGTAGGCGGACGACACCAGCGGCTCGAGGGCGGCGGTCAGGCCGCGGCGGGCGGTGACGAGCTTCTCGCCGGCGTCGGCGAACTTGGCGTCCCAGACGTCGAGGGTGGCGGTGACGTCGGGGGTCGCCCGCCCGCCCGCCTGGCGCAGGAGGGTGTTGCGTTGCCGCAGGACCCGGTCGAGCTCGGTCTGGGTGGCGTCGTGGCGGGGGTGGAGGGCGACGAGCAGGTCGTCGAGGTAGCGACGCCGGGCGACCGGGCCGCCCTTGACCAGCTCCAGGTCGTCGGGGGCGAACACGGTCACCTGCAGCGCCCCGAGGAGGTCGCGGGTGCGCTTGAGCGGCTGGCGGTTGACCTGCACCCGGTCCCGGCCGGTCGGGTGCAGCTCGGCCTCGAGCAGCAGGCCCCGCCCGTCGCGGCGGGCCTCCGCCCGCACCACGGCGACGGGGGCGCCCGCCCGGACCAGCGCCTCGCCGGGGGCTCCCCGGAACGAGCGGAGGGTGGCCAGGTACCCCACCGCCTCGAGCAGGTTGGTCTTGCCCTCGCCGTTGGCCCCGGTCACGACGGTGAGGCCGTCCGGGGCGGGGTGGAGCTCAGCGGTGGCGTAGTTGCGGAAGTCGGTGAGCCAGAGGCGCTCGAGCTGCACGACCGCGCCGGGCTAGGACACGCGGACGGGCATGAGCAGGTAGAGAAAGTCCTCCCCCTCCACCGGTCGCAGCGTCGCCGGCTTGAGGGCGTCGAGGGTCGAGAGGACCACCTCGTCACCGGGGACCGCCTCCAGCCCGTCGATGAGGTAGGTCGGGTTGAACGCCACCGTGATCTCCGCCCCCTCGTACTTGGCGTCGACGTCCTCGGAGGCCTGGCCCCAGTCGGGGGTGATCACCGAGAGCTGGATGCCGTCGGCGGCGAGGGCGATGCGCACCGGGGTGACGGGGTCCTTGGCCAGCAGCTTCACCCGGCGCACCGCCTCCAGGAACGCTTCGCGCCCGACGACCAGCCGGTTGGGGTAGAACGCCGGGATCAGCTGGCGGTAGTTGGGGAACTCCCCCTCGATGAGCCGGGTCGTGAGCGACACCGACCCGGTCCGGAAGGTGGCGTCGTGGGCACCGAGGCGCAGCGCCACCTCGCCCGAGCCGCCGAGGAGCCGGCCGAGCTCGTTGAGCGCACGGGACGGCACCAGGACCTTCTGGTCGGCGGCGAGGATCCCGACGCCGGCGAGGTCCCGGACGGCCAGCCGGTACGAGTCGGTCGACACCAGCCGCAGCCCGCCCTCCTCGGCCGCCATCAGCACCCCGGTCAGGATCGGGCGGGAGTCCTCGCTCGACGCGGCGCGCACCACCTGGCGGAGGGCCTCGGCCAGCCCCTCGACCGGCAGGGTCACCTCGTCGCCGCTCGGGGTGGGCAGCCGGGGGAAGTCGGCGGCGGGATGGGTCCGGACGCTGAAGACCGAGCGCCCGGAAGTGATGCGCAGGTCCTCCTCCTCGGCCTCGACGGTGACCGCCCCCGGGTCGAGCGCCCGCACGATGTCGGTCACCAGCCGCCCGGGGGCGACGACGACCCCGTCGTCGAGGCCGGTGACGGTGACCTCCGTGGCGATCGTCAGGTCGAGGTCGGTCCCCGTCGCCACCAGGGTGTCCCCCTGGGTCTCCAGGCGGACCCCCGACAGGACGGGCAGCGCTCCACTGCGCCCGGCGGTCGCCCGCCCGGCGGTGGAGAGTGCCTCGACGAGGACGTCACGCTCGCATCGCAGCTTCACCGTGGGTGCTCCTACTTCAACTCTTCTGGATAGAGAAAAGACCAGCAGTGGTGATAGGGCCTGTGGAGTGTGGACAAGGCCGCGTCGGGGCTGGTCAGGCAACGGGTTGCCGCGCGCGGCACGTCCCCAGCTTCCCACAAGGCACCGACCTCGGCGCTGACCGCCTGTGGGCGCGCCGCCCCGCGTCCCCCGGAATCACATGATCCCGACACACCCGTTCCCCGGGTCCGTCCACCGCGGGCGAGGCCTTTCCCCGGCACTCAGGCACCCCGCAGCTTGGCCAGGAGGTCCGTGACCTGGTCGTAGGTCTGGCGGTCCTCCTTCATGAACGTCGTCACCTTCTCGACGGCGTGGATGACCGTCGTGTGATCCCGTCCCCCGAACTCCCGCCCGATCGCCGGGTAGCTGTACTCGGTCAGGTCCCGGAACAGGTACATCCCGATCTGGCGGGCGCGCACCAGGGGCCGCTGACGCTTGGGCCCGATCAGCTCCTCGACGCTGAAGCCGAAGGCGTCGGAGACCTCCTGCAGGATGATCGCCGGCGTCAGCTGGCGCGGGCGACCGGCGTCGAGGATGTCGGCTAGCACCTGCTCGGCGGTGGCCCGGGTGAGGGTTGCCCGGTTGAGGCTGGCGAACGCCGACACCCGCACCAGCGCCCCCTCCAGCTCCCGGATGTTGTCCCGGACGTTGGTGGCGATCAGCTCGAGCACCTCGTCGGGGATCGGGGTGTGCTCGGACTCGGCCTTCTTGCGCAGGATCGCCAGCCGGGTCTCGAGCTCGGGCGGCTGCACGTCGGTGATCAGGCCCCACTCGAAGCGGCTCCGGAGGCGGTCCTCCAGGGTGGCGATCGAGCGGGGCGGGCGGTCCGAGGACAGCACGATCTGCTTGGAGCCCTCGTAGAGGGTGTTGAAGGTGTGGAAGAACTCCTCCTGGAGCCCCTCCTTGCCCTCCATGAACTGGATGTCGTCGACGAGCAGGACCTCGCAGTCCCGGTAGCGGCGCTTGAAGGTCGACTGGGAGCTGTTGCGGATGGCGTCGACGAAGTCGTTCATGAACGTCTCGGTGGAGACGTAGCGGACCCGCCGGCCCGGGAAGTTCTCGATCACGTAGTGGCCGATGGCGTGCAGCAGGTGCGTCTTGCCCAGGCCGGAGTCGCCGTGGATGAACAGCGGGTTGTACGACGCCGCCGGCATCTCCGCCACCCGCTGGGCGGCGGCGTGGGCGAAGCGGTTGGAGGCGCCGATGACGAAGGCGTCGAAGACGTAGCGCGGGTTGAGTGACGGCAGGTCGACGTTGGTCCCGGCGCGGGCCCCGCCGTGGGTCGTGTGGGTGCCGTGGGTGCCGGCACGACCCCGCTGCGGGGTCTCGCTCGCCGCCGGGGCGCCGGCGGTCGGCTGCCACGAACTGCCGCCGTTTGCGGCGGGGGCTCCGTTGGCGCCGGGGTCCCCGTGAGCCCACGGACCCCCGACCGGGGCGTCCCAGCCCGGCGGCGGGGCACCCGGGGCGGGTGGCTGGCCGGGAGCCGGCTCAGCGAAGCCGGCGCCCCCGGACGCCGGGCCACCGGGGTGGGCGGTGCCGGGCTCCTCCGCCAGGGCCCGGGGGTCGACCCGGAGCTCGACGCGGATGGGGCGGCCGGCGGCGTCGGAGGCCGACCCCTCGATCAGGGGCAGGTAGCGCTCCTCGAGGCGGGATCGCACGACCGAGCTGGGCACGGCCAGCAACAACGTGCCGCCGTCGTAGTCCAGCGGGCGGATCCCCGAGAACCACGGTTGCCATGTCCCGTCGGTGACCTGCCCGCGGAGGTGTTGCGTACAGCTCGTCCACAACTCCTGGGCTGTACTCACGTCCTACCGTCGCCTCCCACCAGCTTGTCCACAGGACGGTCCACACGTTGTGGAGAACGGCAGGTCCATGGCGAACTGGCACCACTGGGCCCTGGGGAAGGTGCCGTCCTCTGCGTCCCTCCGCTGCTCGGGGACGCAGTTGGAGCACCGTAGCACTCCTGGTGGTCCGCCGCTCCCGGTCACCGGCGCCCCCCGGCCTGGTAGCGATATATCGAGTAGTGTCGTGAGTGAGCGGTACGTCGGTGCCGCCGGTGATGAGGAGCATGGAGGAACCATGAGACCGTTCGACGAGGTCGACGAGATGGAGGGGCGCAGCACCTGGGGCCGGGGTGGGCCCCGGGGTGGCCCGGGCGGTGCCGGGCCGAGGGGGTGGGCGCGGGGAGGGTTCGGTCCCCACGGCCACGGTGACCACGGTCCCCACGGCCACGGGGGTGGCCCTGGAGGGGGTGGCGCTGGAGGGCGCAGGGGTGGCCCGGGTGGCGAGGGTGGCGAGGAGTGCGGCTTCGGCGCCGGCGGCGGGTGGGGGCCGGGCGGCCCCGGCGGCCCCGGCGGCCCGGGCGGGTGGGGCCCTCCCTGGCGGTCCGGGCGACGGATGCGCCGTGGGGACATCCGCATGGCGCTGCTGGCCGGCCTGCTCGAGGGGCCGGCCCACGGCTACGAGCTCATCCAGCGGCTCGAGGCCCGCAGTGGTGGCGCCTGGCGGCCGAGCCCGGGATCGGTGTACCCGACCCTGCAGTTGCTGCAGGAGGAGGGGTTGCTGACCTCCCGCGAGGAGGAGGGCAAGCGGGTCTACGAGCTGAGCGGCGCCGGCCGCGAGGCGGCCGAGCGGGCGGAACAGCGGGGACCGTTCGGGCCCGAGGAGGCCTCGGCGCCCCGTGAGCTGCGCCGGGCGGCGGCGACCCTGATGCTCGCCGCCCGCCAGGTGGCGCTGGCGGGTGACGAGGCCCAGGTCGGCGCAGCGGTGGCGGTGATCACCGAGGCCCGCCAGCGGCTCTACCGGCTGCTGGCCGGGGACACCCCGGCCGGGTCGCCGGGCGGGACCTCGGGTGGCGACAGCCCGGAGGCGTGAACCGGCACGGCTGCGGGGCCGCGGGCCCGCCGGCTGCGGTGGGTCGGCCGTCCTGCCGGTGAGCGGGCGGGGTCGCGCCGCGGGCGGGGCGGTCGCTGAGCCGGCGGTCGCCCCGGCCGGCGCCGAACTGTGCGTGGCCAGGACCCGAATTCCGGTACATGCGTCCTCACGGTTCGGCACGGGGGCGGCAGCTGGCCGCCAAGGCGGCCACCGAGGGTGGCGGCGGCGGGAGACCGGCGTCCCTGTCCGGCGTCCCTGTCCGCCGTCCCCACCGGCGTCCCTGTGGACGGTGACGCCCCTGCCGGCCGGCGCCCGGGCATGGCTGTGGACAGCCGGTTGCGTCCCTGGTCGCCGAGCGTGCGAGCGCCGTGACGGGCGAACAGGTGTTCGCTAGAGTGTGGTCGGGATAGCGGGCTGCTCGGCCCCCACCGGGACCGCCGCCGTCCCCAGGCCGGACGGCCCCGTCCACAGCTCGTCCACCCTTCAGGGCCGACAATCAACACCGTCGTCCCTCTGGTGATCCACCGCACCCGGCGACAAAGGTGCACCCCGCCATGGTCCAGTCCCTCGACGACGCCCGACGCCGCAACCAGGCGGCCAACCGCGTCCCCCCGCACAACCTGCAGGCCGAGCAGTCCCTGCTCGGCGCCATGCTGCTCTCCCGTGACGCCATCGCGGCGGCGGTCGAGGCGTGCGGGGCCGAGGACTTCTACAAGCCGGCCCACGGCCACATTTTCGAGGCCATCACCACCCTGTACTCCCAGGGCGAGCCGGCCGACCCCCTGACCGTCTCCGACGTGCTGAAGCGGGCGGGCCTGCTGGACGCCGTCGGGGGCCTGCCGGCGCTGACGGCGCTGCAGACCGACACCCCGGCGACCGCCAACGCCGGCCGCTACGCCCGCATCGTCGAGGAGCACGCCCTGCTGCGGCGGCTGATCGGCGTGGCCGGTGAGATCGCCGAGCTCGGCTACAGCGTCCCCGACGACGTGACCGCCACCGTGGACCGGGCGGAGTCGCTGGTCTTCGACATCGCCGAGCGGCGGGTGACCGACACCATGAAGCCGCTGCGGGAGCTTCTCGAGGAGAGCCTCGACCGGCTCTCGGCCCTCTACAGCCGGCAGGAGCCGATCACCGGGGTGCCGACCGGGTACCGGGACCTGGACGAGCAGCTGTCGGGCCTGCAGCCCTCAGCGCTGCTGATCGTCGGTGCCCGGCCGGCCATGGGCAAGACGGCGTTCGCCCTCGGCATCGCCGCCCACTCCGCCATGGTGGCGCAGGTCCCGACGCTGATCTTCTCCCTCGAGATGAGCCACGCCGAGATCACCCAGCGGCTCCTCGTGTCCGAGGCGCGGGTTCCCGGCAGCCGGATCCGCAACGGGCAGCTGCACGAGTCGGACTGGCCGAAGATCAGCAACGCCATCGGCCGGCTCGGCGAAGCCCCCCTGTTCGTCGACGACAACCCCAACGTCACGGTGATGGAGGTGCGGGCGAAGGCCCGGCGGATGAAGGCCAAGGAGGGCGGCCTCGGGCTCATCATCGTGGACTACCTCCAGCTGATGACCGGCCGCTCGTCGGCGGAGAACCGCCAGGTCGAGGTCTCCGAGATCAGCCGCGGCCTCAAGATCCTGGCCCGTGAGCTGCAGGTCCCGGTGCTCGCCCTCTCCCAGCTGTCGCGCACGCTCGAGGCCCGCGCCGACAAGCGGCCGGTCCTCGCCGACCTGCGGGAGTCGGGCTCACTGGAGCAGGACGCCGACGTGGTGATGTTCCTCTACCGCGACGAGATGTACAACCCCGACTCGGCCGACCGGGGCAGCGCCGAGGTCATCGTGGCCAAGCACCGCAGCGGACCCACCGGCAAGGTCAACCTGGCCTTCCTCGACCACTACACCCGCTTCGCCGACATGGCGCGCGTGTAGGGCCGGCCCCCGCAGGAGCCGGCCCTCACGGACAGCACCCGACCGCCGGAACCCGGGGGTCGGGTCAGGCCTTCACGACGTCGACGGTCACCTGGAACTCGACGTCGGCGTGCAGCTTGACCGGGACCTCGTGCGTGCCGAGGGCCTTGATCGGCTCGTCGAGGCGCAGACGGCGACGGTCGATCTCGATGTCGGTCTGCGAGGCGACGGCGTCGACGATGTCGCCGGCGGTCACGGAACCGAACAGCTTCCCGCCCGAGCCGGCCTTGGCCGGGATGCGGATCACCATGGGCACCAGCTTGCGGGCGACGGTCTCGGCCGCCTCCCGGTCGCGGGCGTCCCGCAGGTCCCGGGCCCGGCGCATGGCGTTGGCCTGGGCGGTGACGCCGTCCGTGGCGGCGATGGCGATCCCCTTGGGCAGGAGGTAGTTGCGGGCGTAGCCGTCGGCGACCTCGACGATGTCACCCCGCTTGCCGAGGATGTCGTGGTCGGCGCGCAGCACCACCTTCGTCACGCGTTGACCTCCCGCGGCTCGGACGAGGGCCGCTCGTCGCTGCTCTCCTCGGCGGCGTTGCCGTCGGCGCCGTCGGTCGAGGCCGGGGCGGCCGCCCGATCCTCACGGCGCCCACCGCGCCCACCCCGGCCGGGGCCGCGCTCGCTGACGGTGCGCTGGGCGTAGGGCAGCAGGGCGAGCTCCCGGGCGGTCTTGATCGCCACCTGGACGTCACGCTGGTGCTGGGCGCAGTTGCCGGTCACCCGCCGGGCGCGGATCTTGCCCCGGTCACTCATGAAGCGGCGCAGCAGGTTGACGTCCTTGTAGTCGACCCAGACGGCGTGCTCCTTGCAGAAGATGCAGACCTTCTTCTTGCCCCGGGGACGGTTGTCCTTGACCGCGCGCTTGCCGCGGTCCCGGTCGTTGTTGCGCGCCATCAGAACGGCTCCTCTTCGTACTGGTAGGTGCCGGCGCTCTCACCGGCGGGGGCCTGCGCCCGGGGGGCGCTGCTGTTGCCGTTGGACCCGTAGCCACCGCCGCCCTCGGGGCTGCGGCGCTCGTTCTTCGTGATCGTCATCGTCGCCCAGCGCAGGCTCGGCGCGACCTCGTCGGCGGTGATCTCGATCTTGGACCGCCGCTCGCCTTCCTGGTTTTCCCAGCTCCGCTGGTCGAGGCGGCCGGTCACCACGACACGGGCGCCCTTGCCGAGGGACTGGGCGGTGTTTTCCGCGAGCTGGCCCCAGCACACGACGTCGAAGTACGAGGTGGCCTCCTCCCACTCCTGGCTCTGGCGGTTCTGCCAGCGGCGGTTGACCGCCACGCCGAAGCTGGCCGTGGCCTGCCCCGAGGGGGTGAAGCGCAGCTCGGGGTCGCGGGTGAGGTTGCCGGTGATGCTGACGTGATTGCCGTTGGACATGGTGGTTTACGCTCCGTTCGCGTTGCTGTCCGCGCCGGCGTCCTCTGCCAGGACCGGGCGGAGCGTGCGCCCCGCGACCTTGTCCGGCAGGCGGACCACCTTGTGGCGGACGACCTCGTCTGCGAGGCCGAGCATCCGGTCCAGGTCGGCCATCACCGCCGGCTCGGCGGTGGTCTCGACGACGGCGTAGTAGCCCTCGCTGCGGTGGTGGACCTCGTAGGCGAAACGGCGCCGACCCCAACGGTCGACTCGCCCGACGGTCCCCCCTCCGGCAGTCACGAGCTGCGTAGCCCGGTCGATCGTGGCCCGGATGACGTCCTCTTCCAGGCCGGCGTCGAGGATGACCATGACTTCGTACGGCCGCATAGGCCGATCACCACCTCCCTGTGGACCCGGCGCGTGCGCACGGGGCTCCGGGCGGTCCGGAGCAGGGCTCAATTGCGGCGGTCATGGTACCGGACACCGGCGATCCTCCTCCACGGGCCCGTCGCCGGGCCCGGATGGGGTGGCGGGATCCGGCGACGAGCCGGATCCGAGCGGTGCGCCCCGTCGGAGGGGGCGTCACGAGGGCGGCGCCCCAGGGGTGGGACGACGTCGCCGGTCAGCTTGCCCCACGGGTGGGACAGCGTCGAGGGGAGTGCGGGGCGCCCGGCCGTCAGGAACGGCCGGAGCCGGCCGGAGCGGGTGCTCGCGACGATGCTACGCCCGGCGCCGGCTCGGCGGGGCCGGGCGCCGCCGGGTGGGGTTCGAGCCCCAGCTCGCGGGCCGCCTCGGCGGGGAGGTGGTAGCTCTCGGCGTCACCCGGGAAGGCCCCGGAGCGCACGTCGGCGGCCCAGCGGGCGATCGCGTCGGTGGCGTCCCGTCCGAGGGCGGCGTACGCCCGGACGAACTTGGGCACCGGCCGGTCGCCGAGGCCCAGCAGGTCGTGGATGACCAGGACCTGGCCGTCGCAGGCGGCGCCGGCCCCGATGCCGATCGTCGGCACGGCGATGCTGTCGGTGACGAGCTCGGCCACTCGGTCGGGGATGCCCTCGAGCACGAGGGCGAACACCCCGGCGTCGGCGAGCGCCAGCGCCTCGTCGAGCAGCCGGCGGACGGCGTGGCCGGCGCGGCCCTGCACCTTGAAGCCGCCCATCGCCAGCACGGATTGCGGCGTCAGGCCGAGGTGGCCCACCACCGGGATCTCGGCGTCGATCAGTGCCTCGACCACCGGCAGCCGCTTGCGGCCGCCTTCGAGCTTCACCGCGCCGGCCCCGGCCCGGATGAGCCGGCCGGCGTTGCGGACGGCGTCGCCCACCCCGGTGTGGTAGCTGAGCCACGGCAGGTCGGCGACGACCAGCGCCCGTGGCCGGGTCCGGCCGACGGCGGCGACGTGGTGGGCGATGTCGTCCACGGTCACCTGGAGGGTGTCCTCGTAGCCGAGCACGTTGTTGGCGACCGAGTCGCCCACGAGGATCAGGTCGACGCCGGCGGCGTCGGCGATGCGGGCCCCGGGCGCGTCGTACGCCGTCACCATCACGAGGCGGTCGCCGCCCTTGCGGGCGCGGACCTCCGGGGCGGTCACTGTGGTCGCCATGCGACACCTCCCATCCCGTCCAGCGCCACTCGGCTGCCGGCGGTGAGAGGGATCGTACCGTTGCGGGTGTGGACGACGACTGTGCCAACTGCGGGGCGCCGGCCGGGGACCTGGCCCCCGTGCACCGGGTGTACCTGCTCCCCGAGCGGGTCCGCGTGGACGAGGTCGAGCGGTGGTGCCTGTCGTGCCGGACCCAGTACCCGCACGAGGTGGTGGACCGACCCGCCGGGTGAGGGCCGCCTGCCGGATCAGGTCGTGGCCCGCCGGTCGGCCTGCCGACCGCGGCCGCCGACGGCGAAGGTCTGGGCCAGGTGGTTCCACGAGCAGCTCGGGCAGACCTCGACGACGTAGCAGGCGAGGTCCCGTTGGCTGCGGCTGAGCTTCGCCAGCTCCGCCTTGGTGCTCACACAGGTCCCGCTCGGCGGGAGCCGGGGCCCGAAGACGTAGGAGACGAGGCGCACCTTGGCCTCCTCGCAGATCGGGCAGTCCTCCCGGGTCTCCTCCCCCACGTTGCACGCCGCCCGGAGCAGCTCCGGGTGGGCGTCGCAGAGATCCAGGCGTGAGAGGCGTCCCTTGCGGAACTCGCTCAGCACGGCGTTGCGGGCCAGGCGGTAGTCCACCTGGCCGGCGACCTGACCGGCGGCGCTGGCTCCTCGGAGGGACTCGGGACGGAAACCCATCGGGCCGCACCCTACTCCTGGTGGTCGGGATGCGGTCCGGTGGTGCCGTCCGATTCGTGCCGACGGGGGCACCAGCGGCGGGGGTGTCGGGTCGCCGACGAGGCAGGGGCTGCCGCCGTCGGCAGCCCGCTCCACTGTCGGACAGATGTATCGGTCCGATATGATGCGGCGCGCCATCCAGGGGCGGCGATGCCCGCCGGTCCGGCCCGGCCCGGGTCGACCGGCGCCCGCTCTCCCCCACCGTCAGGAACCGCCCGTGCTCGAACTCGCCATCCTGGGTCTGCTCAAGGAGCAGGACCTCCACGGCTACGAGCTGAAGAAGCGCCTCTCCGAGACGCTCGGCGTGGCCAGCGGGGTCTCCTTCGGGTCGCTGTACCCGGCGCTCGGGCGCCTGGAGCGCTCGGGAGCCGTGCGCGGCGTCGAGCCGGAGACGGCCGCCCCGGCGGCGCCCATCCCGCAGACGGGATCGCTCGGTGGGGAGCTGGCGGCCTTCCGGGCCCGACCGGCGGCGGTGCGCCACGGGAGGAGCCGCAAGGTGTACCGGATCACGCCGCGGGGCGAGGAGCTGTTCGGGGAGCTGCTCGCCGCCGAGCCGAGCGGGGCCGACGACGCCCGGCTGTTCAGCCTGCGACTCGCCTTCGCCCGCTACCTGAGCGACGACGCCCGCCTCGGCATGCTCGAACGCCGGAGGCTGCAGCTGCTCGAGCGGGTGAACCGCTCGGGTAGCCGGGCCCGGGCGGCGAAGGACCGCCTCGACACCTACCTGCACAGCCTGGTGGAGCACGACCGGGAGATCGCCGAGCACGACCTGTCGTGGATCGAGCGCCTCATCCTCCGGGAGCGGGAGGTCGCCGCGGCCGCCGCCGAGGGCGCAGCGGCCGGCTCCCCCGCCGCGCCGACCGACGGGGGGCACGTCGCCCCCATCCCGCCGACCTTCCCGGGCCGCCGGGAGCAAGGACAGAGCCTGGCGTCCCTGGGCGCCGGGACCGACAAGGAGAGCACGACATGAGCAAGATCCGGGTCGCGATCGCGGGCGTGGGCAACTGCGCCAGCTCGCTCATCCAGGGCGTCGAGTACTACCGCCACGCCGACCCCGCCGAGGAGGTGCCGGGCCTCATGCACGTCGAGCTCGGCGGCTACCACGTGGGTGACGTCGAGTTCGTCGCCGCCTTCGACGTCGACGCCGCCAAGGTCGGCCTCGACCTCGGGAAGGCCATCTTCGCCGGGCAGAACAACACCATCCGCTTCGCGTCGGTCGGTGACCTCGGCGTGCAGGTGCAGCGCGGTCCCACCTTCGACGGGCTCGGCAAGTACTACCGCGAGACCGTCGAGGAGTCCCCCGCCCAGCCGGTCGACGTCGCCGCCGCCCTGCGGGACTCGTCGGCCGACGTGCTGGTCGCCTACCTGCCGGTCGGCTCGGAGGAGGCGCAGAAGCACTACGCCCAGGCGTGCCTCGACGCCGGCGTCGCCTTCGTCAACGCCATCCCGGTGTTCATCGCCAGCGATCCGGAGTGGGCCCAGCGGTTCAGCGATGCCGGCGTGCCCCTCGTCGGTGACGACATCAAGAGCCAGGTCGGGGCGACGATCGTCCACCGCATGCTGGCCCGGTTGTTCGAGGACCGGGGGCTGGTGCTCGACCGGACCTACCAGCTCAACGTGGGTGGCAACATGGACTTCAAGAACATGCTCGAGCGGGAGCGGCTGCAGTCCAAGAAGATCTCCAAGACGCAGTCGGTCACCAGCCAGGTCGAGCGGGGGATCGGCGCCGACGACGTCCACATCGGCCCCTCCGACCACGTGTCGTGGCTGGACGACCGGAAGTGGGCCTACATCCGCCTCGAGGGCCGCAACTTCGGCGACGTGCCGCTCAACGTCGAGCTCAAGCTGGAGGTGTGGGACTCCCCCAACTCCGCCGGCGTGATCATCGACGCCCTGCGCTGCGCCAAGCTCGCCAAGGACCGGGGCATCGGCGGCCCGCTGCTCGGCCCGTCGGCGTACTTCATGAAGTCGCCGCCGGTGCAGTACCACGACGAGGCGGCCCACCGGATGGTCGAGGAGTTCGCTGCCGGGAACTGACCCCGGGCCGCAGGGGTCCCGCGAGGTGGGGGGCCCCTGCGGCAGGATGACACGGTGCCCATCGACACCGCCGACTCCTGGGACCGCTACGCCGCCGCCTACCAGGAGGCGGCCCGGTGGCCGGCGACCGTCGTCCACTACGGCCCGGACCTGCCGACCGAGGACGACCTGCGGCTGCTCGGGGACCTCAAGGCGAAGCGGGTGCTGGACCTCGGCTGCGGGGGTGGGCAGAACGCCGTCGTCATGGCGCGCGCCGGCGCCACGGTGATCGGCGTCGACCTGTCGGTGGAGCAACTCGCCCACGCCCGGGAGCTCGCCGCCGAGCAGGAGGTGCGCGTCGAGCTGCGGCAGGGGGATCTCGCCGACCTCGCCTACCTGCGCGCCGATTCGATCGACCTGGCCTTCGCCGCCGACGCCTTCGGCTACGTCGAGGACCTGGGGCGCGTCTTCCGCCAGGTCCACCGGGTGCTGAAGGTGGGCGCCCCGCTGGTCTTCAGCCTCCCCCACCCGTCCTGGTACCTCGTGGGCGGCGGGGCGGCCGACCCGCTCACCGTCCGCCGCTCCTACTTCGACCGGACGGCCGTGGTGCGCTCGGCCGGCGACGTGCAGCTCACCGAGTACCCGCACCACCTCGCCGAGCTGCTGACCGGGCTGGTGCGGGCGAGCTACCGGGTGGACCTGGTGGTCGAGCCCGAGCCGCCGGCCGGCGTCCCCCGCAGCGGCCTGTGGGACGAGGCGGCGACGCGGGTTCCCCGCATGCTCATCGTGCGGGCCCGCAAGGAAGGCAGCTGAGGGCGGAGGGGCCGGGTCAGCCGGACCCGGGCGCCTGGCGGGCCGCCCACCAGGCGTCGAGGCGCCGGCCGGCCTCCTCCTCACCGAGCGGGCCCTCCTCGAGGCGCAGCTCGAGCAGGTAGGCCAGGGCGTCGCCCACCACCCGCCCCGGAGGCACGCCGAGGCGCGCCATGACGGCGACGCCGTCCAGGTCGGGTCGAAGCGACGCCAGCTCCTCGCGATCGCGCAGCTCGCCGATGCGCGCCTCGAGCTCGTCCATGCGGCGCGACAGGGCGGCCGCCTTGGCGGCGTTGCGGGTCGTGCAGTCGCAACGGGTGAGCTCGTTGAGCCGGTCGAGCAGTGGGCCGGCATCGCGCACGTAGCGGCGCACGGCGCTGTCGGTCCACCCCATCCGGTAGGTGTGGAAGCGGAGGTGCAGCTCGACGAGCCGGCTGACCGTGTCGACGTCGTCGTTGGGGTACCGCAGGGCCCGCATCCGGTCGCGGGTCATGCGGGCGCCGACGACCTCGTGGTGGTGGAACGACACCGTCCCTCGCGGCCCGAACGACCGGGTCTTGGGCTTGCCGATGTCGTGGAAGAGGGCGGCGAGTCGCAGCAGGCGGTCGGGTGAGGTCTTCTCCACCACCGCGATCGTGTGGGCCAGCACGTCCTTGTGCCGGTGGATCGGGTCCTGCTCCAGGGCGAGCGCCGGCAGCTCGGGCAGGAACTCCTCTGCCAGCCCGGTGCGGACGAGGAACCACAGCCCCTCCCCCGGGCGGGGCACCACCACGAGCTTGTCGAGCTCGTCACGGATGCGCTCGTCGGAGACGATGTCCAACCGGCTGCGCAGGGTCACGACCGCGTCCACCAGGGCCTGGTCCGGTGTGAGGCCGTAGCCGGCGATGAAGCGCGCCGCCCGCAACATCCGGAGGGGGTCGTCGGTGAAGGAGACCTCCGGGTCGAGCGGGGTGCGCAGGCGGCCGGCGGCGAGGTCGGCGACCCCGTCGAAGGGGTCGACGAGCTGCAGGCCGGGCAGGGCCAGCGCCATGGCGTTGACCGTGAAGTCCCGCCGCGACAGATCCGCCTCGACGGCGTCGGCGAAGACGACGTCCGGCTTGCGGGACTCGGGGTGGTAGGCCTCGGCCCGGTGGGTGGTGATCTCGAGGGTGCGCTCACCGAGCCGCAGGCCGATGGTGCCGAAGCGCTTGCCCTGGGTCCACACGGCGTCGGCGATGGGGGCGACGATCCGTTCGATCTCGTCGGGGGGAGCGTCGGTCGTGAAGTCCAGGTCCCCGTCGGGGTCCAGGCGCCCGAGGACGGCGTCGCGCACGACGCCGCCGACGAGGTAGAGCCGCCTGCCGGCGGTCTCGAAGCGGGCGGCCAGGGGCGCCGTCTCCGCGACGAGGGGCTGCAGGCGCTCGGGGATCACGGCGGACCACCCTACCGGTGGCACCGACGCGGTCCAGGGCGACGTCCGCCCGCTCAGGCGGTGCCGAGCAGCCCGGCGTTCTGCAGGGCGAGGCGGAAGTCGTGGGGGTTGGTCGCCGCGCTGAGGGCGGCGCGCAGGGTCACCAGACCGCTCTTGTAGAGATGGAACAGGCTCTGGTCGAAGGTCTGCATCCCGTGGTACTCGCCGTCGGCGATGAGATCCTCGATGCTCTCGTTGTGCGGGCCCGGATCGATGATCCGGTCGGCGATGGTGCCGGTGACCACCATCGCCTCGATGGCCGGGACGCGCCCATCGCCGTCGGCTCGCGCCACCAGTCGCTGGCTGACGACGCCGCGTAGCACGCTGGCGAGGGTCATCCGCACCTGGTGCTGCTGGAACGGCGGGAAGAAGTCCACGATGCGGTTGATGGTCTCGGTGGCGTTGGTGGTGTGGAGGGTGGAGAGCACCAGGTGCCCGGTCTCGGCGGCGGTGAGGGCGGCACTGACCGTCTCGATGTCGCGCATCTCCCCGATGAGGATGACGTCGGGGTCCTGGCGCAGCACCCGGCGCATGGCCTGCACGTAGTCGCGGGTGTCGTTGCCGATCTCGCGTTGACAGACGATCGACCGCTTGTCGGGGTGCAGGATCTCGATCGGGTCCTCGATCGTGATGATGTTGGCCGCCCGGGTCTGGTTGATGTGGTCGATCATCGCCGCGAGCGTCGTGGTCTTGCCGGAGCCGGTCGGGCCGGTGACCAGCACCATCCCCCGGAGCTCCTCCGCCAGGCGGCTGACGATCGGCGGCAGGCCGAGGTCGACGGCGGAGAGGGCGGCGGGCAGGACCCGCCGTAGCACCATGGCCCCCGAACCCCGCTGGCGGAAGGCGTTGCCCCGGAACCGGCCGAGGCTGGCGACCGACAGCGAGAAGTCGGCCTCGCCGGTCTTCAGGAACTCCTCCAGCTTCTCGGTCGGCAGCATCGTGCGGATGACGTCCTCGATGTCCTTCGGGCTCACGACCGAGAACGGCGTCGGGCGCAGGTCACCGTTCACGCGCACCCGGGGCGGGGAGCCGGCCTTCACGTGCAGATCGGACCCCCCGACCTCCGTGACATGGCTGAGCAACTGCTGGAGATCGAGCACCGAGCACAACATCGGCGCTCCGGGCGCCCAGTTGAGCGGTCTCCGCTCGTCAGGCCTCGAGACGGCGCGCGGCGAGCACCATCTCGTGCCCCGGGCCGCCTTTGGTCGGGGGTTCCGGAAAGTGACGAAGCCCGAGCAGGGCGTCGACGGTCGCCGTGGTCGACGCCCGGAGGGCGTCGAGGTCGTAGCCGCCCTCCAGCATCGCGACGATCCGCCCGGGTGGGGCGAGGGGTACCAGCTCGGCGACGACGGCAGCGTAGTCGCCCGCGGACAGCTCCAGGCCGGTGAGCGGGTCGGCGGCGTGGCCGTCGAAGCCGGCGGAGATGATCAGCCAGGTCGGGTCGAAGCGGGCGGCGAGGGGCCCGACCACGTCGTGGACGGCGGCGAGGTAGACGTCGCCGGTCGCCCCGCTCGGGAGAGGCACGTTGACGGTGGAGCCCTCGCCCTCGCCCGCCCCCCGCTGGTCGAGCCACCCCGTCCCCGGGTAGAGGGGCCACTCGTGCAGCGAGACGTACGCGACCCGGGGGTCGCGGTAGAACGCCTCCTGGGTCCCGTTGCCGTGGTGGGCGTCGATGTCGACGATCAGCACCCGCTCGCCCTCCTCGGCGAGGCCGGCGGCGGTGACGGCCACGTTGTTCAACAGGCAGAACCCCATGGCCCGGCGCGGCGTGGCGTGGTGACCAGGGGGCCGCACGGCCACGAAGGCGGCGTCCGCCTCCCCGGCCCGCAGCCGTGCGACGACATCGGGCCCGGCGCCGGCGGCCACCAGCGCGGCGTCGTAGGAGTCGGGACCGGCGACGGTGTCGTCGTCGATGTGGCCGCCGCCGGCCCGGCAGAATCCTTCGATGGCGTCGAGGAACTCGCCGCTGTGCACCCGCAGGAGCTCCTTGCGCGTAGCGGCGCGGGGCGTCACGGCGCGGACGGCCTCGGCGGCCTCGGCGGCCTCGACGCCGGAGGCGACCGCCTGCAGCCGGCTCGGGCGCTCCGGATGGCCCCGCCCGGTCTCGTGGCGCAGGCACGCCTCGTGGGAGGCGAACAGCAGCGCACCGGTGGCCACGGGATCACCGTACCGGCCGCCTGCCGGAGGGGGGATTCCGGCGGGCGGTAGCCTCTCTGGCCTGCACGGCACGCCGCGAAGGGGTGGCGCATGAGCGCACCGTCGATCGACATCCTGCGCTGGGGTCGGGAGCAGGCCCGGACAGGTCGCTGGCGGGGCGACCACCAGGTCGCGCTGCTGACCCCGGTCCCGAGCGCCCCGGTGCCCTCGGCGGCCTTCGTCCGCCACTGCCTGGACGTCCTGGCCGCCCGTGGCTTCACCCGGGTCGTGACCGGTGCCCTGTCCCCCCTCGAGCAGGGCGGCTTCCTCGCCGTCGGCTTCGACGTGGCCGAGCGGCTCCACCTGTTGTCCCTCGACGTCTCGGCCGGCCTGCCCCCGGTCCCCGCCGGGCGCGCCCTGGCGTCGGCCCGGCGGGCGGACGAGGAGGCGGTGGTGCGGGTGGACCGGGCGGCGTTCGTCCCGTTCTGGCAACTCGACGCCGACGGCCTGGCCGACGCCCTCGCCGCCACCCCCGACACCCGCTGGCGGGTGGCCCGCCCGGCGTCGCGGTGGGCGGCGGGGCAGGTCGAGGGCTACGCCATCTGCGGGCGTGCCGGCAACCGGGGGTTCGTGCAGCGCCTGGCGGTGGATCCCACGTGCCAGGGGCGGGGGACCGGGCGGCGGCTGCTGCTGGACGGCCTGCACTGGATGCGGCGACGCGGGGTGCGCACCGCCGTCGTCAACACCCAGGTGGGCAACCAATCCGCTCTCAACCTCTACCGCCAGGTGGGCTTCCGGGAGGAGCCGCTCGGCTTGTCGGTGCTCGCGACCGGCCTGTGAGACGCGCCCGCCACGTCCTGGCCGTGTTGGCGGCCGCCGTGCTGGTGTGGCTCCCGGCCGCGACCCAGGCGACCCCGGCCGCCGCCGCTGCGCCGCCGGTGGCGTCGGCGTCGGCGTCGGTCGGCACCGGGCCGGGCCGGGTGACGCTGCTGGGCCAGACGACGTGGGTCCGACCGGGCGGGGTGTTCACCCTCCACCTCGGCATCGTCGCCCCGCACCCGGCGGCGACGGAGGTGCAGGTGGCCGCCTTCCCGGCGGTCACCACCCGCAGCGGCTTCGAAGCGGCCGCGACGGGCAGCGAGCCGTACGGTGCGGGTTGGTTCGACGTGCAGCCCGTCACGTCGCTGCCGGCCGACCCCTCCGGGTCGGGGGTCGACGTCCGCATCCCGGTCAACACCGACGGGGCGGCCCCCACCGGCGAGAAGGCGTTCGTCCCCGGCTCGCAGGCGGTCTATCCCTTCGAGGTGCAGCTGTTCAGCCACGGCAACGCCGTCGGCAAGGCGTTCACCACCTTCCTCGTGGTCGCCCCCGCCACCGGCCAGGTCGCCCAACGCCTGGCCGTCGCCCTGGTGGTGCCCCTGCCGGCTCCCGCCCCCCGATTCGACCACCGCCTGCGGCTCGTCGCTCCCTCCCCGCAGGGCCTCCGGGCGGTGACGGGCGCGCTGGCCGGGGAGCCGGGGGTGGCGGTGAGCCTGCAGCCGGACCCCGAGGCGCTCGACGCCCTCGCCGGGGGCTCCGCGACCGACCGGCACGCCGTCCGGTCGGTCGGCCGGCTGGTGCGGGGCGGCGACGAGCTGCTGCCGGCGCCGTACGTGCCCGTCGACTACCGGGCACTGCAGCGGTCGGGTCTCGGGGGCGAGATCGTCCCCCAGATCGACGCCGGCGCCGGCACCCTGGGCCGGCGCGCCGGCCAGGCGCCGTCCCAGGCGACCTGGGCGGTCGATCAGCGCCTCGACGGGGCGACCCTCGACAGCCTCCAACAGACGGGCCTGCGGCGCCTGGTGGTGCCGGCAGCCGACCTCTCGCCCCTGCCGGCAGCGGACACCAACGTCACCTACGGCCGGCCGACCTCGCTCGTCGGGGGGTTGGCCCCGGTGTCGGTGTGGGGCGCCGACGGACCGCTCTCCGCCCGGCTGGCCGACAAGGCGGCGCCGGCCCTGGCGGCGGAGCAGGACCTGGCGGAGATGGTGATGACCCAGATGGAGGCGCCCAGCGTCTCGAGGGGTGTCGCCGTGCTCGCCCCCAACGGCGTCGATCCCCAGCTCCTGTCCACGCTGGTCGGCGGGCTCGCCGGCAACCCCTACCTCGTCCCGGTCACGGTCGACGGGCTGTTCCGGCGGGTGCCGACCCCGCCGGGTGCCCCCGCCCGCCACCTCGTGGTCGGTGGCGGTACGGGCCGGGTGGGCGATCAACCCGGCATCGTGGAGCTGTCGGCCGAGCTGGGCTCGTTCCGGCTGCTCGCACCGAGCCAGACCGACCTGGCCGGCGACGCCCGCCGGGCGCTGCTGCTCGCCGCGGCCGACGACCTCGGCCATGGCGGCGGGCGTGCCGTCATCGCCTTGGCCCGGGCCCGGATCCGCGGGTGGGAACGCAAGATCTCGCTGCCCGGCGCGGTGTCGGTGACCTTCACGGCCCGTGCCGGGAAGCTTCCGGTGACGATCCAGTCGGCCGCCCGCGCGCCGGTGCACGTCCGGCTGCAGCTGACCGCATCCAAGCTCGACTTCCGTGCGCCCAAGGACGTGCCGGGCCGCTGCACCACGACGGCGCAGAGCGAGACCTGTCTGCTCACCGTGGACCGCCCGCTGACCACGCTGCGGATCCCGGTGACCTCCCGGACCTCCGGGGTGTTCCCGCTGGCCGTCGAGCTGTCGACCCCGGACGGGCTGGTGGTGCTCGGGGCGCACCGGGACAGCATCCGCTCGACCGCGGTGTCCTGGGTGGGTCTGGTCCTGATGGTCGGGGCCGGGCTCTCCTTGTTGTTGTGGTGGGTCCGCGACGCCCGCCACGGGCGCCGGGCGAAGCGGCTCGTCCCCCGCCCGGATGAGGGACCCGACGACCGAGGCGGGGAGGGAGACGCCGGCCCGGGGGGTGCCTCGCCCGGCCCGGCCGGCTCGGAGGGCGCGGAGGTCCCCCCGCCACAGCACGCGCCGATCAGCTGACCGCCTGCCCGGCGATGTCACCAACAGGTGGGCGCCGAGGTCCGATATGACACGGCCCGAACGAGGGGAACCATGACCGCCATACGAGTCGTCACCGACAGTGCCTGCGACCTGCCCGACACGCTCCTCACCGAGCTCGGGGTCGGGCTGGTGCCCCTCCACATCCGCTTCGGGGCCGAGGAGCTCGTGGACCGGACCGAGCTGTCGACCAAGGAGTTCTGGGCCCGTAGCGCCGCGGCCGCTGCCCTCCCGGAGACGTCCGCGCCGAGTCCCGGGGCCTTTCACCAAGCCTTCGAGCAGATGGCGGCCGAGGGCGCGAGCGGTGTCGTCTGCGTCAACCTCTCCTCCCGCCTCTCGGCGACGATCGAGGCCGCCCGCCAGGCCGCCAACGAGGTCGCCCCCGGACTCGCGGTCCGGGTGGTCGACTCCCGCAGCGTCACCATGGGCGAGGGCCTCGTGGTCGTCGAGGCCGCCGAGCGGGCGGCATCCGGCGGCAGCCTCGACGAGGTCGCCGCCGCGGCCGAGGCCAGCGTCTCGCAACTGAAGGTGTACGGCGTGATCGACACCCTCGACAACCTGCGGCGCGGCGGGCGGATCGGGGGCGCCGCCGCCCTGCTCGGCTCGATGCTGGCGATCAAGCCGGTCATCGAGGTGCGTGACGGCGTGGTCGAGCAGGAATCGAAGCAACGCACCCGGACCCGGTCACTGCGCTACCTGGCGGACAAGGTTCGCGCCGCCGGCCCGCTCCGCCGCTTCGCCGTCTTCGGCGCCGACGCCGCCGACTTCGATGCCTTCCTCGAGTTGCTCGCCGACGTGCCATCCGCGAGCGCCCGCCTGGTCGGCGACATCGGTCCCGTCATCGGCACCCACGCCGGGCCGGGCGCCGTCGGCGTCGCCTGGCTCCCGGCCTGACCGGCCCGGCGCGGGGAGCGATCAAAGCTGGCGGGAGGCGACAGGTAGCCTTACGGCCCGTGGTCGCTGTCCCCCCCGCCCCGCGGGACCGCCGTGTGGGGCCTGCGGGCGCGGCCCCCGGGCGGGTCCTCGCGCGCCGCTACCGGCTCGTCCGGCCCCTGGCGCGCGGTGGCATGGCCGAGGTCTGGGAGGGACGCGACGAGGTCCTCGGGCGGGCGGTGGCCGTGAAGGTCCTGCAGTCCCACCTGAGCGGTGATGCCGTCTTCGTCGAGCGGTTCCGGCGGGAGGCGGTGACGGCGGCGGCGGTCAGCAGCCCGTCGATCGTCGCCACCTACGACGCCGGTCTCGACGACGGCACGGCGTACATCGTGATGGAGCTCGTCGAGGGAAGGACCCTGCGGCAACTGCTGGACGGCAGTGGCGCGCTCGACGTCGGCCTCGCCGTCGAGATCGCCGCCCAGATCGCCGACGCCCTCGGCCGGGCGCACCGCGCCGGCCTGGTCCACCGGGACGTGAAGCCGGCCAACGTGCTCGTGTGCGACGACGAGGACGGCGGCGTGCGGGCGAAGGTGACCGACTTCGGCATCGCCAAGGCGAGAGCCGGGTTGGGCGCCGACCTGACCCAGACGGGCACGGTGCTCGGCACGCCCAAGTACCTGAGTCCCGAGCAGATCCAGGGCCGGCACGAGGTGGACGAGCGCGCCGACCTGTACTCCCTCGGGATCGTGCTGTTCGAGATGCTGACCGGGCAGGTGCCCTTCGCCGGCCCGGCGGACATGACGATCGCGCTGGCGCACCTCCACGACCCGGCCCCGCGCGTGCGCAGCCTGCGGCCGTCGGTGCCCGCGGCGCTGGACGACCTGGTCGCCCGACTCCTCGCCAAGACGCCGGAGGAGCGCCCGGCGAGCGCATCGGAGGTACGGCGGGCGCTGCTGGCCGCGCGGCCGGGCGGAATCCCCGTGGAGCTCCCCGACAGCACCCGGGTGGCCGACCCGACCCCGGCGGCGGCCGCGCGCGGCGGGCGGCGCCCGGTGGCGGCGGGGCCGTTCGGTCCGGGTGGCGGCCCCACCGGCGCGGCGTGGTCGGGGACCGGCGAACCCGGGACGGCCGACACCGACGCCGACCGCCGGGCCCCCCGGTGGGCAGCCGACGGTGCCGGGGCGGGGCGGGCGCGGGTGGAGCCGGACCGGCGCACGGGCCGGGGGGCGCGCCCCGACCGCCGGCCGGGGAACCCGGCGACCGGGGGCCGGGCAGCCCAGGGCCGGACGGCGTCGAGCCGGGCGGTGTCGGGGCAGGCGGTGTCGGGGCAGGCGGTGTCGGGGCGAGCGGTGTCGGGGCAGGCGGTGTCGGGGCGGACCGGGACGGCGTCGAGCCGGGCGGCACCACCGCGAGCGCGCCGCCGGCGGCGGTCCCGCACCACCGGGGCGGCGGTGGCGGCCGTCGTCGTGGCCGCCTTCGTCGTCGGCGGCCTCCTCGTCGCCGGCAGCACACCGCCCGCCCGCCGGTCGGGCTCCGCCACGGTCGCCATCCGCGGGGTGCGGGTCTACCTCGACGTGTCCGGTCGCTCGCCGGACCACCCGGGGGAGACGCACCTCACCTTCGACGGCAACCCCCGGACCAGCTGGTGGACCGACGCCTACCTCGGCCCGGACAAGGCCCACTTCGGCGGCCTCTACGACGGGGAGGGCCTGGCCATCCACCTGGCGCGCTCGGCGCGCCTCCAGCGGCTCACGGTGACGTCCTCGACCCGGGGGTGGGCGGCGAGCACGTACGTCTCGACGCACGGTGTCGCCATGAGCGCCCCGCTGGCGGACTGGGGCCAGGTGGTGTCCACACGCCACAACCTGCAGGGCTCGGCGAGCTTCGACCTCCGCGGTCGCAGCGGCGACTGGGTGCTGCTGTGGCTCACCGATCTGGGCCCGGCGGGCCTGGCCAACGTCGCCGAGCTGCAGATCCGGGCGAGCGCCTAGCCACCCCGAGGCAGGGGCCGCACCTGCGGTGATCGAGTCGCTCGTGGCACAAGAGGAGTAGGCCGACAGCCGCTGGGTAGGCTCACCGCCATGTCCGACCAGGGTGCGACCAGTCCGGGGCCGTCGACGGGCGGGGGAACCGGCCCTGCGACGAGCGCCCAGGCGTCCGCCACCGCCCCCAGCGTGACGATGCCGGTGGGCGGCCCCGGCGGGAAGCGGCCGGTGCAGGACTCGGCCCACGACTGGACCGTCGACGTCGCCGACCGCATCGAGTCGGTGGTCGGGACCGTCCGGGACAAGACGACCGTGCCGGTGGTCAAGATCGTCCGGGCCGTCGTGTTCGGGCTGGTGGCCGGACCGCTCGCCATCGTGGCCGGCGTCTTCTTCCTCATCGGGCTCTTCCGCCTGATCGAGGTGTACCTGCCGATCGAGCCGTACTCCGCCCGGGTGTGGGGCACGTACGCGGTGGCGGGGGCAATATTCGTCCTGGTCGGGTTGTTCTTGTTCTCGAAGCGCACGGGGCGCCGGGACTGACAGCTCCAGGAGGATGCATGACCGTCAATGACGGGGTGCGAGATGTCGTGATCGTCGGATCGGGACCTGCGGGACTGACCGCGGCCATCTACACCGCACGGGCGACGCTCGCCCCGCTGGTGATCGAGGGGGAGCCGTCCTCGACCAGCGACCAGCCGGGTGGCCAGCTGATGCTGACCACCGAGGTGGAGAACTTCCCCGGGTTCGTGGACGGGATCATGGGCCCCGAGCTCATGGCCACCATGCGGGCCCAGGCGGCCCGTTTCGGCGCCGAGTTCCTGACGACCCGAGCCACCCGGGTCGATCTCAGCGAGCGGCCGTTCCGCGTCTGGGCCCCGGATCCGGCCACCGGCGCCGAGGTCGAGCACCGTGCCCGGGCGGTCATCGTGTCGACCGGCGCCCGTTCGCTGATGCTCGGCGTGGACGGGGAGCGCGAGCTGCTCGGTTACGGCGTGTCGACCTGCGCGACCTGCGACGGCTTCTTCTTCCGGGGCCACCAGATCGCCGTGGTCGGCGGCGGCGATTCGGCGCTGGAGGAGGCCATGTTCCTCACCAAGTTCGCCGACACCGTGACCATCGTGCACCGCCGGAGCGAGCTGCGCGCCTCCAAGATCATGCAGGAGCGGGCCTTCGCCAACCCGAAGATCCGTTTCGTGTGGGACTCCGTCGTGAGCGGGGTCGTGGGCGACACCAAGCTGGAGAGGGTCCGCCTGCACAACCTGGTGACCGACGAGGACAGCGAGCTGGAGGTGACGGGGCTGTTCGTCGCCATCGGGCACGCCCCCAACTCCGACCTGTTCAAGGGTCAGCTGGATCTCGACGACGCCGGCTACATCAAGACGCTCGCCGACTCGAGCTACACCACCGTCCCCGGGGTCTTCGCCTGTGGCGACGTCCAGGACCACGTGTACCGCCAGGCCATCACCGCCGCCGGGTCGGGCTGTATGGCGGCCATCGACGCCGAGCGCTGGCTCGAGGCGGAGGCCCACCAGGCCACGCCCTGACCACCAGCGGTCCGGCGGTCCGGCCACTCCTGCGTGCGGCTCGGGCGGTGCGTGGTGGACGGAATGCCTGGCGTCCGGTGCCTGTTGAGAAGGGATGTCCGTTGCCGGGACACGCGCCGGGATCCCTCGGCACCCCGTACCCGACGATGCTGGAGGAAGGCGAAAGACCGTGACCACCAACCATGTGACGCTCACCGACCAGACCTTCGACGAGGAGATCAAGTCGTCCGGCGAGCCGGTGCTGGTCGACTTCTGGGCGGAGTGGTGTGGGCCGTGCAAGATGGTCGCCCCCGTCCTCGACGAGATCGTCGACGAGCAGGCCGGAAAGCTGAAGCTGGGCAAGATCAACATCGACGACAACATGGAGCTCGCCCGTCGCTTCGACGTGATGAGCATCCCGACGATGATCCTCTTCAAGGACGGCGAGCCCCAGCTCCGTATCGTCGGTGCCAAGGGCAAGGGTCAGCTGCTGCAGGAGCTGCACCCCTACCTCTGAGCCGTCACCGAGTGCCGCCAGGACGGCGGCCGCCGGTCGTGATCGTTCCGCAGGCCCGCACCAGGTTCCCGCCCCGCAGGGGTCCGGGGCCAGGGTGCGGGCCTCGTCGCGTCCTGAGTCCCTCCGGCGCGCCGGGAGGCCCCTCCCCTCCTGCGCCACCCTCGCGGCGTGGATGCAACGGTGGCGGGCGTAGGTCTGCCGCGTTGCCGTCAGCGCCGCCGCCGCTTCATCCACACCTTTAGGCACAGGTTGTGGATGAAGCGGAAGTCCACCTCGAAGGTGGCCGGTCGACCTCAGCAAGAGGTGGAGACCAACGGCGAGGCGGAGGCCGCTCTCGCCGGCCGGCGACGAACGGTCAGCCCTCGGGAGTGGCCGGGGCCCCCGCGACAGCCGGCCCACTGGGGCCGTCGGTGCCGTCGGTGCCGTCCGTGCCGTCGGGGGTGTTGGTCATCGCGCGGTAGATGCGCTCGAGGTCCTCCAAGGTGGCGAACTCGATCACCACCTTGCCGCGGGAGCCACCGACGTCGACACGCACGCGCGTCGCCAGGTGCTCGGACAGCAGCTCCTCGAGCTCCAGGACCCCCGGTGGCCGCAGGCGCGTGCCACGGGGGCTGGGCCCGCTTCCGTCCGCGGGGTCGGGCGCGGTGTTGGCGCCACCCAACTCGTTCCGGGCCCGGACCGCCTCCTCCACCGCCCGCACCGAGAGTTGCTCGGTCACGATGCGGCGGGCCAGCGCCTCCTGGAAGGCCCGATCAGGGGTGCCGAGCAGGGCGCGGGCGTGGCCGGCGCTCAGCTGCCCCTCCCCCACCAGCTTCTGCACGGTCGGCGGCAGCTGGAAGAGGCGGAGCGTGTTGGAGATCGCCGCCCGGCTCTTGCCGACCCGGCGGGACAGCTGCTCGTGGGTCAATCCGAAGTCGTCGAGCAACTGCTGGTAGGCGGCTGCCTCCTCCAGGGGGTTCAGATCCTGGCGGTGGAGGTTCTCCACCAGGGCCTGCTCCAGGCTGCTCAGGTCGTCGGTCTCGCGTACCACGGCGGGGATGGCCAGGAGCCCGGCCCGCTTGGCCGACCGCCACCGCCGCTCGCCGGCGATCAGCTCGTAGCGATCACCCTCGACCCGCCGCACCAGCACCGGCTGCAGGACGCCCACCTCCCGGATCGAGGCGGTGAGCGCAGCGAGGGAGTCCTCGTCGAAGTGCTGCCTGGGCTGGTTCGGATTGGGCTCCAGCGCGGCGACGGGCAACTCGACCAGCGTCGCCGTCCGGTGCTCGACGATGTCGCTCGGGATGAGGGCGCCGAGGCCCTTGCCCAACCCACTACGGCGCGCCACCGCTCACCTCCTTGGCCAGCTCCCGGTAGGCGATGGCCCCCCGGGAGGACGGATCGAACACGATGATCGGCTGCCCGAACGAAGGCGCCTCGGAGAGGCGCACCGTCCGGGGCACGATGTTGCGGCACACCCGCGAGCCGAAGTGTTGCCGCACCTCGTCGGCGACCTGTTCGGCGAGGCGAGTACGGGCGTCGTACATGGTGAGCACGATGGTGCTCACGTCCAGGTCGGCGTTGAGGTTGGCCTGCACCAGGTTGACGTTGCGCAGCAACTGCCCGAGACCCTCGAGGGCGTAGTACTCGCACTGGATCGGTACCAGCACCTCGGAAGCCGCCGCCAGCCCGTTGACGGTCAGGAGGCCCAGGGACGGGGGGCAGTCGATGAGCGTGTAGTCGTAGTCGCCCTCCACCGTCTCCAGCGCCCGCCGCAGGCGAAGCTCACGACTGAAGAGCGGGACCAGCTCGATCTCGGCTCCGGCCAGGTCGATGGTGGCCGGCACGACGAACAGATTGCGCAGGGTCGTCGGCTCGACGACATCCTCCAGGGGCACATCGTGGAGGATCACGTCGTAGATCGACGACTCGAGCGCTCGGGCGTTGATGCCGAGCCCGGTCGTAGCATTGCCCTGCGGGTCCAGGTCGACCACCAACACGCGGTAGCCGAGCTCTGCCAGGGCGGCGCCCAGGTTGACGGCGGTCGTCGTCTTGCCCACGCCGCCCTTCTGGTTGGCCACAGCCAGACGGCGGGGAAGGGCGTGGCCGGCCCCTGGCCGCTCCGTGCCGGGGGCGACGCCGGGGGCGGCGCCGACGGCTGCGCCGCCCGGCCGTGAGGAGCCGAGCTCGGCGGTCGCCGCGGCCAGGGCTTCGGCCGCCAGCGCTGCGGCCCCTGTGACGGCCCGAGTCGCCGGGAGCGTCGATTCCGGGGCGCTGCTCATGGCGCCCCTCTCGCCTCCGGCCGGGGCCGGCTGGGTGGCGGGTGAGCCGGTCCCGGTGGTCAGGGGCGGTGCCGGCGGTGGTGCGGAGGCGAGCGGATCCCCCTCGGCCGCCGCCTGCGCTGCGCCGGGGATCGAACGGTCGGGGAGACCCGGTCCGTTGCCCACGGGGGCGGCAGCGTCGCCTGCAGCGCCCCCGGGGGGCGCCCCCGGGTGTTCCACGTGGCCGTCGGGAGCGGTAGGCGCCGCGCCCACTCCGAGCGCCTCCGGTAGCGGCGCCAAGGGGCCGAGCCCGGCAGTGCCGGAGGGCGCCGGGCTGGGGTCCTGAACTTCCGGGGTCTGGTCCCCCGCTGACTCCTGCGACTGCCCCGACGCGGGAGGGGGTCCAGGCGAGCCCCCCTCGGTCACCGGTTGCGGCTGGCCCACCGGTTGCGGCTGGCCCACCGAGTGTCGCTGGTCCACCGAGCCGGGCTGCTCCACCGGGGCGGCGGGCGGTCGGGCCGGTGTCTCGGCTGCTGGATCCTCAGAGTAGGGCTGGCGGGCCTCTTCTGCCGCCTCTGCAGCTTCTCCGGCCTCTTCGGGGTGGCAGCGCGGCCCCGGATCGGCGCCGTGTTGCCCAGCCGCAGCCTCGGGGTCGTCGGAGAGCCCCGAGCGCGGGTTTACGCTCCCCTGGTCCCCGGTGGACGGGGCCTCGGCGGCGGGAGTGTCCGGTGTCTCCGTCGTGGCCACTTGCTCCCGGGGCTGGAGTTGGTGGCCGGCTGGCGTGGCAGGCTTGGTGCTCTGCGGACTCGGGGCGGTTTGCTCCCGGAGCCGCCGGAAGATGTCCGCAGCACGGCTTGACCGGTCGGCGTCGCCCACCGCCCCATCGTGGCAAGCCGCACACCCTGGGCGCAAGGATGGTGGCCCCCGATGTTTCACGTGAAACATCCGGAGCGGGCGCAGGCGCCTGAACGGTCCGGGGCCCCTGACGGCTCCGGGACGCCTGACGGTGCTTGGGTCGGGACAGGGGCTCACGTCGTGGGTCCCGCCTCCGGCCGTCGGCGCCACTCGACGGCGATGGCTCCCATCGCCGTCGCAGGCGCCCGATGTCGTGGCGTGGGCCGCAGCGCGAGGGGCTCGGCCGGCGCGCGAGTGGCCCTCGGTGACGTTTCACGTGAAACATCGAATCGGGAGGATGGTCCTGCCGGGAACTCAGGCCAGGCCGCCCCGTGGCCCGAGCCTTGGGCAATGCCCGACACCACCGCCCGTCCCGAATCCGGCTGCCCGATGTTTCACGTGGAACATCGGTGCTCCTACGGGGTGGTGGAAGGTGGCGGCCGGAGCGACCGGAGCGAACCCGGTCTCAGCCGGCAATCCTCCAAAGGGGCCTCTTGGTGGGGATGCCCACC
>DASSZM010000245.1:0-7577 GCA_035702855.1 Acidimicrobiales bacterium | reverse complement strand
CTACCGCATCGACGGGGTGACCGGCCCCGACGAGTACAGCGCCCTCGCCGACAACAACGTCTACACCAACCTGATGGCCGCCCGGAACCTCCAACTCGCGGCCGACGCCGTCGAGCGCCACCCGGGCGTCCGCAACAGCCTGCAGGTCACCTCCGAGGAGGTCGTCACCTGGCGCCGGGCGGCCGCGGCCATCCACGTCCCCTGGGACGAGGATCTCGGCATCCACCCCCAGTCCGAGGGGTTCACGGACCATGAGCGGTGGGATTTCTCGCTCACCGGGGCCGAGGAGTACCCGCTCATGCTGCACTACCCCTACCTGCAGCTGTACCGGAAGCAGGTGGTCAAGCAGGCGGACCTCGTCCTGGCCATGCTCCTGCGCGGCGACCGGTTCAGCGCCGGCCAGAAGGTGGCGAACTTCGCCTATTACGAGGGCATCACCGTGAGGGACTCCTCGCTGTCGGCGGCCATCCAGTGCATTCTCGCCGCCGAGACCGGCCACTTGGACCTGGCGTACGACTACTGGGGTGAAGCGGCCCTCATGGACCTCCACGATCTGGAGCGCAACACCCGCGACGGCCTGCACCTCGCCGCCCTCGCCGGTGCGTGGCTCGGTGCCGTGTTCGGATTCGGGGGGATGCGCGACCACGGGCCCGGGCTGTTGTTCCGGCCCCGACTCCCGACCGCGCTGAGAAGCCTGGGCTTCACGATCTTCTGGCACGGCGGGAAGCTGGTGGTCGAAGTCGATGGCGACGCCGCCCGGTACCGCTGGGACGACAGCAAGGCGGTCCGCTTCCGCCACTACGACGACGTCGTCGAATTGCGGGCCGGGGAGCACCGCACCCTGCCGATCCCGCCACTCGCCGCCCGCCCGCCCCTCGAGCACCCGCCGCACCGCCGCCCCGACCGCCGGGTCTGAGCGGGGTGAGCGCTGGGTGACGAGCCGGCCACTGGTCGTCTACGCCGACGGGCCCGACGGGCCGCTGCCGGATCCCCGGTCGGTGGCGGCGGTCCGGGAGCTCGCCGACCCCGAGCTCCTGCTCGGGTGGGTCGTGCGCACGCCGGTCTGGCTCGACGAGGTCGGGCTCCCGGTGACCACCGTGCTGGCGGGCAGCGGCCTCCGGGAGGCGGTGCGCGCCGGCCGGGTCCGCCACGTGCCCCGCAGGCTGTCCGCCATGCCGGCCCTGCTGCGCGGCGGGCTGCGCCCCGACGTCGCCGTCGTCGGCGCCGTCGCCGAGGCGGGCGGCTGGCGCTCGATCGCCTCGGTGGGCTGGGCGCCGGCGGCGGCCCGGGCGGCGCGGGAGGTCGTGATCGAGCAGTGGACGGCGCCGCCGGCTGCCGAGGTGCCGATCCCGCCGGCGCCGGCCATCGAGGGCAACATCGTCGAGGTCCTCCTCCGTGCGGACCCACCCGATCCGCCGCAGGCGGTGGTCGTGGGGGAGCGGGAGCGGCGCATCGCCGCCGCCGTGGCGGGTCTCGTCCCCGACGGCGCCACGCTGCAGTGGGGTCCGGGCGCCCTGGGCGCTGCGGTCGTCGCAGCCCTCAGCCGGCCGGTTCGGGTGCACGCCGGTGTCGTGACCGACGAGCTGGTCGGTCTCGCCGAGCGGGGGATCCTCGCCGGGCCGGCCGTGGCCGCGTACCTGTGGGGTGGGCCGGGCCTGGCTCGCCTCGCCGCAGCGGGCGGCGTGCGCCTGGAGTCCGTCGAGCAGATCCACGACCCAGCCCGGCTGGCCGCCATCCCCCGGTTCGTCGCGGTCAACACCGCCCTGGAGGTCGGCCTCGACGGTGCGGCCAACGTGGAGGGTCCACGCGACCGGCCGGTCTCGGGGCCGGGCGGTCACCCCGACTTCTGCCTCGGCGCCTCCCGCTCGCCCGGTGGCCTGTCGGTGGTGGTCGTACGGGCGGAGGTGGCGGGTCGCTCCGCGATCGTGGCCCGCCCCGCCGTGGTGTCCACGCCCCGCACCGACGTCGACGTCGTGGTGACCGAGCACGGTGTCGCCGACCTTCGGGGCCGGACCGACGCCGAGCGGGCGGCGTCGCTGATCGCGGTGGCCGGACCAGCCCATCGTGCTTCCTTGCGCGCCGCTGCCACCGGCGGCTGACCCGCAAACGGCGGGCCCTCGACGTCGCTAGCCTCCGTACCATCGACTTCCACTGTCACTGCTCGACGTTCCCCGCACCCGCACCCGCGGCCGGCGGCGAGCGGGTCGCCCCGGCCGGTAGCGTCCCCCCCATGGATCGGGGGGTGGGAGATGCCGTGCACGGACGCGCGCAGCGTCGCGCCGGGACGGCGGGGCGGCGGCGGAGGTGGGCCGGGGGCGGCCGTGGCCGGCCGGTCCCCGTGGCGGGGGTGCGCCGGTGACCGCGGCGCCGCGGGTCGACGACGGGGAGGTCGTCGCCCAGCTGGACTCACTCCTGCCTTCGTTGTCGCCGTCGGAGCAGCGCGTCGGGCGGGTGATCCTCGAGGACCCGGCCCGGGCAGCCCGGCTCACCATCACCGACCTGGCGGGCCTGGCGAGCACCTCCGAGACGACGGTCATCCGGCTGTGCCGGTCCATCGGGGTCGGTAGCTACCCCAACCTGCGGATCGCCTTGGCGACCGCCGCCGGTCGCTCTGGGCTCGATCAGGGGATGCCCCGCTCACCGGACATCAGTCCCGACGACGACGTGCCCGCCGTCGTCGCCAAGATCGGTGCCACCCACGCCCGGGCGATCACCGAGACCGTGGCCAACCTCGACACCGCCGAGCTCGAGGCGGTGGTGGCCGCCGTGGTGGCCGCCCGTCACGTGGACGTGTACGGCGTCGCGGCGAGCGGCTACGTGGCGCTCGACCTCCAGCAGAAGCTGCACCGCATCGGGCTCACCGCGTACGCCTGGAGCGATCCCCACATGGCGCTCCCGTCCGCTGCCAACCTCGGGCCGGTGGACGTCGCCATCGGCTTCAGCCACTCGGGCACCACCATCGACACCATCGATGCATTGGCGCAGGCCCGGGAGGTGGGGGCGCGGACGGTGGCGGTCACCAACTTCGAGCGTTCGCCGATCGTCCGGGTCGCCGACCACGTCCTGCGGACCTCGGTGTCGGAGACGAGCCTGCGGTCGGCGGCCATGGCCAGCCGCATCGCCGCCCTGACGGTGGTCGACTGCCTGTTCCTCGGCGTCGCCCAGCAGCGGTACGCCACCACGGTGGACGCCCTCGATCGCACGCGGGCCTCGGTGCGCTCGCGGCACCGGTCCCGCCGCTAGCTGCTCTCGCGGCGCCGCCCTCTGGACTCAGGAGGGCAGCGACCTGCCGGCGTCCGGGGAGAGGGCGGCGTGCAGGGAGCGGCGCAGCGCCCGGATCGGTTCGCTGCGTCGCCCGAAGTGCACGGCGTTGGTGAGCAGCACCACCCACCGGCCGCCGGCCGGGTCGACGGCGAGGCTCGTGCCGGTGAAGCCGGTGTGGCAGACGGCGGTGGCGGGCCAGCCCTCCAACACGTCGAAGCGGTCTCCACGGCAGACCCACCCGAGCCCCCGGCGGCCGTCCAGCCCCTCGGTCCGGCAGCGCTCGGCTGCGCGCCGTAGCGCAGCCGGTACCGGGCCGTCGGCCTCACCTGCCCACCAGGAGCAGAAGCGGGCGAGGTCGGCGGCGGTGGCAAACAGTCCGGCGTGGCCGGCGGCGCCCCCGAGGAAGCGGGCATTCTCGTCGTGGACCGTCCCGACCCAGGGGGTGCCGTCGGGCCGCAACTCGGTGGCGGCGGCACGCTCGGCGGCGACGGGGCCGAACCCTGTCGCCGCCAGGGCCAGGGGCTCGGCCACGCGCCGGCGGAAGGCGTCGGGCAGGCGGCAGCCGAGCACCGCCTCGACGAGCTGCCCGAGGAGCATGAAGCCGACGTCGGAGTAAGCCACGGCGGTGCCGGGCTCGGCGACGGGCGCCAACTCCCGGACGGCCCGGCGCCCCGCCTCCGGCGTGGCGTGCTCCTCCCAGAGCCGCACCGTCGCCGGGAGGCCGGCGGTGTGGGTCAGGAGCCGCTCGACGGTCACGCCCGGATGGCCCCCGGCGGCGCCCGGCAGCCTCCGGGCGATCGGGTCGCCCAGAGCGAGCCGCTCCTCGGCAACCAGCCCGAGCACCAGGACCGTCGTGGCCACGACCTTGGTCAGCGAGGCGAGATCGAAGCGGGTGCCGATCGTGGTCGGTCGGGCAGCGCCCGGTGTCGTGTCGGCGCACCCGGCGACCCAGCGTCGCGCCGGCGTGGCGGGACCTCCGGCGATGGCGACGGCACCGGGCACGTCGCCTGCGGCGACGGCGCGCTGCAGCAACACGGCGACGGCGTCGGTCATCGGAGCTCCTCGTGGGTGCGGGCGGCGAGCAGGAGCGCGCCGACGGCCGGCGGAGCCATCGGGCGTCCGGCCCCGCTGGCGGCGGCGAAGGGACCCCAGACGGGAGCGGCGGCCAGCACCCCGCCCACGCCGGCGACGGGCAGTGGACCGAGCCGTCGGCACACCGTGGACGCCAGCGCCGCCAGGTGCCCGGCGGCCTCGCGGCTGATGCGAGCGGCCTCGTCGTCGGTGCCGGCCAGGGCGGTGATAACCGGGGCGAGACCGGCGAGCAACGAGCGGTCGCCCGGATGGCGGTGTGCGTGCCGCACGAGGTCTTCGGCGTCACCACCGACGGCGTCGAGGATGGCGGCAGCGAGCGCGGGGGAGCCGCCCGCGCCGTCCTGCCAGCGCAGCACCGACCGGGCGGCCTCGCGGCCGATCCAGTAGGCGCCACCGTCGTCACCGAAGAGGTAGCCGTGCCCGCCGGCGCGGGCGGTGCGGACCCCGTCCCAGCCGACGGCGACCGACCCGGTGCCGGCGGCGACGATGACGCCGGGCTCACCGAGAAAGGCGCCGAGACGGGCCACCTCGGCGTCCGGCACCACACTGACCCGGCAGCCGCAGCGAGCTCCGACCAGGGCGGCGAGCTCAGCGCCGGCGACCTCGGTACGGATCCCGGGCAGGCCGACGCCGACCGCCGCCGCCCCGGCGGCGAGCGCCAACTCGGCGAGCCGGTCGGGCACGTCGGGGGTCAGGAGGGCGTTCATGGGGGTTGTCTCGGACCAGGAGACCACCTGCCCACCCTCGGCCACGGCGACGCGAGTGGCGCTCCCGCCGGCGTCGATGCCGAGCAGGCGCCCGGGCGGTAGGACACCGGGCGCCAGGCTGGTGCCGGGGGGCAGCGCCGGGGTCTCGCCGCGGGTCCGCTGGGTGCCGGTCACGGCAGGGTTGTGGGCCCGATGCCCGGCCCGACGGGGAGGTGGACGTGCCCGTCGCGGTACGACAACTCGGCCGGAGCCTGCCACCAGGCGGCGTCGAGGTCGTGCACCGGTCCCGGCCCGCTTCGGGCGGCCAGGCTGGCGGCGGCCACGACGCCCGGGGCCCGCTCCATCATGCAGCCGATCAGCCACCCGAGCCCGGCCGCTTCGGCGGTGTCGGCGGCGAGCCGGGCGGGGCGCAGCCCGCCGCATTTCATCAGCTTCAGGTTGACGAGGTCGGCGGCCCCGGCGGCGGCAACCCGTTCCACGTCCCCGGCGGTGTAGACGGCCTCGTCGGCGAGCACCGGGACCTCGGTCCGGCTCGTGACGGCGGCCAGGGCGGCCAGGTCGTCGGCGGGGACCGGCTGCTCGAGCAGTTCGATCGCGACTCCCCGGGCGGCGAGCGTGTCGAGGAGGGCGAGGGCCCCGCCGACATCCCAGCCCTGGTTGGCGTCGAGGCGGAGCCGGGCGGCGGGGGCCGCCGCAGCGACGGCAGCGACCCGCTCGACGTCGTCCGCCCGGCCGTCGCCCACCTTGAGCTTGAGCACGTCGAAGCCCTCGGCGCTGCACGCCCGGGCCGCCTCCGCCATCACCGCCGGGTCGCCGGCGCTGATCGTGACGTCGGTGGCGACCGCCGTCCGGGTGTCGTCGACCCCGAGCAGCCGGCGGAGGCTGATCCCACGCCGGCGCGCCGCCAGGTCGTGCAGTGCGAGGTCGAGGGCGGCGTGCGCGGAGGGGTCGCCGGTGTCGGCGTGGACGGCGTCGAGGCCGGCGTCGAGGTCGTCGGCGTCGAGGCCGACCACGCGGGGGATCAGCCGGCCGAGCGTCTCCTCGACCGAGGCGATGGTCTCCCCGGTGACCGCCCGGACCGGGGTCGCCTCGCCCCAGGCGCGCGCACCGTCGGAGGTGCGGACTTCGACGAGGACCGACGCGACCGTGTCGGCCGAGCGGAGGGCGGTCACGAAGGTGCCGCGGAGGGCGCCTTCGCGGCGGCGGGCGACGATGGCGGCGACCGCCGGCGGGCTCACGGCGTGCCGCCCGAGATGATGGCGTGGGCGCGCGCGGCGGCGGCGCGCAGGCGGGCTCCGGCCTCCTCCGGGTCGGCGAAGCCGCTCGTGCAGATGGCCAGGGCGTACGGCGGGATGCCCGGCGCGCACACGACGGCGACGTCGTGGAGGACCTCTTCGGCCCACCCCGTCTTGTTGGCGCAGCGGGGACCGGGAGGAAGGGCGGCCGGGATCAGGTCGCGCTGCTCCTGGCGGGCGAGCACGCCGAGCATCTCCCGACAGGCGTCCGGTGTGGCGGCACGACCCCCGCCGACGGCCGCGGCGAGGGCGGCCAGCCCCGCAGCGGTCGCGGTGTTGGCCGGGCCGGCAGCACGCGCCCGCCGGTCGCCGAAATGGTGGCGCAGCCGGCAACCGGTTGCCTCGACAGCGCCGATCGCCGCCGCAACCGCTTCGAAACCGAGCAGGTCGAGCACGACGTTGGCGGCGACGTTGCTCGAGCGGGTGATCATGTGCTCGGCCAGATCCCGGACCGGCACGTGTTTCCCGGCGCAAGAGGCCAGCTGGGGGTCGTCGTCGTCGGGCACGAGCGCGAAGTCGCCGCCGCCGGCAGCGGGCCAGCTCGTCGCCAGCGGGACCTGCTGGTCGAGCGACAACCTCCCCCGATCGGCCGCCCGGTGCAGTGCCACGAGGATGGCGACCTTCAGGGTGCTGGCGGCATAACAGGCGACGTCGGCCTGGTGGTCGAGGACGACCCGCCCGGTGGCGACGTCGACGGCGGCGACGGCGATGAGGGGAGGGGTCACCCCTTCACCGAGCCGGCAACCGCCGCCCGGATCAGTTGCCGCTGCGTGAGCGAGAACAGGATCACGAGCGGCAGGCTGGCCACGACGATGGCGGCGGCCAGGAGGGTCCACTGGCTCTGGTTGGCGCCGTAGAACTCGTAGATGCCGCGGGTGATGGGGAACAGGCTGGGGTTCGACAACAAGACGACCGGTCCAATGATGTCGTTCCAGACGCCGAGCAGGCCGTAGAGGAAGGTGATCAGCAGCCCGGGGCGGATCAGCGGTACGACCACCGACCACAGGTACCGCAGGTAGCCGGCGCCGTCCATGAACGCCGCCTCGTCGAGCTCGAGGGGCACCGAGGCGATCGAGGCCGTCAGGAGCACCACGCCCAGCGGGATGCCGGGCTCGATGTGCAGGATGATGTAGCCGATCCGGTTGTTCCAGAGGTCGAGCATCCGCGCCTCGATGAACAGCGGGATGATCGCGAGCGGCAGGAAGAGGCCCACGGCCAC
>DASSZM010000201.1:0-13663 GCA_035702855.1 Acidimicrobiales bacterium | reverse complement strand
CCGGAGCAGCTCGGCGAGGCCGGGTTCGGTGCCCTCGGCGTGGATGGTGGCGGTGAGCTGGCCGTCGAGGGCGTCGGCGACGGCGAGGAGCTGGTCGAGGTCGCGGTAGCCGACGACGAGGGAGGTGGGCCCGAAGCACTCGACGAGGAGGCGGTCGCCGTTGGCGAGGAGCTGCTCGGCGCTGACCGCCAGCAGGGCGGGGGTCGGTCGGGCCACCCGGCGGGCCGCCTCGGGCGGAGACGCTACACCGGGCGGGGCGCGGATGGCGGGGACGGCAAAGGGCGAAGGGCGACCCGTGCGCCCTCTTGGGTTATCCTCGGAGATGGCCCTCGGAGCGAGCGCATCGGGGCGGGGCGCGTCCCAAGCGGCGATCGAGCACCACTACGACGTCGGGTCGGACTTCTACCGGCTCTGGCTGGACCAGCGCATGGTCTACTCGTGCGCCCTGTGGGACGGTCCCTTGGACGACCGGCTGGACGAGGCGCAGCTGGCCAAGTTGGCGTGGCACGCCACCGGGGCCCGCGTCGACGGTGCCGCCCGGGTCCTCGACATCGGCTGCGGGTGGGGGGCCATGCTGCGGTACCTGACGGCGAGCCGGGGGGTTGGCCACGCCGTCGGACTGACACTCAGCCGGGACCAGGCGGCGGTGGCGGCCGGCTCACCGGGCGGGTCGATCGAGGTGCGGCTGGAGGACTGGCGCGACCACCGGCCGTCCGCCCCTTACGACGCCATCGTCTCCATCGGAGCGTTCGAGCACTTCGCCCGCCCCGACCTCGACGCCGAGCAGCGCCGAGCCGTCTACTCGACCTTCTTCGCCGCCTGCGCCGGCTGGCTGCGCCCCGGGGGACGCCTTTCCCTGCAGAGCATCGGCTACGAGGACTTCGATCCCGCCACGAGCGAGGTGTCGCCGTTCTTCACCGACGAGATCTTCCCGGAGTCGGCGCTCCCCCTGCTCACCGACATCGTGGCGGCGTCGGACCCGTGGTTCGGGATCGCCGCCCTCCGCAGCGACGCCGAGCAGTACGAGCACACCCTGCAGCTCTGGCAGCGGCGCCTCGAGGCCAACCGCGCGGCAGCGACCGACCTCGTCGGCGCCGCCACCTGCCGCACCTACCTGCGGTACCTGCGAGTGTCGCGAGCGATGTTCGATCGGCGGGTGTGCACGCTGTACCGGATCGTGTTGCAACGCCGTCCCCAACCGGTGCGCCGGGCGGTCCCCGCGCCCTCCGCAGAGGCTGACGAGTGACCTCCCCTGAGCTCGTCGACGCCATGCAGGTGACCGCGACCCGGTTGCTCGAGCGACACCTCGGTAAGGCCAAGGAGTGGTTCCCGCACGAGCTCGTGCCGTGGGCGCGCGGCCGGGACTTCGAGCCCGGCGAGGACTGGCGGCCCGACGAGCCCCTGCCGGCGGCCGTGCGGAGCGCCCTGTGGGTCGGGCTTCTCACCGAGGACAACCTGCCCCACTACTTCCACGCCCTCGCCAGCATCTTCCCACCCGAGTCGGCCATGGGCGAGTGGACCAGGCGGTGGGCCGCCGAGGAGGGGCGCCACGCCATCGTCATCCGCGACTGGGTCTCGGTGACCCGGTCGCTCGACCCGGTCGCCCTGGAGCGGGCCCGGATGCGCCAGGTCGCCATCGGCTTCGACCAGGCGTCGCGCAACGAAACCATCGCCGACGCCGTGGTCTACGTGGCCCTGCAGGAGCTGGCGACCCGCATCGCCCACTGGAACACCGGCCGGCACCTCGACGCCACCGGGGCAGCGGTGATGCGCCGGGTGGCCGCCGACGAGAACCTCCACTTCCTGTTCTACCGGGACCTGGCCACGGTCCTGCTCGAGGTGGACCCGTCGGCCGCCATGCTCGCCATCGACCGCCAGGTCACCAGCTTCGCCATGCCCGGCGCCGGCATCGCCGAGTTCGCCCGCCACGCCTCGCTGATCGCCGCCTCGGGCATCTACGACGTGGCGGTGCACTACGAGCAGATCCTGCTCCCCGTGGTCCTCCGCCACTGGCGGGTCGAAGCCGTCGAGGGCTTGAGCCCGGAGGCCGAGCAGGCACGGCAGCACCTGCTCCGCCACGTGGCCCGCGTCCGGCGGGTCGCCGAGAGGGCGCGCGCCGTGTCGGGCCCGGGCCTGGCGCCGGGCCCGTGGTCACCGCCCGAGGACGACGGCCGGGGAGGGGCTACCTGCGGACCGCCCACCGGGGGCACAGCCGGCGACGGGCGGCCCTCGCCGCTCGAGTGACCGGAGGTAACGTCCCCGGGGTGGGCTCGGGTGGCGCCAGCGGCGGAGCGGGGCCCTCTGGTGGCGTCGGTCAGCTCGCCGGCGGCGGGGGGAAGTCGGCGGCTCCACCGAGGCCGAGCGCCGAGCGGGCGGCTCCGGCAGCGTTGTCGAGGGCGATCACGTCGTAGCGGGTGGCGACGACGCTGTGCAGCGCCGAGTACTCGCCCCGCCGCCGGGCGGCGACGCCAGCCGCCAGCCCCGCTACCGCCCCGAAGGCGGCGCCGATCAGGATGCCGCCGACGATGAGGCCCAACCAAGCGGGCCCGACCGTGAACAGGCCCACCAGGAGGCCGACGAACAGGCCCACCCACGCGCCGCTACCGATGCCCCCGAGGATCGCCGATCCCACGCTGACCCGACCGGTCACCCGCTCGACGCTCCGAAGCCCTGAACCGACGATCTCGATGTCTTCGACCGGGAAGCCGACGCTGGCCAGCCGATCGACGGCGTCGTGGGCCTCGCGGTACGTGGCGTAGCTCGCCACCGTGTTCCATGCCGTCACCCTGGGGACCTCGCCCATCCCGGCAGGGACGGTCAGATGCGTGGTGTCATAGCTCATCGTGAAGTACCTCCTCACCCCGCGCCCTCCACGGTGCGGGCCAGGGACTCCTTCCCTGCACCGGCCCGTCCCACACCGGGCCCTCCGCCCAGCAGCCGGCAGCCGGCCCCGGCCGTCAGGATGTCGGGCCCGGCGTCAGCCGGCGTCGCTGAGCAGCGGCCGCTCCTCCCCGAGGGTGGCGAGCTCGGCGGCGATCCGGCCGTGCATCCATCCCTCCGAGTTGGTGGCACGAGGGCCGTTGCGGTGGACGAGCGACGAGAAGTGCGCGCCGAGGAGCCGTTCGACCTCGTCGTCGCGGTCAGCGAGCACCGGCAGCAGCGACCGGCCGAGCTGGTGCTCGACCTCGCTATGGGCGACGGAGGCGGCGGCGTGGAGCCGCTCACGGACCCGCGAGGCGTAGGCGAGCAGGAAAGACTGCCGGTACGAGCGGGTCCGCGAGCGACCCCGACCGTCGGTCACCCTTCCGCGCTCGACCATGGCGCGCGTGGCCTGGACGAGCAGCGAGGTGAACAGCACCTCGACCGCGTCGATGTCGGAGGCGAAGCCGACCAGCGCGACGAGGCCGAGGCGGCCGTAGGACACGGTGCGCACCCCGTTGGCCCCGGCCACGGCACGAAGCAAGGCCTCTTTCGCTGAGGCGTACGGGTCGTCGACGGGGATCCGTCGCATGGTCGGCGCCTCGCTGCGGCAACCGTCCGCCCGGGCAACCGCCTCGTCGACGGCGTGGCGAGCCATGAGCTGCTGGGCCTTGGCAGTGAGTGCCTCCGCCTCCGCCTCGAACGACGTCGACTCCGCCTTCGCGAGCAGGGCCCGGATCTTGGCCATGATCTCCTCGCCCGCACCCGAGGACCCGGTGGGGGCGGGGCCCCATGTCGACGGAGGCGGCACGACCCGTTCCAGCACCGGGAGGCGCATGAGCGTGCCGAGCGTCTCCGCGGCGAGCCGCAGCGCCGCCGCCCACGGCAGCTCCGCCTGGCGCGCCCACATGCGCAGCCAGGCGTCACCCTCCCCCCACCAGCGTTCGACGCCGAGGTCGGCCAGCTGGGCGGTCCATGCCGCCGGCGGGACGGTCCCCGCCAGCCGCCAGTGGTCCACCGCCAGCGCCGTCGAAACGAGGAGGGAGTGCTGGGCCGAACGCGTCCGCCGCACGGCGCGCGCCACCTCGGCAGGTTGCCATCCCCCCTCGAAGTCGGCGGCGAGCGCGTCCGCAGCCAGCGTGGTCACGGCGCCCTCCACCCTCGAGACCGGCAGCCGGCCGAGGAGGTCGACCAGCTCGTCGACGCGCGCCGCATCGCCCTCGGCGGCGGCACACCCGGCGGCCAGCAGCAGCGACGAGGGGTCGTCGGTCGGTCGCCAGCGGAACGGACCGGCTGTCTCCGGCCCGGCCGCTCCGGGGCCGGCGGTCCGATGGTCGCGAGCGTGGTTGCGCCTCTTCGCCGCCCTGCGTTGCTGGTTGTTCCGGCCCATGGCGACCTCCTCTCACCCGCCGTGAGTCTCGCAGGCGGGTGCGACACCTCCAGGGATGCCCGGGCGACGGTCGGTACCATGGGTCCGTGCCCAGGTCGGTGAAAGGCAACAACCTGCCGGGGGCGGCGGCCGCCCCGGCCACCGGGCCCGGGCAGGTCATGCACCGGGTCTGCCTGGACTGCGACACGGTCCTGGCCTGCTCCGAGCCGCAACGCCAGGACACGCCGTCCAGCTACGGGTGGTGCCGCCACGGCGGCGCCCCCGTCGCCGTCTTCGACGACTTCGGCGCGGCGGTCGCCCCCACCAGCCTGCACCACTGCAACGGCAGGTTGCGCGCCGCCCACCGCTGGGCCGACCGCAGCGCCGGGACCGGCTGAGCCTCCCCGCGGCCGGTCCCCGGCAAACCGTTGCTTCTCGGGCACCCGCCCCTTATGCTGACCGCAGAGTGATCGGGGAGTCCGCATAGTGGACGTATCAGCGGGTGAGCTGGAGTGCCTCACCGATGTGGTCGCACGCGCCGAGCACCGTCGGCGCGATCTCGACGAGGCGCTCGGGCGGCAGGCGGAAGGCCGGCCCGGACACGCTCACGTAGCCGATCACGAGCTGTTGGCCGTCGACGATGGCGCCCGAGATGCCGTTGATCCCCTCGTAGAGCTCCCCGACGCAGAGGCCGAAGCCGCGTTGGCGCGTCGCCTCCAACTCCGCCCGCAGCTCGACCGGGTCGGTGATGGTGCGGTCCGTGCGGCGCTCGAGGGGGTGGGCGAGGTACAAGTCGAGCTCGGCCGGGCTGAAGCCCGAGAGCATGAGCTTGCCGTTGGAGCTGCCGTGCAGGGGGAAGGCGACGTTGGTGTAGCTCATCTGGCGGATCGGGTCGGGCGGGTCGATCTGGTCGATCTCGACCAGGGCGGCGCCCACGGGCGCGCTCAGGTTGACCGTCTCGCGGACCTGCTCGGTCAGCGCCGCCAGGATCGGCCGCGCCCGGCGGGCGAGCGCCTGCTGGGCGGCGCGGTCGCCCGACATGCGCGTGGCCTTGTAGCCGAGCGTGAAGGCGTGGTCGCGGACCCGGTCGAGGTAGCCCTGGCGCTCGAGGGTCACGAGGAGCCGGTAGGCGGTGGGCCGGGCCAGCCCGCTGAGGGCGGCGAGCTGCCCGGTCGTGAGCGGCTCGGCGCTGGTCGCCACCGCGTCGAGGAGCTGCAGGGCGCGCTCGACGGTCTGGCTCTGGTCGCGCCGCCGGCCTTCAACCCCTTCGGTCATGAGGTTGGGAGCCTACCGACGGAGCCGACCCGGGCACGGCGCCGCCGGCCCCACGCGCAACCGTCGTCGGGGCCGCACACGCGCGCGGTGTCCGGGTCACACGCAAGAAGGAGCACACATCGTGGAAGGTCATGAGGGGCACGGCCGGCAGGAGCCGGCGGGCGGCCGGCGGATCGGGTTCATCGGGACGGGCAACCTCGGTGCCCAGATCGTCGGCCGGCTGCTGGCCGCCGGCAACGAGGTCACGGTCCACGACCGCGACCCCCGGGCCGCCGAGGCGTCGATCGCCGCCGGGGCCCGGTGGGCGGACGGCCCCGCCGAGCTCGCTGCCGGGGTGGACACGGTGATGACCTGCCTCCCGCGACCGGACACGGTGGCGGAGGTCGTCGGCGGCGCGAACGGGATCCTCACCACCCTGCGGCCCGGGGGCTGCTGGATCGACGTCACGACCAACGACGTCGACGTCCTGCACCGGATGAGCGAGCTGGCCGCCGCCCGCGACGTCGGCACCCTCGAGGCACCGGTGACCGGCGGCGTGCACAAGGCCGCCGCCGGGGAGCTCACCGTGCTCGTCGGCGGCGACCCGGCGACCTACGCCGCCCACCGGGATCTCCTCGGGCAGGTGGGCTCGAAGGTCATCTACCTCGGCCCGCTGGGCCAGGCGTCGAGGATGAAGGTCGTCACCAACATGCTCGCCTTCATCCACCTCGTGGCGGCGGGGGAGGGCCTCATGCTGGCGGCGCGGGCCGGCATCGACCTGAAGGACGCCTTCGAGGCCATCCGGGCCAGCTCGGGCAACAGCTTCGTGCACGAGACCGAGAGCCAGCTGATCCTCTCGGGCAGCTACGACATCGGCTTCACCATCGACCTCGCCTGCAAGGACCTCGGCCTCGCCCAGGGGCTCGCCAGCTCTGTCGGCGTGCCCACCGAGCTGGCTGAGGTGGTGCGGCGGCAGTTCGAGCAGGCGCGTCAGCGCTACGGCGGCAGCGCCTGGTCGCCCCGGGTCGTCCAGCTGTTGGAGGACGAGACCGGCCTCAGCCTCCGAGCGGCGGGCTTCCCGAGATCGCTCCTCGACGAGGACGCAGCGCCGTAGCGCATCCGCAGGACCGACCAGGACCGAGCAGGACCCATTCGACCACCAGCACAGGGGGACTTCCATGGACATCAACCACGAGCGGCTCACACCGCTGCGCCGGGGACACGCACCGCTGCAGGAGCACGTGATCGACGAGTTCGTCGCCGGCAACCTCTCCCGCCGGCAGTTCCTCAGCCGGGCGACCAAGGTGGGGCTCGGGCTCCCCCTGGCCGCCGCCATCCTCGAGGCCTGCGGGTCCGGCAGCGGCAGCGCCACCAGCGGCGGCTCGTCGTCGGCGACCACGACGCCGGCGGCGGCCTCGACGGGCGCCCCCAAGGGCAAGGCCGGCGCCACGATCCGCGTCGGCCAGGCGACGCCGTCGGGGGCGATCAACCCGCTGCTCGTGAACTCCCAGGGCGGTCTCGAGACCCTCGACATCGTCGGCGAGTGGCTGACCTTCTGCGACGAGCAATTGGTCCACCGCCCGATGCTCGCCACCAAGTGGAGCCCCAACGCCGACGCGACGGTCTGGGACTTCACCATCCGCCAGGGCGTCAAGTTCAACGACGGGACGCCGCTCACCGTCGACGACGTCGTCTACACCATGAAGCAGCAGGCCAACCCGAAGCTGGGGGTCAACGCCGCCTCGGTCTTCGGTGGCACCCTCGCCCCCGACGGGGTCGAGAAGCTCAACGACACCACGGTCCGCTTCCACCTCGAGGCCGCCGACGGGTCGTTCACCGACGCCGTGTCGCAGACCAACTACAACGTCTGCATCGTGCCCAACCACTACGACTTCGCCAACTTCCAGAAGGAGTTCCCGGGCACCGGCAAGTTCATGATGAAGTCCTACACGGAGAACGTCGGCGGCACCTTCGTGCGCAACCCCCACTACTGGGGCACACCCGCCCTGCCGGCCGAGCTGCAGCTGACCTACTTCGCCAGCGAGGGCTCGATGACCTCGGCGCTCGCGGCGGGCAGCATCGACGTCGACGACCTCTTCACCGTCTCGGGCAGCCCGCAGCTGCTCTCGGGGAACTACAACGTGCTGGCCCTCAAGTCGTCGCTCCAACGCCAGCTGTCGATGCGCTGCGACACCGGTCCGTTCACCAACAAGCTGGTCCGCCAGGCTATGGCGCTCACCCTCAACCGCCCGGACATCGTCCAGGCCCTCTTCAAGGGCTACGCCCAGGTGGGCAACGACAACCCGTTCGCGCCCGTCTTCCCGATGACCGACACGAGCGTCCCGCAGCGCACCCAGGACATCGCCAAGGCGAAGCGGCTCATGTCCCAGGCCGGGGTGCCCCGGGGCTTCAGCGTGACCCTCGCCACCGAGCAGTTCGCGGAGATCCCGGCGTATGCCGAGATCGTCAAGCAGTCGGCCGCCCAGATCGGCATCGACATCACGCTGTCGATCACCAGCCAGAGCCAGTACTACGGCGCGGGGGTCTTCGGGAAGTCGCCGTGGCTGGACGGCACCATGAGTATCGTCGACTACGGGGCCCGGGGCGTCCCCAACGTGTACCTCGAGGCGCCCCTGCAGAGCATCGACAACGCCACCGGGCAGGGGGCGTGGAACGCCGCCCACTTCAACGACCCGACCTACGACAAGCTCTCCAAGCAGTACGTCGCCGCTGTCGACCTCTCCTCCCAGCGCAAGCTCGCCGGCCAGATCGAGCAGCTCCTCCTGGACGAGACCCCGGTCATCTGGGCCTACTTCTTCGACGGCCTCACCGCCCAGGCGAAGAACGTGAGCGGCGTCTACCCGACGCCGCTCGGGATCTTCTACTACAACATGAGCAAGTCATGACCCGGCCGGGCGGCCGGGCGCGTCGCTCCGCCCTCGGGATTCAGGCCCGGAGATCCGGCGCCTCCTCGAGGACGGCGTCGTGCCCGCCGCCCGGGCGCAGCCCCTCCCGGGGGGCGTGGGCAGGTCGGCGGCTCATCCCGGCCGGCCACCAGTTGTAGCGGCCGAGCAGGGCGACCGCCGAGGGGACCAGCACCGTGCGGACCACGAAGGTGTCCATCAGGATGCCGATGGCGAGCCCGAAGCCGATCGCCTGGATCTGGGTGCCGCCCGAGCCCCCGCCGCCGGCGACGCCGATGACGGCGAAGCTGCCGGCGAGGATCACGCCTGCGGAGGTGATGGTGGGGCCGGTGCGGCCGACCGCCTCGACCACTGCCTCACGCAGCGGTCGGTGCCGGGACTCCTCCCGGATGCGGGTCATGACGAGGATGTTGTAGTCCTCGCCGAGCGCCAGCAGGAAGATGAACAGCAGGAAGGGCAGGATGAACGTGAGTCCTCCGTCGCCGCCGATGTCGATGAACGCGAGCGTCGACAGCCCCAGCGCCGCCAGGTAGGAGAGGGCGACGCTGACGATCAGGTACAACGGCGCGACGAGGCTCCGCAGCACCAGGGCGAGGAGCAGGGCGATGGCGACGATCGCGATCGGGACGATCGTGACCAGGTCGTGGCTGGAGGTGGCGCTGACGTCGTAGAGGGCCGCCGCCTGCCCGGCCACCCCGCTGGCGGTCGCACCGGAGGCGGCGGCAGCGGTGGCGAGGGTGTGCCGGATGGCGGGGGTGGCGTCGAGGGCGGCGGTCGTCGTCTGGGCACCTGCCCGCAGCGTCGCCTCGAACTGGACCACGCGCCCGTTCGGGCTGACGAAGACCGCCGTGGCCCGGTAGGCGTTGTACTGGGCGGCGGGGACGCCGGCGGAGGCGGGTTCGACCGCCGGCAGCCGTCCGGGGGGTCCGAGCCGCGAGTGCAGGGCCGTGAGCTGCGCCGGGGACAGAACGGTGCCGTTGGGGTCGAGCGGCCCCGACAGCTGGGTGAACCGGTGGGAGCCGTCGAGCGAGTTGCCGGCTCGGACGAGCACCTCGGGGTCGGTCCACACCGGGCGGGGATAGGAGAGCACCAGGTTGGCGGGGTTGGCGCTCGAGCGGGGGAACTGCGCGGCGACGATGGCGTTGCCGGTGGCTGCGCCCGATCCGGTCGGCGCCGAGGTGGCGCCCCCGAAGCCGCCGGAGTGGTAGCCGAGGGCGGCGGAGGCGACGGCGGCGAAGGCCAGGACGCCGATGCCGAGGGTGACCGCGGGCCGCCGGACGATCCTGGCGGCGATGGCGCCCCAGACCCCGATGCGGTCGGGGTCCCTGCGGTGCGGCCGGCGGGGCCAGAAGGCGGCTTGCCCGAAGGTGGCGAGGAGGGCGGGGAGGAGCGTCAGGCCGGCGAGGAGCATCACGCCGACACCGACGGCGAGGGGTATGCCCAGGTCGTGGTAGATGCCGAAGCTCGCCAGCAGGAGGGTGAGCAGGGCGACGATGACCGTGCCGGCGGAGGCGGTGATCGACTCGCCGACGCGGACCAGCGCGTGGGTGACCGCCTCCTTCGCGTCCATCCCCGTTGCCATGGCCTCGCGCACCCGGAACACCAGGAACAACCCGTAGTCGGTGCCCGCCCCGAGGAGCAGGACGATGAGGAGGATGTCGGTGATCTCCGAGATCTTCAGGCCGTTGGCGCCGAGGGCGCCGATGAAGCGGATGGAGATGACCAGGGCGAACGCCGGGGGCAGGAGCGTGACGACGGCGGCGAGCGGCGCCCGGAAGATCAGCAGGAGCAGGACGATGATCAGCAGCAACGACAGGCTCTGCACCCGGTGCCCGGTCTTCGACGAGCTGTTCTGGCTCGCCACGTTGGTGGCCACCGCGCCGGCGAGGTGAAAGGCCACGCCGGGTGCGGTTCCGGCCCGTGCGAGGGCGGAGTCGATGCCGGCGACGAGGGTCTTCTGCGCTTTGATGTCCGAGGCTGCCACCGAGGCGGTGACCGCGATCTGGGCGGCGGAGCCGGAGGGTGAGACCTTGGTCTCCTCGGCCCGCTCCACGGACGCGACGCGGCGCAGAGCGGTGACCCGTCGGGCGATGGCCGACTGGTCGGCGGCGTTCAGCGGGCCGCCGGTGGTGGACGCCACCACGATCACCTGGCTGGTCGCCGTGGCGTTGCCGAGGATCGGGGCGGCCAGGGCCGCCGCCCGGGAGCTCGGGGCGCTGGTTGGGAGGAACTGGCTGTTGTTGTTGTTGATCTCGCTGGTCATGGACGGCAAGGTCATCGTGCCGACGACGGCGACCGCGATCCAGACCAGGATGATGGGGATCCGGAGGCGGACCACGACGCGGGCCAGCGACCCGAAGAACCTGTCCATGACGGTGTGGGTGCTCCTCTACGGCTTCGGGGGGATCGGTTCGGAGAACCCCGACGCGACGGCGTCGAGGGACTCCTCCAGCAGCGCGGCCAGCGAGCTGTCGGGGGTGTGGCACCAGCGGACCATCGCCGAGCGGGCCGCCGCGGCCACGACGGCGGCGAGCAGCCCGGGCACCACGTCGGCGTCGACGTCCGTACCGGTGCGCTCCGCGATGGCGGTCGCCAGGCTCGCTTCGAAACGTGCGTAGGCGGCGAGCTGGCGGGGCAGCAGGGAGTCCGGGTGGGACTCGATGAGCCGGGCGCGCAGGGCCCAGTCCTCGCGTCGCTCGGGCGGGGGGTCGAACCGGTCGAGCAGCCCGAGCAGGCTCCGCTGCACGGCCCGGACGATCGGCTCGCCGGGTGGGCGCGCGGCGAGGGCTTCGGCGACCCGGTCGCCGAGCCCGGCGCCGGGGAGCACGAGGGCGTCCTCCTTGCAGGCGAAGTAGTTGAAGAACGTCCGTGTCGACACGCCGGCGGTCGCCGCGATGTCCTCGACGGTGACGCCCGCCAGGCCCCGCTCGGCGGTGAGGCGGACGGCAGCGCCCCGCAGGGCGGCGGCGGTGGTGGTCCTCTTCCGCTCACGCAGGCCGACGGGATCCCCTTGCACGCCGTGCATACTTGCACGAGGTGCAGGCAATGTGCGGCGCGGCCTAGCCGGCCCGCATCCGGCGGTTGGTGGGGTCGTAGACCGGTTGGGCGACGACGGCGGCGGGCCGGCAGGAGCCGACGGTCTCCACCTCGACAGCCGTGCCGGGCTCGGCCAGCCCGGCGGGGAGGTAGGCGAGGGCGAGGGACCGGCCGACGCGGTGCCCGTAGCCGCCGGAGGTCACGTGCCCGACGACCTCCCCGGCGTGGGTGACCGGCTCCCAGCCGTGGGCGTCGGCGTCGTCGGCGTCCACCTCCAGGCAGCACAGCCGCCGGGTGACGCCGGCGGCTGCCTGGGCGGCCAGGGCGTCGCGCCCGACGAAGCGGCGGCCCTCCAGCTGCACGAAGCGGCCGAGGCCCGCCTCGAGGGGGGTGAAGTCGGAGGTCAGGTCGGCGCCCCACAGCCGGTAGCACTTCTCCAGGCGCATCGACTCGAGGGCCCGGTAGCCGAAGTCGACCAGCCCGAGGTCGGCGCCGGCATCGCACAGCCGGTCGTAGAGGTGGCGCTGGTACTCGAGGGGATGGTGCAGCTCGTAGCCGAGCTCCCCGACGAACGACAGGCGCATGACCCGCACCGGGGCGGCGCCGGCGTGGGTGTCGACCGACCCGAAGAACGGGATCCCGGCGTCGGAGGTGTCGGCCCGGGTGACCCGCTGGAGCAGCTCCCGGCTGGCGGGGCCGGCGAGGGTCAGCACCCCCGTCGAGGCGGTGACGTTGGTGACCGCCACCCCCGACGGCGGGGCGTGATCGGTGATCCACGCCAGGTCGTGGGTCTCGGTGGCCGCCGCCGACACGACGTAGAAGCGGTCGGGGGCGAGGCGGGTCACGGTGAGGTCGCACTCCACGCCGCCGCGCTCGTTGCACAGCTGGGTGAGCGCCACGCGCCCGTCGGCCGCGGGCAGCCGGTTGGCCGACAGCCCGTCGAGGAAGGCGGCGGCGCCGGGGCCGCTCACCTCGTAGGTGCCGAAGCTGGTCTGGTCGAGGACGCCGACGCCGCCGGCCACGGCGCGGCACTCCTCGCCGACGCGCCCGTGCCAGGCGGCCCGGCGGAAGCTGGGCTCCTCGGCGCCGGCCGGGTCGGGCGTGAAGTACAGCGGCCGCTCCCAGCCCGAGCGGGCCCCGAACACGGCGCCGCGGGCGGCCAGGCGGTCGTAGAGCGGGTCGGTCTTGAGCGGTCGGCCGGCGGGGAGCTCCTCGTGCGGGAAGTGCACGGCGTACTCCCGCTCGTAGCTCTCCTTCGCCCGGGCCTCGGTGAAGGCGACGCCCGAGGCGTACGGGCCGAAGCGGCGCACGTCCACGTCCCACATGGAATCGCCCGGTTGGCCCTCGAGGATCCACTCGGCGGCGTATTTCCCCGCCCCACCACTGAACACGATGCCGAAGATGCTGAACCCGGCCAGCACGTGGAAGCCCGGAACGTCCGGCACCGGGCCCATCAGGCACAGCCCGTCGGGGGTGTAGCCGTCCGGGCCGTGCACGACGGTGCGGATCCCGCTCTCGGCGAACGCCGGGACCCGTTTCGCCACCGCCGCCAGCACGTCCTGGATCTGCTCGAGGTCGGGGTCGAGGAGCCGGTTGTGGAACCCCTCGGGGATGCCGTCGACCGCCCAGCTCCTCGGTCGGGGCTCGAAGGGGCCGACGAGCAGCCCGCCCTGGTCCTGGCGGACGTAGAAGGAGCCCTCCGGGTCGCGCAGCACCGGCAGCTCCCGCCCGAGCCCGGCGACGGCGGGCACCGGCACGGTGGTGAGGTGCTGGTGGCGCAGCGGGGTGACCGGCAGCTCGACCCCGGCGAGGCGACCGACCTGGCGGGCCCACTGGCCGGCGGCGTTGACGACGACGTCGGCGACCACGGTGCCGGCGGGGGTCTCGACCCTCCAGGCACCGCCGGTCCGGGTCAGGGCCTGCACCGGCGCCCGCCGCAGGATCCGCACCCCCCGGCGCCTCGCCCCCTCGGCGTAGGCGTGGGCGAGGCGGGCCGGGTCGACCCACCCGTCGGTCGGTAGCCAGGCGGCCGCCAGCACTCCTTCCAGGTCGGCGAGCGGCCACAGCTCGGCGATCCGCCCGACGTCGACGACCTCGAAGGGGATCCCGACCGAGTCGGCCATGGCCCGCCGGGCGTGCAGCTCGTCGACCCGGGCCGGGG
>DASSZM010000116.1:0-2583 GCA_035702855.1 Acidimicrobiales bacterium | reverse complement strand
CCCGGCGAAGCCGAGGGAGGCGTTGGCCTCGTTGAAGCGGGACGCCAGCCTGGCGGGGAGGCTGAGGGCCGGGCCGTCGCTGCGGGCCGCCGGGCCCCGGCGGAGCAGCGGGCCGGCCTCCGCCGCCCACCGCTCCGGGCCGTCCAGGCCGAGGTGCCGGCCGAGGTCGGCGAGGACCCGCTCGGGCTCGGCGGTGAGCTGGTCGTAGCGGACCTCGACGAGGTGCCCGTCGAGCTCCTGGCGGTGCCGGTCGACCTCGCCCAGGCTGACGAGCCATTCGTAGGCGCCCCGCTGCAGGTCGTCGACGAGCCCGTCGGCGACGGGATGGCCGGCGGCGGCGGCGTCGCGGGTCAGGCAGCGCCACTTGGCGTCCTCGACCCCCCACCAACGGTTGAACGTCCCGCGCCCGGCGTAGCGGACCGTGTTGGCGGCCACGGCGGCGATCGAACGGGACACCTCCACGCCGTCGCGCACGAGGTGCACGAAGGTCGCCCCGGGGGCGAGGGCCTGCAGGTAGCCGACCCGGAGCGCATTGATCGGGGTCTTCTCCAGGAGCCGCCGGCCGGGCGCCGGGCGGAGGATCGTCGCGAAGCGGCGGCGCTCGCGCGCCGTCGCGTCCCCCCGGTCGAGCAGCGCCCGCCCGGCGGTGGAGGTGGAGGTGTAGGCGTGGAGGAAGTCGGTCCTCGGGTCGATCGCCGCCCACGCCGCGTAGGGCTCGTGGCGGTGGTCGATGGCGGGGTGCCGGCCGAGCAACTGGCCGAGGATGGTGGTGCCCGATCGCCCGCAGCCGACGAGGAACACCGGCGGGTCGGTGGTCACCCAGTCCGGGTCCGGGCGCCCGGTGGTGAGGGTGTCCCGCAGCCCGGCGAGCAGCACCTCGGCGCGGAAGTAGGGCGGGCGGAGGTAGGGCATGAACGTCTCGCGCCCGATGGTGGGCGGCCGGGCGGTGACCATGCGGTGAGGAGGGCGGCGCCGCCCCCCGGATACACCCCGGGGTGGCCGCCGGCCGGCTCAGCACCCGCGGTCGCCGAGCAGGGCGCGCAGCGTGGCGCCCCACTCGTAGACGACCTCGTAGGGAAGCTGCCAGGCCGGCATCGGGGCGCTGACGACGGTCGCCGCCCCCGGGAAGCAGCGGTGGACGAGCAACCGGGCCCGGGTCGTCTGGGCCCAGCCGGCGACGACCAGCAGCCGGCGGATGCCGTGACGCCGGGCCCAGGCGACGCCGAAGGCGATCTCGCCGATGGTGCGGGCCGGGTGCGGCCAGAAGCAGACCAGCCGCACGCCCGGCGCCCGGGGGCAGGGCGTGGTGCGGAAGTTGCCCTGGGAGAACAGCAGCACCGGGGCGAAGCCGCGCTCGGCCAGGCCGACGGCGGTGCGCGCCCGGGAGGCCTCGGCGTTGCCGTCGAGGCTGAGGATGGCGCCGGCGCGGCGGGGCGGCGCCTGGGGCGGCAGGGCGAACGCCCGGGTGCTCACCCCCACGAACAGCACCAGCGCCACCAGGGCGGCGACCCGGAGCCGCCGTCCCCGCCGCCTCCGCCGCCGGCCGCGGCGCAGCGACGGAGCGCGCCGCGGCCGGCGCTGTTGCAGGGAGGTGACGCTCACCGGGGGGAGGAGCGCCGGGAGCGGCTCCGGATACGCCCGTCCCGGTGGGGTGCCGCCCGGGTCCGGGACCCGGGGGCGGGGGTGAGCGCGGGGGTCGGCCCGCCAAAGTCGGGGGCGTTGTCCCGTGGACAACGCCCCGGCGCAGTGGAAGGCTCACGGCGTCCCGGAACCCTGCTGGGGGTGCGGAGTGTGCGTGTCTCATTGGTCGGATGGCCGGCCGGCGGGTGGCAGCTCGGACCGAGCGCCGGCGGACGAGGTGGTCGCCGCCGCGCCGCGCCCCGCCCCCGGCGGGCGCGGCAGGCCCTCGCTGCTGGCGCTCGCCGCTGCCGGCGACCCGGTCGCCTGGGAGGCGGTCCTGGCGCGCTGCTCGGGCGTCCTCGGCGCCGTCCTCGAGGCGCTCGAGCTCGACGCCGGGGTGGCGGCAGAGGTGGCCGACGCCACCTGGCTGCGGCTGGCCGTCACGCCCGGCCGGGTGGTCGACGAGGACCTGGCCGTCCGGGTCGCCGCCTACGCCCTGGAGGAGGCGTCCCGGCTCTTTCCCGAGAGGGCAGCGCCGGGTGGGCCGGGTCGTTCCCGGCCCACCCCGGCAGGAGGTGCCGCCGGCCCGTCGCAGACGGCCCGGGCCGGCGGCGCCGACGCCCGCGCGGCGGTGCTCGCCCGGCTGCCCGAGCGTTCCCGCCTGCTGGTCCGGCTCCTCGAGGCCCAGCCGACGTTGCCCCGCGGTGACGTCAGCCGGATCCTCCGCCTCGCCGACGGCTCGCGCTGGGCCCGCCGGTGGGCGCAGCGGGAGGGCGGGGTGCCGCCGACGGCGCCCGCCACCCGGCTCGAGGCTGCGGGGGCGTGAAGGGCGTCAGGCCGGGCGGTCGACGAGGCCGTCGGCCACGTCGCGCACCGCCGAGGGGGGTAGCCCGGGGCCGTCGACGGTCAGGCGGAGCGTCACATGCGCGCCGCCGACGGTGCCGACCTGCACCTCGGCGCCGG
>DASSZM010000112.1:0-3102 GCA_035702855.1 Acidimicrobiales bacterium | reverse complement strand
AGCGTCACACGACCGACATCGTGTCGGCCATCACCTTCGACTACCGGGGCATCGACACGCTGTTCGAGGAGTTCATGCTCTTCGCCGCCGTCATGGGCGTCTCGGTCCTGCTGCGCCCCCTCGCCGACGAGCGGCGCAACGCCGCCGAGGACCAGGCGCCGGACCGCCACATCCCGCCGCCCAGCCCGACCGTCGGGCTGCTCGGCGTGATCCTCTGCACCGTGCTGGTCGTGTTCGGCGTCGAGACCATCACCCACGGCCAGGTGTCCCCCGGCGGCGGCTTCCAGGGCGGGGTCATCGCCGCCAGCGCCATCTTCGTGCTCTACCTCGCCACCGACTACCGCACGATCGACCGCTACAAGCCGGGCCCGCTGCTCGAGGCGGCCGACGGCGCCGGGGCGTGGGGCTACGCCGCCGTCGGCCTCGCCGGCCTCGCCACCGGCGGGGCCTTCCTGCTCAACGTCATCCCCCTCGGCACGCCGGGCATGCTCTGGTCCGGCGGCACCATCTTCGTCATCAACCTCACCGCCGGCCTCGAGGTGGCGGGGGCGTTCGTGCTGCTCGTGTCGGAGTTCCTCGACCAGACGGAGGTCGTCCGGGGGTCCAACGAGCGGTGAGCGTCCTCGCCTACGGCGTCGTCGCCTGGCTGCTGCTCGTCGGGCTGTACGGGATCGTCACGAGCCGCAACCTCATCCACCTGGTGGTCTGCATGAGCGTCGCCCAGTCGGCGACCGACATCCTGCTGCTCGAGATCGGCTACCGCACCGGCGGCCGGGCGCCGGTCGTGCTCGACCTCGGCCACCACGCCGGGCCCTCGGTCGACCCCGTCGTGCAGGCCCTCGCCCTCACCGACGTCGTGATCGGGGCCGCCGTGACCGCCCTGCTGCTCGCCCTGGTGGTGCAGGTCCACAAGCGCGTCGGCAGCCTGGACCCGGCCGACCTCCGGGCCGACCACGATTGACTCCCGTGCCGCTCTCGACCGTCGTCCCGCTCTCGGTCGCGGTGCCCCTGGCGGTGGCCGCCCTCCTCGCCGCCGCCGGCAACGCCCTCCCGTCCCTCGTCCGTGACGTGGTCGCCATCGCCACCGCAGCGGCGACGGCGGCGCTGTGCGGGCTGCTGCTCGCCGGGTCGGGCAGCTCCCGGCCGGTCTACTGGTTCGGCGGCTGGCTGCCCCAGCACGGCCGGGCCATCGGCATCGACTACACCGTCGACGCCCTCGGCGCCGGCTTCGCCCTGCTCAGCGCCGTCCTCGCCACCATCGCCCTGATCTACAGCCGCAGCTACTTCGACCGGATGGGCGGCCGGTACCCGGCGCTGGTGCTCGTGTTCGTGGCGGGCATGACCGACTTCTCGCTCTCGGGCGACCTGTTCAACATGTTCGTGGGCTTCGAGCTGGTGGCCATCACCGCCGTCGTGCTCACCGGCTTCTACGCCGACGCCGAGGCCCCGCTGCAGGGCGCCATCAACTTCGCCGTCACGGCGTCGATCGGCACCCTGCTGTTCCTCGTCGGCATCGCCCTGCTCTACGACCGCACCCAGACCCTCAACCTGGCCGACATGGGTGCCGCCCTCGCCGGCCACCGGCTGGGCGGCGCCGTCGTCGTCGCCTTCGCCGCCCTCCTGGCGGCGTTCCTGACCAAGGCGGCCATCGCCCCGTTCCACTTCTGGTTGCCCGACGCCTACGGCACGGCCCCCGTCCCGGCGTGCGTCCTCTTCGCCGGGGTGATGAGCGAGATGGGGATCTTCGGGGTCGCCCGGGTCTGGACGACGGTCTTCGCCGGGGCCCACCTCCCCGGTGGCAGCGGGGGGCTGACCGTCGGGCTGTGCGTCCTCGGGTCGGTCACGGGGCTCGTGGGGGCGGTCATGGCCGGGCGCCAGCGCCGCCTCCGGCGGATGCTGGGCTTCGTGACCCTCGCCCACACCGGGCTGTACCTGCTCGGCATCGGCCTGCTGACCTCCACCGCCGCGGCGGCCGTCGCCATCCTCGTGGTCGGCGACGGCCTGGTGAAGGCCGGGATGTTCCTCGCGGCGGGCGTCGCCCACCGGCACACCGGGCCGGTCGACCCCTGGCACGGTGCCGGCAGGGACGGGCGGGGGCCTCCGGTGCCGGCCCTCACCGCCGGCGGCGCCGCCAGCCTGGCGGTGCTCGCCGTCGGCGCCCTTGCCCTGGCCGACCTGCCCCCCTTCGCCTCCGCCGACGGCAAGGACCTGCTCGTCGCCGCCGCTGGCAGCTGGGGACCGGCCGTCGAGGTCGTCTACGCCCTCACGGTGATCGGCTCGAGCGGGGCGGTGCTGGCCGCCGTGGCCCGCCGCTTCCGCGCCGGGCGGGCGGTGGCGCTGGCGGCCGCGGGGCGGGCCGTGGCGCCGGCGGCCGCCGGGCGGCCCGACGACGACCCCCCGAGCGACCGGGAGGAGACCCCCTCGGAGGAGGAGGGGCGGGCCCAGTCCGCGCCGGCGGGCGCCGGTCGGCTGCTGGCGCCGGCCGGCGCCCTGCTCGCCGGCGCCCTGGCGGTGGGCCTGCTCCCCCACCTCGACCCGGCCGTCGCCCGGGCCGCCGCCCGCTTCTTCGACCGGCCCGCCTACGACGCCGTGGTCGCCGGTCGCCCGCTGCCGGCGCTGCGGGTGCCCGCCCTGCCGGCGGTCCCCGCCGGCGCGACCGCCGTCGACGTCGCCGAGGCGCTGTCCGCCGTGGTCGTCGGCGCCGTGCTCGCTTCCCGCCACCGTGCCGCCCGGGCGGTGCGGGCGGCGGGCGCCGCCGCCACCGGCTGGTTGCGGCGGCTCCACAGCGGCCACGTCGGCGACCAGGTCACCTGGCAGACCGTCGGCACCGTCGCCGTGGCCGCCCTGGCGGCGCTGGCCCTGCGCTGATCAGCGGGCGGCGGGGGCCACCCCCTCGCGCGACTCCCGGCCCGGTGTCGCCCCGTCGCGCGCCTCCCCGTGGTCCGACCCCGGGCCGCCCCGGGGGCGCCACCGACGGCTCGGGCACCGGCGGGCGGACGGGCGCGCCGCCACCGGGGGCGCCGGCGAGCGAGAAGCGGGCCACCAGACTGAAACGGTCCCCCCGCACCAAGGTGCGGCGCCACTCCACCGGGCGGCCATCCA
>DASSZM010000041.1:0-4773 GCA_035702855.1 Acidimicrobiales bacterium | reverse complement strand
CGCCGGCCAGTCGACGATCGAGGTCGGCCTCGGCGTCGGCATCCTCGCCACTGCCTTCGGCCTGCTCTACGGCGCCCTCGCCGGCTTCATCGGCGGGGCGGTGGACGTGGTGATGATGCGGATCGTCGACGCCCTGCTGTCGATCCCGTACCTGTTCTTCGTGGTGCTGCTCGCCGCGCTGGTGCGGCCCAACCTGTGGCTGGTCATCGTGGTGCTGTCGGCGGTGAGCTGGCTGTCGACCGCCCGGCTGGTGCGGGGCGAGACGCTGTCGCTGCGGACCCGGGACTTCGTGACGGCGTCGCGCGGCTTCGGCTCCCGGGCCAACCACGTGATCAGCCGGCACGTCACGCCCAACCTGCTCGGCGTGGTCGTGGTCAACGGCACGCTCAAGGTGGCCGACGCCATCCTGGCGTTCGCGTCCATCGCCTACCTCGGCCTCGGCCCGCCGCCCCCCGCCACCAACTGGGGTGAGCTGCTGACCGCCGGGATCAACAACCTCTTCGACGGGTACTGGTGGCAGCTGTGGCCCGCCGGCCTGCTGATCGTGGCGATCGTGCTGGCCGTCAACGTCATCGGCGACGGGCTGTCGGACGTGGTCGAGATCCGCCTGCAGAAGCGATGACGACAACCCGGGACTGGCCCGACCCCGACCCTGGAGGTGCGGTGACGACGACGAAGCGGGTCCTCGAGATCGAGCACCTCCGGACCGAGTTCCACCTGCGCTCGGCGACGGTCGGGGCCGTCGACGACGTGTCGCTCACCATCGACGAGGGCGAGTGCGTCGGGCTGGTCGGCGAGTCCGGCTGCGGCAAGAGCACCACCGGGCTGTCGGTGATGCGCCTGCTGCCGAGGGTCGGCCACATCACCGGGGGACGGGTGCTGCTCGGCGGCCGGGACCTGGTGGCGCTCCCCGAGGCGGAGATGCGCCGGGTGCGCGGCAACGAGGTGTCGATGATCTTCCAGGACCCGATGACCTCGCTCAACCCGACGATGACGATCGGGGCCCAGGTGGCGGAGCCGCTGCTCATCCACGGGGGGACCTCGAAGAAGGCGGCCGGGGCCCGGGCCCTCGAGGTGCTGGGCCTGGTGGGGATCCCCAACCCGCGCGAGCGGATGGACGACTACCCGCACCAGCTGTCGGGTGGCCTGCGCCAGCGGGTCATGATCGCGGTGGCGCTCTCCGCTTCGCCGAAGCTGCTGATCGCCGACGAGCCGACCACCGCCCTGGACGTCACGATCCAGGCGCAGATCCTCGACCTGCTCGACCGCCTGCGGGCCGAGCTGTCGATGGCGGTGCTGCTCATCACCCACGACATGGGGGTCATCGCAGGGCGCACCGACCGGGTGATGGTGATGTACGCCGGGAAGATGGTCGAGTCGGCGTCGACCGACGAGCTGTTCAACGCCACCCGCCACCCCTACGCCCAGGCGCTGCTCGAGTCCATCCCGCAGCTGAGCACCGACTCGACCAGCCGCCTGCCGAGCATCCCCGGGCACCCGCCGGACCTGTCGGCGCTGACCGGCGGCTGCCGCTTCGCCCCCCGCTGCCGCTACGCCGAGGCGGCCTGCACCGCCGCCGAGCCCCCGCTCGAGGCGGCCGGCGGCGGCCACCCCGTGGCCTGCTTCCACCCCGTCTCCGGCCCCACGTGGGTGGCGCCGCCGGGCGGGCAGGCGGTCGACGGGGCGCCCGCGGCCGGCGATCCCGCCGACGCGGCGGCGTCCCCGACGCTGGTCGTCGGCGACGGCCCCGACGCGCGCCAGGAGGCCTCCGCCGACGCCCTGGCCGCCCGCCGCGCCGAGCTGGCGTCCGCCCCGGTGCTGGTCGAGATCGACCACCTGGTCAAGGAGTTCCCGGTGCGCAGCGGCATGCGCCGGCAGGTCGCGTCGGTCAAGGCCGTCTCGGACGTGTCGTTCACCATCCGCCAGGGCGAGACCCTCGGTCTCGTCGGCGAGTCGGGGTGCGGCAAGACGACGCTCGGCCGGATGGTCTCCGCCCTCGAGCGGCCCACGGCCGGGACCGTCCGCCTCGGCGGCGACGAGCTGCTCCGCCTGCGCGGGGGCGACCTCCGCCGCCGGCGGGGCGAGCTGCAGCTGATGTTCCAGGACCCCTACGCGTCCCTCAACCCCCGCATGCGCGTCGGCGAGATCGTCCGCGAGCCCCTGGCGGTCCAGGGCGTCGGCGACCGCCGCCAGCAGTGGGAGCGGGTCGCGTCCCTCCTCGACGAGGTCGGCCTGAGCCGGCGGGCGGTGGAGCTGTACCCCCACGAGTTCTCCGGCGGCCAGCGCCAGCGCATCGGCCTCGCCCGGGCGCTCAGCCTGAGCCCCCGCCTCGTCGTCGCCGACGAGCCGGTCTCGGCGCTCGACGTGTCGATCCAGTCCCAGATCCTCAACCTGATGAAGGCGCTGCAGCGCAACCACGGGCTCACCTATCTGGTGATCTCCCACGACCTCGCCGTGCTGCGCTACCTGTCCGACACGATCGGCGTCATGTACCTGGGCAAGCTGGTCGAGCTCGGCCCCGCCGACCGCATCTACTCCCGCCCGGCGCACCCCTACACCCACGGCCTCATCCAGGCCATCCCGGTCCCCGACCCCGCCATCGAGCGGGCCAAGCGGTCCGCGGCGGTGCGGGGGGAGCTGCCGTCGGCGGTCAACCCCCCATCGGGCTGCAGGTTTCGCACCCGCTGCCCGTTGGCCCAGGAGATCTGCGCCGCCGAGACCCCGCCGCTGCGGGTCTACGGGCCCGGCCACGTCGCCGCCTGCCACTTCCCGTTGCAGGCGGTGACGGCCGACCAGCCGCCGCAGGGGGTGCCGGTGGCCGACCCGGCGCCGGCCGCCCCCACCGCCGCCGTCAGCTGAACGCCGTCGGGTAGGCACTTCCCCGTCGGGCTGCCGGCGGCCGGTGGGTAGGCAGGTGTCATGACCACCACGGCCGAGTTGCTGACCGACGGCTTCGATCGGGTGCGGGAGGAGGTGGCCGGCGTCCTCGACGGGGCGTCCGACGCCGTCCTGCGCCACCGCCCCGGCCCCGGGGCCAACACCGTCGCCTGGCTGGTGTGGCACCTCACCCGGGTCCAGGACGCCCAGCTGGCCGACGCCCTCGGCCACCCCGACACCTGGCAGAACGAGGGGTGGGAGGAGCGCTTCGGCCTGCCCTTCGAGCCCGGCGCCACCGGCTACGGGCAGGACCCCGACGAGGCCGCCCGGGTCACCACCGGCCGGGAGCTGCTCGCCGGCTACCACGAGGCCGTCGCCCACCACGTCCACGAGTGGCTGGCGGGGCTCGGCGACGCCGACCTCGACAAGGTCGTCGACCCCCACTGGGACCCGCCGGTCACCCTCGGGGTCCGGCTCGTGAGCGTGCTTGCCGACGCCCTGCAGCATGTGGGGCAGGCGGCCTACGTCCGCGGCCTGGCGGAGCGCGCCGGGACCTGAGCGCTTTCCCGACTTTCCCGTTGAGCGCGTTCGGGATCCGGGCTCAAGGCGGAAGCCGGCGGCGACGATGACCGCAGACGGAAGCCGGAACACGGGAGGAAGAGGCAATGGTCAAGGCGAGCGTCGTCGCGTTGCTCCTGGCGGTGGCCATGGGCGTGGTCGTGAGCCACGGGCTCGGCCCCGCGGTGGCCTGGATGACCCAGGGGCTGCAGGGCGGGCCCCGTGCCCTGCCGGCGCAGACCGTGCGCCTGGTCAGTGCCGCCTGCGCCGCCCTCGTGTTCCTGTGGTGGTTCTCTAGCTCCCGGCGCACCGTGGTGCGCCGCGGGCGGACTTCGTAGGCGTCTCGGCGGCGGGGGCGGCCGGTTGCGGCCGGCCGCCCGGCTGGCCGCTCGGCGACGGGCGGGCTACGCCCGCCACTCCGCGGTGCGCTCGGGGCTGGCCTCGGCCAGCGCCTTGCGGACCCCGTCGGCGTCCAGGTCCGCCCCGTAGACCGGGGTGCCCGGCTGCTGGCGCCACGACTCGTCGATGCCACCGGCGTCGACCGGGTCGAAGCCCAGCTCGTCGATGAGCGCCATCACCTTGGCCTTGGCCTCCTCGTCGTCGCCGGCGACGGGCAGGGCGATCCGGGCGGGGGTTCCCGCGGGCAACCCCCGCCCGAGCAGGTGGTCGGCGTAGATCCCGTTGAACGCCTTGACCACCGGGTGGCCCAGCTGCTCGGCCACCCAGGCGCTCTCGGGCATCCCGTCCTCGATCTCGGCGATGCGCCCGTCCCGCTGCTGGGGGTAGTAGTTGCCGGTGTCGACGACCGGGGCGCCCGGTGCCCTGCCGTCGAGGACGCCCTTGGGCAGCGAGGGGATCGCCTTCTCCGGGATGGTGACGACGACCAGCTCGGCGCCCTCCGCCGCCTCGGTCACCGGCACCGCCGTCGCCCCGGTCTCGGCCGCCAGGTCCTGCAGCGTCTCCGGGCCGCGGGAGTTGGCCACCCGCACCTCGTGACCCAGGGCCGTCCACCGCCGCGTCAGGTTGCCGCCGATGTTGCCTGCTCCGATGATGCCGATGCGCATGCCACAGCCCTACCCATCGCCGCGCCTCTAACCTGCGGCGGGACGAGAGGGAGGGACCTGCCATGGCCACACGGCCGGATCTGGAGATCATCGAGTACCGCCCGGAGCCCGACGAGTACGCCTGGACCTTCGGGGGCGCCGCACCCGTCCGGCGGCTGGCGCCGGGGACCGTCGTGGAGTGCTGGACCGAGGACTGCTTCGCCGGCAAGGTCCGCTCCACCGACGACCTGTCGACCGTGGTCTGCGAGTACCCCCACTTCAACCCCCAGACCGG
>DASSZM010000010.1:0-12515 GCA_035702855.1 Acidimicrobiales bacterium | reverse complement strand
AGGTGGATGGGGGATCTCGTGGGCACGACGGTAGCTCCGGGGGTGATGCGGTCCGGGACGAAAGCCCCTGCCTTCGCGCGTCGGCACGACCGGCCGGCGACCTGAGCCACCGGGCGGGATGCCGGTCGGGGTCGGCCGTTGGCTACCGTCGACCGGGTGGGTCCCGGCTACGACGTCCTCCTGGTGCTGCACCTGCTGTGCGTGATCGGCGGATTCGGCTACCTCGCCTACAGCGGGCTCGTGCTCGTCCTGGGCCGCCGCCGCGGCGCCAGCCTCGGCACCCTGGAGGTGACCCAGCAGGTGGGCACCCTGGCCGAGATGCTCATCTACGGCGCCTTCGTGTTCGGGATCGCCGCCGTCGGGTCGAGCCACCGCTGGCACTTCGGCGACACCTGGGTGTGGGTGTCGATCGTGCTGTTCGTGGTGGCGGTCGGCCTGCTCCACGGCGTCATCCGCCGCAGCCAGCGGGAGTACGCGGCGCTGGCCAACCGGGTGGCGGCGAGCTCCGGCCCGGTCGCCTCCGACGACCCCCAGGTGGTGCGCATCGAGCGCCTGGAGCGACGCCTGGTGGCCGGCTGGGGGGCGTTCAACCTGTTCGTGGTGGCGGTCGTCGCCCTGATGGTCGTGCGACCCGGCGGCTGATGCACCCCCTCGAGCGCCTCCGCTACGCGGCCCGGGTCGAGGGTGCCGACCCCGCCCTGCTGGCGCGGGAGGTGGCCGCCTCGCTCGCCGAGATCGCCGAGGAGGACGTCGCCGGCCTCGTCCCCGCCTGCCGGCGCCTCGTCGACCGCCACCCCGCCGACGGGCCGCTGTGGTGGCTGTCCGCCCGCCTCCTCGCCTCGCCCGACCCCCTCGACGAGGCCCGCGACGCCGCCGCCGCCCTCACCCACGACCCCACCGCCGAGCGCCTGGCGGGCGCCCTGCCCGAGGACGTCACCCTCGTCGCCGTCGGCTGGCCCGACGTCGCCGGCGAGGCCCTCCGCCGGCGGGGGGACGTCGAGGTGCTCCTCGTCGACAGCGGCGGGGAGGCCGACGGGCTCGGGCGGCGCCTGGAGCAGGCGGGCAACGCCGTCGTGCCGGTCCCGGACCGGGGCGTCGCCGCCGCGGCCGCCGTCGCCGGGCTGGTGCTCGTCGAGGCCCGCCTCGCCGGCCCCGGCGGGGTGCTCGCCGCCCCCGGCTCCCACGCCGCCGCCGCCGTCGCCGCCCGGGCGGGGATCCCGGTGTGGGCGGTCGCCGGCGTCGGGCGGGTGCTGCCCGGGGCACTGTGGGACGCGGCCCTCGCCCGCCTCGACGCCGAGGGCCTCGAACCGTGGGACCGCGACGTCGAGCTGGTCCCGGCGGAGCTGTGCAGCGACGTCGTGACCGGCGACGGGCGGCGGGGCCCGGAGGCGCTGCTCGAGCCGACCTGCCCGGTCGCCCCCGAGCTGCTGCGGCCGACCGCCGGCGGTGCCGGGCCGCAACCGTAGGCTTCGGGCGTGTCCGCCCGTTCCCGCACCCTCCCGAGACGCTCCTGCCACGCCGTGCCCGGCTCGAGCGAGCGCTTCTTGGAGAGGGCGCCGGGCCTCGGAGCGGACCAGGTGTTCCTCGACCTGGAGGACGCCGTGGCCCCGGCGGAGAAGGTCGCCGCCCGCGCCCGGGTGGCGGCGGCGGTGCGCAGCGCCGACTGGGGGGACGCCGTGGTGTGCATCCGGGTCAACGCCTGGGACAGCCCCTGGACCGTCGGGGACCTCCTCGAGGCGGTCGCGCCGGCGGGGCGACGACTCGACAGCGTGATGCTGCCGAAGGTCGAGCGGGCGGCGGAGGTGGTGGCCCTCGACCTGGTGCTCACCCAGCTCGAGCGCACCGTGGGCCTGCCGGTCGGACACCTCGGCATCGAGGCCCAGATCGAGACCGCCCGCGGGCTGATCGACGCGGAGGCCATCGCGGCCGCCTCGCCCCGAGTGGAGGCCCTGATCCTCGGCCCGGTGGACATGTCGGCGTCGATGGGCATGCCCTCCCTCGCCGGCGGGCTCGACATCCCCGCCTACCCGGGTGACTATTTCCACTACGTCCTCGTCAAGATCCTGATGGCCGGCCGGGCCGCCGGGGTGCAGGTCGTCGACGGGCCGTACGTGAAGGTGCGGGACCTCGACGGCCTGCGGGCCTACGCCACGCGGGCCCAGACGCTCGGCTACGACGGGAAGTGGAGCCTGCACCCCGACCAGGTACCGGTCCTCAACGAGGTCTTCTCGCCGAGCCCCGAGCAGTTCGAGCGGGCCTGCACCATCCTCGACGCCTACGCCCGGGCCACCGAGGGCGACGGGCGGGGGGCGGTCATGCTCGGCGACGAGATGATCGACGAGGCGTCCCGCAAGGTCGCGCTGGCCCTCGTAACCCGCGGGGAGCGGGCCGGCCTCCGCCGCAGCGGGGGTTGAGCCCGTCCGGGTCGGGGGTTGAGCCCGTCCGGGCCGGGGGCCGAGCCCATCCGGGCCGGGGCCCGGCGCCGGAGAATCCGGGCCCGGGACGTTTGCTTTATCGTCGTTTAGCGTAGGATTGATCCCAGGGACGCTCGAGGGAGACGCGGATGGCGTGGCGCCAGGCAACCTGGGACGGGACCCACTGGAGGGAGGACGCCGCCTGCCGTGACGTCGACGCCGGACTGTTCTTCCCGACCGGCAGCGGCCCGGAGGCGCTGGAGCGGACCGCCCACGCCAAGCTCGTCTGCAGCGACTGCCCCGTGGCGCAGGAGTGCCTCATCTTCGCGGTGACCACCAACCAGGAGTACGGCATCTGGGGCGGCCTCGACGAGGAGGAGCGGCGCGAGGTCCGGCGGCAGTGGCGGCGGGCGTCCCGCCGGCGCGTCCAGCACGCCGCCCCCTGACGGCGGCGCCGGGCTCCCGGGCCGGCTCCGGGACCCCGGCTCGGGCTGGCGGCACCGGGCGCTGGGCTCAGGCCGGCGGGGTGCCGGCGGGACGGCGGGCCACGACGGTCACGAGGGGCGGCAGCACGACGGGGTCGTCGCCCGGGTCCACGTCGGTCAGCGCCTCGAGGTACTCCGCCACCGGGCCGGGCCCGCTCCACGCCGGTGCCTCCGCCCAGGCGTCGACCAGCTCGAGACCGGCCCGGCGCGCCAGCGCCGGGAGGCGGGCGCCGACGTCGGGATCCCGGGCGCCCGGCATCTGCATCGGTGTGCCGTCGACGCGCCCGGCGGTGGTCACCGGCTCCTGGGCGACGACCCACCCGCCCGGGCGGACCGCGGCGCGCATCCGCTCCAGCACCCGGGCGGGGTCGTGCACGTGCAGCAGCACGAAGCGGCAGTAGGCGAGATCCACCGGCTCGGGCAGGGTCAACTCCTCGGCCGCCTGGGTCAGCGCCACGACCTGCGCCTGGCCGGCGGCGGCCGCCGCGGTGGCCACCTCGTCGCGGCGCGCCGGGTCGGAATCCACCGCGTACACCCGCCCGTCGCGCCCGACGACCCGGGCCAGGGCGACGGTCACGTCCCCGCCGCCGGCGCCGACGTCGGCGCAGACCCAACCCTCCCGCAGCCCGAGCCGGTCGAGGGCGGTGGCGAGGGGCCGGCGGTAGACGTCGTTGCGCAGCTCGAGCTCCAACACCCGGCGATGATGCCAGGCCATTAGCGTGACCGGGATGGATGTCGCCGCCCCGGTCGCCGCTGCCGGGCGGGGCGACCTCGTGGCGATCCTCGGCCGGTGGGGGGAGGGCGCCCGGCGGGACCTCGGCTGGCGGCGCACCCGCGACCCGTGGGCGGTCCTCGTCGCCGAGGTCATGCTCCAGCAGACCCAGGTCGCGCGGGTCGAGCCGGTGTGGCACCGCTTCCTCGAGCGCTTCCCCGACCCGGCGTCGTGCGCCGCCGGCGGCGTGGCGGAGGTGGTGGCGGCGTGGGCGGGCCTCGGCTACAACCGGCGGGCGGTGAGCCTCCACCGTGCGGCGGCGGCGATCGTGGAGCGCCACGGCGGTCGCGTGCCCGCCGACCTCGCCGCCCTCGAGGCTTTGCCCGGCATCGGCGCCTACACCGCCAGGGCGGTGCTCGCCTTCGCCTTCGAGCGCGACGTCGGCGTCCTCGACACCAACGCCGCCCGGGTGCTCGCCCGCGCCGCCGTGGGCAGGCGACTGGGCCGGGGGGAGGCCCAGTCGCTGGCCGACGGCCTGGTGCCCCCCGGCGGGGGGTGGGCGTGGAACCAGACCGTGCTCGACCTCGGCGCCACCGTCTGCACGGCCCGCCGGCCGGGCTGCGAGCGCTGCCCGCTCGCCGGTGCCACCTGCCGCTGGCACGCCGCCGGCCGGCCGGAGCCCGACCCGGCGGTCGGCACCGCCGGCGCGAGCGGCCGCCAGGCGCCCTTCGACGGCTCCGACCGCCAGGGACGGGGCCGGCTGGTCGCCGCTCTCCGGCTCGGCTCGCTCCCCGCCGGGGCGCTCGCCGCCGCCGCCGGGTGGCCCGGCGACCATGCCCGGGCGGCGAGCGTGGCGGCCGGGCTGGTGCGCGACGGCCTGGCGACGGTCGACGCCGCCGGGACACTGCGCCTGCCGCCGGCCGGGCGGCCGGGATGAGGATCGAGTTCTTCGGGGTGCGCGGCTCGTGCCCGTGCCCGTCGGAGGGCACCCGCCGCTACGGCGGCAACACGGCCTGCGTGAGCCTGACGGTGGGTGGCGAGCCGCCCCTCCTGCTCGACCTCGGCACCGGCCTGCGGGCGTTCGGGCGGACCCAGCCGGTCGACGGCTCGTTCGCCGGGGCGGCCCTGCTCACCCACCTGCACTGGGACCACGTCCAGGGGCTGCCGTTCTTCCCCGCCGCCGACCGGGCCGGGGCCCGCTTCGACATCTACGGGCCGGCGCAGGACGACGGCAGCCTGGCGGAGGTCCTCGACCAGTTGGTGCGGCCCCCGTTCTTCCCCGTGACCGTCGGCGAGCTGCGGGGCCGCATCACCGTCCACGACGTGGCCGAGGCCGACTTCGCCGTCGGTCGGGCACTCGTCAGCGCCCGGCTCGTGCCGCACCGGGGCCGGACCCTCGGCTACCGGGTCAGCTGGGACGGGGCGGTCGTCACCTACATCAGCGACCTGCAGGCACCCGCCGACCTCGCCAGCGTCCCGGCGGCGGTGCTGGAGCTGGCCGCCGGCGCCGACGTGCTCATCCTCGACGCCCAGTACACCGCCGAGGAGTTCGCCGAGAAGGCCACCTGGGGCCACTGCACCGTCGGGTACGCGGTGGCGGTCGCCGCCGCCGCCGGCGCCGGCACGCTGGCGCTGTTCCACCACGACCCCGAGCACGACGACGACCGCATCGACCGCCTGCTGGCCGAGGCCCGCGTCGCCGCCGGGAGCGAGAGCGGGGGCCCGGACGTGGTCGCCGCCTACGAGGGGCTCGTCCTCGACCGTTGAACGGAAGGAAGGTCGGCGAGGCGGGCGGCGAGCGCAGAGCGCCGGGTGCCGGACGCCCCGGGCGGTGCCGGCGGGAAAACCCGGCAGCATCGGGACATCGGCGAAGGGCGGATCGTGTGGCCGTCTTCCGATCGCGGTAGCAAGCGTCCGCCGCCGGGAGCCGACCGGCACCAGAGCGGAGGGAGGACCGGTGGAACTCGCCAACCTGGCGCAGCGTGACGTGAGCCGGAGCAGCGACGTCACGGCCGCCCGGGAGCGCTCCAGGCAACGCCGCCTGCGGCGCCTCGCCCTCGTGCTGGCCGTCGTCGCCGCCCTGACCGTCCTGCGCGCCGTGCTGGCCGTCGTCGACGTCGCCGACGGGCACCCGGCGGCGGCGCGCGCCGTGCTCGCCCTGCCCCACCTGTCGTTCCCCGGCTGGCTCGGCCCCTACCTCCCCGCCCTCGCCCTCACCGTCCTGCTCCTCGTCGTGATCGCCGGGCCGATGCTGCTGATGGGCCGGTCGCCGCACGTCCTGTACCGCCCCGAGGAGATGCACCTCGGGCTGGGTGACGTCGTCGGTGCCGAGACGGTGGTGGAAGAGGCGGTCAAGACCCTCAACCTGTTCCTCAACCACCGCATGCTGCGCGAGCAGCTCGGCGGCAACCCCCGGCGGGGCGTGCTGTTCGAGGGGCCGCCCGGCACCGGCAAGACCTACATCGCCAAGGCCCTGGCCGCCGAGGCGGGGGTGCCCTTCCTGTTCGTGTCGTCGTCGGCGTTCCAGTCGATGTACTACGGCCAGACCAACCGCAAGGTGCGCGCCTACTTCAAGGCGCTGCGGTCGGCCGCCCGGCGGGAGGGCGGGGCGATCGGCTTCATCGAGGAGATCGACGCCATCGGTGCCGCCCGGACCGGCATGTCCGGTGGGGGCGGGCGCGAGGGCGTGGCCGGCGTCGTCAACGAGCTGCTGATCCAGCTCCAGTCCTTCGACCACCCCACGGCCTGGCAGCGCGTCGAGGGCGCGCTCGTCGACGCCGTCAACCGGTGGCTGCCGGCCCGGCGGCGCCTCCGCAAGCGGAGCGCCGAGCCGGCCAACGTCCTCGTGATCGGCGCCACCAACCGGGCCGGCGACCTCGACCCGGCGCTGCTGCGCCCCGGCCGCTTCGACCGCACCATCACCGTCGACCTGCCCAGCCGCGCCGGGCGGCGGGAGATCCTCGACTACTACCTGGCCCGCAAGGCCCACGAGCCCGACCTCGACGACCCGCAGCGGCGGGACGCGCTGGCGGCCATGACCTTCGGCTACTCGCCGGTGATGCTCGAGCGCCTCCTCGACGAGGCGCTCGTGTGGGCCCTGCGGCGCGGGGCGCGGGCGCTCGGCTGGGAGGACGTGCAGCGCGCCAAGCTGACCGGCGAGCTCGGCGTCGCCCAGCCGGCGGCGCTCACCGACCGGGAGCGGCGCACGGTCGCCACCCACGAGGCCGGCCACGCCACCGTGGCCTGGCTGGTGGCGCCGGAGCGCAAGCTGGAGGTGCTCTCCATCGTGAAGCGCCGCAGCTCGCTCGGGCTGCTGGCGCACTCCGACCAGGACGAGCGCTGGACCACCACCCAGTCGGAGGCCGAGAACCTCATCCGCATCGCCTTCGGGGGGATGGTCGCCGAGGAGCTGTTCTTCGGCGAGAGCAGCTCCGGCGTCGCCGGGGACCTGAAGGCGGCGACCGACGCCGCCGCCCGCATGGTCGGCTGCTGGGGGATGGCCGACACGCTGATCTCCGCCGACGCCGTCCCCGGGCCGGTCCATCCCGTCGCCCGGGTGCTCGGCGACGACACCACCGCCCGGCAGGTCGAGCGGATCCTCGAGCGGGCCCGGGACGACGTGCGCGGCCTGCTGTCGGCCCACCCCGGCCTCGTCGCCGCGCTGCGCGACGCCCTGCTCGAGCGCGACGAGCTGATCGGCGCCGAGATCGGCGCCGTGCTCGCCGCCGCCGCCGACGACGCCCCGGCCCCCGGCGCCGCGCCGGCCGCGACCCGGTCGCTCACGCCCACCGGCGGGCCGGACGGGGACGGGACGGAGGTCGCCATCGACCTGCGGGACGGCGTCGGCCTCGGGGCCGAACCGGCGCCGCCCGCCCCGCCCGGCAGCTGAACCGGGCGGGGCGGCGCCGGGCCGGCGTCGTGGCGGTCAGGCCTCCACGTCGAGCTGGGCCAGCACGAAGGCGGCCACCCGGGCCTCGTCCCGCCAGGCGGCGTAGCGCCCCGACGGGCCGCCGTGGCCGGCGTCGAGCTCGGTGCGCAGCAGGATCGGGCGGTCACCGGTGGCCAGGGTCCGGATGCGGGCCACCCACTTGGCCGGCTCCCAGTACCCGACCCGGGGGTCGTTGAGGCCGGCGGTGACGAACATCGCCGGGTACTCGCCGGCGGCGAGGTTGTCGTAGGGGCTGTAGGACAGCATCGTGCGGTACGCCGCCGGGTCGCCGACCGGGTTGCCCCACTCCTCCCACTCGGTGACCGTGAGCGGCAGGCTCGCGTCCGACATGGTGGTGACGACGTCGACGAAGGGAACCTCGGCGACGACCGCCCGCCACAGGTCGGGGCGGAGGTTGGTCACCGCGCCCATCAACAGGCCGCCGGCGCTGCCGCCCCGGGCGGCGATGCGGCGGCGGTCGGCCCACCCCGTGGCGACGAGGTGCTCGGCGCAGGCGACGAAGTCGGTGAAGGTGTTGGGCTTGGCCTGCAGCCGACCCTGCTCGTACCAGCTCCGCCCGAGCTCGCCCCCGCCGCGCACGTGGGCGATGGCAAAGACCACGCCGCGCTCCAGCAGGCTCAACCGGGGCACCGAGAACCAGGGGTCGACGGTGACCTCGTAGGAGCCGTAGCCGTACAGCAGGCAGGGGGCCGTGCCGTCGAGGGCCACGTCCGCCCGGGCCACGACCGAGATCGGGATCCTGGCGCCGTCGGCGGCCTGCGCCCACAGCCGCTCGCTGCGGAAGCGCGCCGGGTCGTAGCCGACCACCGGCTGCTGGCGGACGACGCGCCGCTCGCCACCGACCAGGTCGACCTCGACGGTGGACTGCGGGGCGACCAGCGACATGTACCCGAAGCGGTAGCGGGAGGCGTCCCACTCGGGGTTGGCGGCGCCGGTCAGGGTGTAGACGGCGTCGGGCTGGGGGAGCAGCTCGTCGCGCCCGCCGCCGGGCCGCAGCACCCGGAGCCGGTCCAGGCCCTCGGCCCGCTCGGTGACCACGACGTGGTCGGCGAACGCCTCGGTGTCCACCAGCCGCACGCCGGGGCGGTGGGGGAGCAGCTCGCGCAGGTCGCCCACCCCGCCGCCCACCGGCAGGACGTCGAGGGCGAAGTCCGTCCGGCGGCTGCCGTCCGCCGCCGGGCGGTTGTGGCGGACCAGCCACACGTCCCCCCCGCCGGGCCAGACGGCGTGCTCGACGTCGTACTCGACCCCCTCCTCGAGGGGCAGGACGACGGTGGGCTCCTCGGTCGGGCGGTCGGCCGGGATCGACAGGGCGACCGACGTCATCTTCGACGAGGCGTCGACCACCACGAACCGCCGGGAGCGCGTGGTGCCCACCGACACGAAGAACCGCTCGTCGCTCACCTCGTGGACCAGGACGTCGTCGGCGGCGTCGGTGCCGAGGGCGTGGCGCCACACCTGGAAGGGGCGCATGGCGGCGTCGGGCAGGACGTAGAAGAGCGTCCGGCCGTCGGCCGACCACGCCGAGCCGTAGGTGACGTCCTCCACCCGGTCGGCGAGGTCCTCGCCGGTGGCGAGGTCCCGGAAGCGCAGGGCGTACTTCTCGTCGCCGTCGAGGTCGGTGGCGTAGGCCAGCACGCGGTGGTCGGGGGAGACGTCGAACACCCCGAGGGCGAACGAGTCGCTGCCGGCGGCCAGCTCGTTCTGGTCGAGGATCACCTCCTCCAGCTCGGTGCGCCCCGCCCTGGCGTCGGCGAGCACCTCCTCGGCGGTGAGGCGGCGCTCGGGGTCGTGGCGGCGGCAGGCGATGCCGTACGGCTGCCCCTCGACGGTCCGGCTCCAGTACCACCAGGCGCCGTCGCGCACCGGGGCGTCGGCGTCGGTCTCGACCACCCGCCCCTTGATCTCCTGGAAGATCGCCTCCTGGAGCTTCTCGGTGGGGGCGAGCAGCTCGTCGGCGTAGGCGTTCTCCGCCTCGAGGTAGGCCCGCACCGCCGGGTCGTCACGGCCCCGTAGCCAGTACCAGTCGTCGTCGCGCGGCTGCTGGCCGGGGATCTCGATGCGGTGCGGTCGGCGGGGCGCCATCGGCGGGGTCGGCTGGGACATGGGCCCCAGCCTGGCATGGGCGGGCCCGGGGGGCGGGCGGCCGGCGCCCCGGCGGCTCTACGATCGCCACGCCGGGCAGGGGCCCCGGCCGGCATGGGAGGCGCCGCGATGCAGATCAGCACGTTCCTCGGCTACGACGGCGGCTTCCAGGAGGCCGCCCGCCGGGTGGCGGACTACGAGCGCGTCGGCCTGGACCTGGTCTGGGTGGCCGAGGCCTACGGCTTCGACGGACCGAGCTTCATGGGTTTCCTCGCCGCCCGCACCGAGCGGGTCCAGATCGCGTCCGGGATCCTGCCCATCTACTCGCGCACCCCGACGCTGATCGCCATGACCGCCGCCGGGCTCGACGCCCTGTCCGACGGCCGCTTCCAGCTCGGGCTCGGCGCGTCGGGTCCGCAGGTGATCGAGGGCTGGCACGGGGTGCCCTACGACGCCCCCATCGGCCGGACCCGCGAGATCGTCGAGATCTGCCGGGCGGTGTGGGCCCGGGAGGCGCCGCTCGTGCACGAGGGGCGCTACTACCAGCTGCCCCTGCCCGCCGGGCGCGGCACCGGGCTCGGCAAGCCGCTCAAGATCATCGCCCACCCCCTCCGGCCGCGGATCCCCGTCTGGCTCGCCGCGCTCGGCGAGCGCAACGTGGCGCTGGCCGCCGAGGTCGCCGACGGCTGGCTGCCGATCCTGTTCATCCCCGAGCGGGCCGACCAGGTCTGGGGCGCCTCGCTGCGCGCCGGCCGGGCGAAGCGGGACCCGGCGCTCGGGCCGCTGCAGATCAGCGCCGGCGGCCTGCTGGCCATCGGCGACGGCGACGACGTCCTCGCCGTCCGCGACCTCGCCCGCCCCATGGTCGCCCTCTACGTCGGGGGCATGGGCGCCAAGGGCCGCAACTTCTACAACGACCTGGCCTGCCGCTACGGCTTCGAGAAGGAGGCGGCGGAGATCCAGGACCTGTACCTCGCCGGCCGCAAGAGGGAGGCCGAGGCGCTGGTCCCCGACGAGCTGCTCGCCCTGACGTCGCTGGTCGGCCCCCGCTCGTGGGTGGCCGAGCGCGTCGCCGCCTTCCGCGACGCCGGGGTGACCCACCTGCAGGTGACCCCCGTGCCGGCCGCCGGGCGCGACGAGCTCGGCCTGCTCGAGGAGCTGCGCCAGCTGGTCGGCTGACCGGCAGCGGCGGCGCGGCGCCGGTTTGGCCTCCCGGGACGGCGTGCCGGTACGATCCGGCGCATGCCGCCCGCTGCATCCAAGGCGCCCGTCGACTACCTCGCCGCCGCCGCCGTGGGGATCCTCGTCATGGTCGTCACCATCTGGGTGCAGCCGGCCAGCACCCGCTGGCTGGTCTTCGCCGTGGGCGCCCTCATCCTGCTGAGCGCGCTGGCCGCCGGCGCCCGGCCGAGCCGGCCCTCCAACCGCTAGGGCGGCGGGCCCAACCGGCCTGCGGTCCTCCGGCGGCCGCTGGGTACCGTGAGCTCCATGCGTGTCGGTGTCGCCCTCGGGGCCGGGGGAGCGGTGGGCGTCGCTTTCCACGGCGGCGTCCTGGCGGCCCTCCAGGAGGCGACCGGCTGGGACCCCCGCGACGCCGAGGTGCTGGTCGGCACGTCGGCCGGCTCGCTCAGCGCCAGCCTGCTCCGCCTCGGGCTGACCACCGCCGACCTGCGCGCCGTCAGCGAGGGTCAGCCGCTCTCCGATGTCGGCCAGCTGGTGGCGGGTCCGGGCGGTCCCCACCGGCCGCGCACCGACCTGCGGGCCTTCCTCCGCCCGCGACCGCCGGCCTCCGTCGCCGGCGCGGCGCGGGGGCTGCTCGACCCGCGCGGCCGGTTGCCGCTCGCCCTCGCCGCCGCCCTGCTCCCCCCGGGCCCGGTGCCGACGACCGCCATGTCCGCCGGGATCGACCGGGTCGCCGGCGGCGAGTGGCCCGACCGGGAGCTGTGGCTGTGCTCGGTGCGCCTCCGCGACGGCAGGGGCGTCGTGTTCGGGCGTGCCGGCGACCCCCGCGCGCCGCTCGGCCTGGCGGTGGCCGCCTCCTGCGCCGTGCCCGCCTACTACGAGCCGGTGCGCATCGACGGCGAGCGCTTCGTCGACGGCGGCGTGTCGTCGCTGCACCACGCCGGGTTGCTGCACCCGCGCCAGCTCGACCTGGTGGTGGTGTCGGCCCCGATGGCCCACACCGCCACCCCCGGCGGCGCCCGGGCCGCCGGCCCCCTGCGGCGCTACGCCCGCCGCCAGCTCGACCGGGAGCTGGTCGCCCTGCGACGCGCCGGCGTGCCGGTGCTCGTGCTGGCCCCCACCCGGAGGGTCGTGACGGCCATGGGGACCGACCCGCTCGACGCCCGCCGCCGGGCGATGGTCTCCCGGCTGGCGCACCGCGCCACCCTCGACTACCTGGAGCGGCCGGCCGCCCGCGAGCTGCTCGCCGGGCTGACCGGGCAGGCGCCGGCGCGCCCCGCCGGGTCCCCGGCCGCCTGAGCGCCCGTCGGGCATGGCCCTCCCGTTGGGCGGGGAGGTTGTTACTATCGACGTAGGAGAAATTCTCGGGAGGCGTACGCCTGATGGCTACTGCAGAGCTGGACCTCGGCCGGTACAAGCTGGGCTGGAGCGACATCGAGGACTTCTACGTCTTCAAGCCGAAGAAGGGCCTGTCCGAGGACATCGTGCGGGAGATGTCCTGGATGAAGGGCGAGCCGGAGTGGATGACGAGCAACCGGCTGAAGGCGCTCCGCCGCTTCCAGGCCCGGCCCATGCCCAGCTGGGGCGAGGACCTGTCCGGCATCGACTTCAACGACATCTTCTACTACATCAAGCCCGTCGACCGGCAGGTCGACGCGTGGGACCAGCTGCCGGAGTCGGTCAAGGCC